>JAFGJT010000009.1 GCA_016928915.1 Candidatus Peregrinibacteria bacterium
TAATTTTGCTTTGGACATCGTGTTTTGGTTAAGTATATGCACTTTTATCTTAACACGGTGTCCTAAATGTCTGTGTACTATATATTATTCATGCTGTTTTTATTGATCCTGACAGGATTTTATAGTATAATATAAAGAAATAAAAATAAAACAAAAAAATTATGAGTTACGGTACAAAAAAATTTCCCATTCTGCTTGTATTCGCATTTGTGCTTGTTGTGGTCGCGGGTCTTGCTTACGGATATTATTATTCGCAGAATAGCGTTGTTTCACAGTCTTTTTTACAGGCCGAAAGGGAACTTGCGGAAGTAAACAATGAGCTTTCAAGGCTTCAGTCCAGCACAGCTGTAGGGGCCCAAAAAGGGCTTCAGGTGCTTGATAAAATCAAAGCTCTTGAAATACCATGGGCAAAAGTTATCAACGATATACAGGAGAAAATTATCCCCCTTGATCTTCTGGCAAAAACAAGAGCGGTCTATTTTAGCTCATACAGCGCTGTGGAGGGAGGAAAACTTAATTTTAACGGACGCACAAATCCTTCAACCGACGTTAAAAGGCAGCTGCAGGCAATTGCCGATACGATCGCGGCCTTCGATATTAATCCTGAATTTAGGAACGCTTTTGTTCCTTCAATATCAAAAAGCGTCAATCAGAACAACGAAACCATTCTGACGTTCGTTTTCAATGTTGAATA
Source organism: Candidatus Peregrinibacteria bacterium (assembly GCA_016928915.1). Lineage (GTDB taxonomy): Bacteria > Patescibacteriota > Gracilibacteria > UBA1369 > PNNO01 > JAFGJT01. The sequence goes on from JAFGJT010000009.1 coordinate 695, forward strand.
TGCGCCCTCGGTAGCGGCCGCATCGCCTTTTGCGGAAGCTTCGCAGAACGGAGTTCAGAGAAAATAAATATTAACTTAAAAATTATATGACAGTAGAAAATGTATCAAGATCTTCATTTCGGTTTTCAACACTGCTTGCCGTACTGCTGCTTGTTGCTGTAATTGCGGCCGCTTATTTTTTTATTTTTCCTCTAAAAGATAAGTATGATCAGGGTATCGTCGGTTTATCGCAAAAACAGACTGAGCTTGCCTCCGCCAAATCCAGACTTTCCCAGATGCAGGCCTTTGAATCATCATTTACCGGCAGCGAAGTAACCCAGAGAGATGTTATGAATTTAATTCCGGGTGGAGTTAATCAGAACAGTATAATTGAAACTCTTTCCAAAACCGCCGACCAATATGAAATTTCTTTAAATTCATTGAGTTTCGGGCTGACGCAGGGGGCCGAGCTTGAGGCGAACGTTGTAAATATAACCATGAACATTACCGGTTCACATCCGAATATTTTAAAGTTTTTTGACGCAATCCAGAGCAGTTCAAGAAAGTTTTTAATTAAAACCATCAATGTGCAGACACTTGAAAATTTTCTTGAAAACGTGAGTTTAAATCTTAATGCGTACTATATATAAATTTTTATTATGGAAATACAAAACAAGATGAGCGGCAGTGAAAAAAAGGCTGAAAAAAGCGCTGATGTCAGTGCACGGCTTTTAAAAAACATAGAAAAGAAAGGAAAAAGATTATCGGAAAATGTTGTGTACGGTGTTTATGACAACAGAAACGCTTCGATCTTTACAAAGATAAATGACTTTTTTATTGATCACAGCCGTATAAGCCTTAAAGAAAAAGCGTATTTTTTTCATTTAATGGCTGTAATGATTGATGCGGGTATCCCCGTTCTTAAGACCCTGCAGATTCTTACCAATAAAACTGAAAATGTTAAATTTCAGCGTATTATAAATACTCTTGCATATTCAGCTTCACAGGGTGTAACTCTTTCGGACGCTATGGCGAGATTTCCCGATGTTTTTTCGGATGCCGATATTGGCGTTATAAAAGCCGGAGAAGCGGCCGGCAATCTTAATAAAATGCTGCTGCGTCTTTCTGAGCAGACGGAAAAATCCCACGATCTGCAGACAAAGCTTTTTACGGCCGCAACATATCCTGCGTTTATTTTTGCCACTCTTCTTGTTATTGCAACCGCAATGATGATCTGGATTGTGCCGATTTTAACCAATTTATTAAAAGAAGGGGGACTTCCGGAAGAAGAATTCCCCGTAGCAACCAAAGCGTTGATAGGTATAAGCAATTTTCTTGGAGGGTACTGGTGGACGCTGATACTTGTTGTTGTTATTATTTACGCGCTTTTGCATGTGTATAAAGGCACAACAACCGGCAAATTCCAGCTTGATTATTTGAAATTAAGAATTCCCGTGGTTGGCGAGCTTATAAGAAAAGTTCTTGTTTTACGATTCGTGAGCCTTCTTGGAATTTTAATTGAAGCCGGTCTTCCGGTTATTAAGATTTTGCAGATAATCGGCGGGTCCATTAATAACGAACTTTATAGAATTAAAACCTGGGAAATTATCAAGGAGGTGCAGGCCGGCAAGAAAATATCCGAAAATTTAAAAAATTCTTCATTCTTATTTCCCGAAACCGTTACACAGATGTTGAATATTGGTGAAACATCAGCATCTTTGGGGTCTATTTCACAAAAAATCGCTCAGCATTATGATAAAGAAATCGATAACACATTAAAAAGACTTACAACTCTTTTTGAGCCGATTATGATGCTTGTTGTGGGGCTTGTTGTCGCCCTTTTGGCGCTTTCGATTCTTATGCCGATATTTGATTTAACCAGACTTGTGTAATGAAAAATATCGCTCTAAAAAAAAAAGGTTTTACTTTAGTTGAAATACTGATTGTTATTTCAATTTTAAGCGTTGTGGTTATTCTGGGGCTGGGCAGTTACAGCATTGTGCAAAAGAAAATTCGGCTGGATGTTGCGGCAAATACTTTACAGAGCATTATCGGCGAGGCGCGCGACAAATCAAGATCGGGCTATTTTGTTGAAAAATCATCAATATGCTATGGATTCAGAGTTAAGAGCGGCGAAGGCATGGACCTTATAAAAACAAAATTTGACCGTTTACAGGAAGTAAATAAATGCAGCGTTATTGAATCTGATATCACTATTGTGCCTACTGAAAGCCTACAAAGTGACCTTATAATAAAAAAAGTGGAAAAATTTACCGAACCCGTGACCGAACAGGTTACAGTGTTTTTTACACCGCCTTACGGAACTCCCGAGCTTTCGGGACTTCGTAGCGACAGGGAGGCTCTTATAAAAATAACCGTTGGGTATGCAAATTCCGAAAACCCTTTGGACGCGCGAACAGTCGTGTTTAACGCGCTTATCGGAAATGCTTATGTTCAAAAAGTTAATGAAAATCAAAATGAATAAAAAAGCATTCTCACTTCCGGAGGTAATAATTGCAGTTTCCATGATTGCTTTAATCATAATTACTTCAACAAACCTGCTTGTTTCATCAATAAGAGCAAACAGAACAAATATTAATCAGATAATCGCATATAATCTGGCTGAAGAGGCCATTGAGGGGTTGAGAAATATTCGCGACGGCAATTGGCTTAATAATCAGCCATGGACAAGCCCTGCCGAACCCCAGAAGCAGATATTCGGATCATCTTTTGCAGAGGATGGTTTTTATATTATTGAAAGGCAGCATAATTTTTTTCCAGCGGCAAGCTGCGACAGTCCCGGATATGACAATCTGAATAAAATAAGCGTTGTACAAAACCATGCTCCGTGGAAATTAACTAAAATTAACAGTATTGAGGATATGAGCAAAAATTTATACCTTAAAGAAGACGGTGATATCTTTATATATTCTCATGAAGCGTTAATTTCTGAAAGCGGCTTTTCAAGATGGCTTGAAATAATAAATCTAAACGAAGAAAAAACAAAAATTGCCGTAAAGGCCGTTGTGCAATGGAAAGACGGCAGCGTTGCAAAAACCGTTGAAATTTCAACAATACTAACCGACTGGAAATCCGGTCCGATTTAATTATGAAAATGAAATGCAAAAAACAAAAAGGATTTACATTGATTGAAGTGCTTATATCACTCACTATTTTTGTAATTTTTGTTACAAGTATTTCGGGTTCTTATCTTTATATCGCACGGTCGCAGCGCGAAGCCAATGCTGTTAAGGAAGTTTATTCCGAAATAAGATATATAACTAATTTGTTAACCGATGAGGCAAGGGCAAAGACAATTGATTATTCCTGCTATATCGCCCAGACGTTTTCGGACGAGCCCGAAGCGGTTACAAAAGGTGTATCAACCACCTGCAGGTCTTTAACATATGCACCTGCCGGAACATTCCTTGCTCTTATAGACGCGGCGGGCAATAACAGAACAATATTTAAATTTTTGGATAATCAACTGCTTCTTTATAAGGAGTATTACACCGGAGCCGCATGGATGCCCTACGAGGGATACGGCGCTGCAGGAGCGGAATCGGAATACAGGGAAATAGAGCTTAAAAATGTAAAAATTAACGGGCTTAAATTTGAAATATCGCCTTTGGCCGATCCGTTTAATACAAAAAATATTGCATGCGGACCTGTTCAGTTTCAGCCGTCCGTAAGTTTTTATATTAACGTTCAGTCATCAAGGGATGATTTGTCGCGTTTCACTCTTAACATACAGAAGAGCATTACTACAAGGCTTTATAACGTAAAAACAAGCACATGAAAATAATTAATCAACAAAAAGGAAGTGCGCTTGTTATCGCCCTGCTGATTATGGGAATACTTATGACCATGGCTCTTGGGCTAAGCAATCTTGTAATAAGGGAGGTTAAAATAAACAGCGACATCATCGGTTCTGAAAAAGCATATTATTCAGCTGAAGCCGGCATTGAAAGCGCTATGCTTGATCTGCATCAGAATATTCAGGGTTATGAGGTTGAAAAAACTGGTATTTCGGATCCGGAACTTGGACTTGATTTTGAATATTCAATCAAAAATCGTACAAAGGTAATTCCGTATATGGACACGGAAATTATAAACCCCCAGATTGCCATGGGGCTCCCGAAAGAATATCTTTATAATGTTTTAAATTTAAATGAAAGTGTTACTATACCGCTTTTTACAATCAATCAAAGCGGCCAGACAGTGCCGGTAACCGATTTTAGGGTTGAGTATTTTATGCCCGATGATACGCTTGCCCAGAACTGGCTGGAAAAGAACTGGACCACTGCGGATATTCCCATACTGCGCTGGAAAATTATTGGTTTAAATAAAAATCCGCCTGACGGAAAAAAAACATTTATCACGGAAAGTATTGGAGATTATATCGGTGTTTCACCCGGAAGCAACGAAACAAGTCCCAGCTGCCTCGGAACTGAAGATGCTTTAAATAAATTTATAGATGTTGGCGGAATTAATTATCAGGCTGCATGTATTAACGGAATATGGTTTTGCGCGCGCGAGTCGTATTTCTTTGGAATCGGAGAGTCGGGTGGCTTGGAAACAAGAAAATATTCTGCTGGCACCGATAATATAGAAATTTACAACTGCAATACCGGGAATCCGCTGCGCATTTATGATTTTATCGCGGGGGCCGAAAAGCACGAAAATAATTACCTCACTTTAACAAATGTTTTTAATCCTGTTGTTCTTTCAGGTTATTCTGATTATGAAAAAATCAATAAAGCAAAAATTTATTACAGAATTATTATTCCGAATGACAATGAATATATTGTAAGGGAACAGGCAAAAATTACTTCAACCGGTTATTTTAGAACTTTAAGAAAACAAATAGAAGCCTTTATCAAACCGAATACTTTTATGCCGGTATTTAATTTTTCTTTGTACAGAACCGACGTTAAGAGTTCAAACGATCTTGAGTCGCCCGAGGGGTTTAAATAGTCTTCTTGAAACTTTTTCGTTTTCATCGTTTAATGGTTGCATGGAAAGATTTTATATTACAACCGCGATACCGTATGCAAATTCAGCACCTCATATTGGTTTTGCCATGGAAGCGTGCCAGGCGGACGCAATTGCAAGATACCGCAGGATGCTCGGGGAAGATGTTTATTTTTTAACCGGAACCGACGAGCACGGCATGAAAATTGCGGATACTGCAAAGGATTTGGGCAAAACTCCAATTGAACATGTTGATGATATGGTCAGACTTAATCAGGCTTTAAAAACTATTCTGAATTTATCTTACGATGATTTCTTGCGTACAACATCCGACAGACATAAAAAAGGTGCACAAAAACTATGGAAGGAACTTGTTAAATCGGGTGATATTTATAAAGACACTTACAGCGGATATTACTGTTCGGGCTGTGAGGCATATATAACCGAAAAAGATATTATTGAAGGCAAATGTCCCATTCATAAAAAGAAAGTAAATCGGTTTTCAGAGGAGAATTATTTTTTTAAACTTTCAAAATATTCCAAAAAAATTGAACAGCTGATCGAGAAAGATGAGCTTAAAATTTTACCGGAATCAAGAAAACATGAATTTTTAAATGTTGTTAAGGGAGGTCTTAAGGATATAAGTTTTTCCCGCCCCAAAACAGCTCTTGAATGGGGGATCCCTGTTCCTGATGATCTTACACAGGTTATGTATGTATGGTGCGACGCTTTATCAAACTATATTACAGCGCTGGATTATGAAAATAATGGTGAGTTGTATGAAAAATTCTGGCCGTGTGATGTGCATTTAATCGGCAAGGATATTTTAAGATTTCATGCGGGAATATGGATAGGAATGCTGCTGTCGGCAAAACTTCCTCTTCCGAAAAATATTTATGTACACGGATTTATCACTTCAGGCGGCCATAAAATGAGCAAATCATTGAATAATGTTATTTCTCCGTTTGATGTTTATGAAAAATACGGCACAGAGGCAATGCGTTATTATCTGTTGCGTGAAATTCCCACAACCGATGACGGTGATTTTACATATGAAAGATTCGAGGAGTTGTTTAACGGCGAGCTTGCAAACAATCTCGGCAATCTGGTTAACCGTGTTCTTTCAATGACAGACAGATATTTTAAGGGCAAAGTTCCGCAACAAGATTCGGCTGATAATGATATTACAAAAAAAACCGAATATTTATGGGAAATTTATCATGAATGTTTTAATAAGTTTGATTTAAAGAAGGCTGCCGAAGAAATAATGGCATACGCAAAAACGGCCAATCTCTATATCGACGAGAAAAAACCGTGGGTTCTTGCCAAAGAAAATATGAATGAACTTGGTAATGTTTTATACAATCTTTTGGAAATGTTAAGGCACATAGGTTATACACTTAATCCTTTTATGCCCGAAATATCTGAAAAAATTCTCGCTGCGCTTTCACAGAAAATCTTTACGGATAATTTTAAAAAGATCGAAAAGTGGGGCGTTTTAAATTCCGGAACAAAAATTGAAGTGTGCAAACCTTTATTTCCCCGGATTGAGAAAAAAGTTTAATTTCCTGTTACCGCCGTAAGCACAAACCTAACTATAAAATAGGAGAAAATTATTACCACCATGCCGAGTACGCCGTACACAAGGGTGTTTTTTGCAAGTTCCAACTGCTGCTGATTCCCCCGCGAAGAAATGTATAAAATACCTCCCACTGTAACCACAATTACGGCAATTCCTCCCGAAAGCATTAATAGCGCGCCGCCAATAACCTGAAGAAATGCATTTATAGGTTCAGCTTCATAACCCGTGCATATTTGTGCTGTTTTATCCCATTGACCTCCCAGGTCTTTACATTCTTGTTCACCCGGTCCCGCAGCCGGCACATCGGGCGCGTATTCGGGTTTAAGTGAGGGATCTATACCTCTTTGCGCATAGGCAATATATGAAAAGCTGAATAATGCGGTATAAATCAGCAGGCAAATTGTTAATGTTTTTTTAAACAATTTTTATCTGGGATTAAAGAAATCAAAACGAGTAATGCCCGTTACAATGGCAAGCGCCGCTGCACATATCAGCATGGCAAAAAGCGTATACGTAAATATTGTTTTTGCTTTTTTCAGCAGCTCGTCATTGCCTTGTGATATAACCATAAAAACTCCGGAGCCTATAAACGAAATAAAGGCGAGAATATTTGCCACAATAAGCACAAAATATACAATTTTTCCGAACATTGTTATCGGGTCGGCTTCCGGCAGAGAGGCAATATAATCGGTTGTTGTGGGGGTGGCAGTCGGTTCGGTCATTTGAAATTTATATAACAGCTCATCAACATTCGGCTTATTCTGGGCAAATGCGGTGCCGTACAGTCCGATAGTTTTAAAAAATTTTATTTTCATTGTCCTAAACTTGTTATCTGATAACCGCTAAAGAAAATCAGCTGCACGATTGCGTATGAAAGCAGGCTTATCACAAGCCCCACAAGTGACCATGTAATTGTTTTTTTTGCTATATTCAACTTTTCATCGCTGCCGTACGCCGTTAAAAACTGGACAGCTCCGAAAATTAAAAACACAACGGCAAGAGGGATTGCAATTCTAATAACCGTCATTGTAATACTTGGCAAAAACGACTGCTGAAGATATAAATTTGCGTCTCTTACATCCGTTCCCTGCGGGCCGGGAAGAGTGGAAATTTGCGGAATTGGAGGGGGGGTTGTTATTCTTTCCGCAGGCTCATCGCCAGCCGGGGTCGAGGGTGTTGTAGAAGCATCGGAAGTGGCTGGTGTTGCGGTTGAACTTCCCGAACCAGTATCCCCCTGCGCAAATACATACGTGCATGAAAACGTAATACAGTTAAGTATAAATGTTAATAAAACCAAAATTTTAATTGTTTGTTTAAACAAAGAATGTTGGATTAATTGTGTATAATATCAGACCTGATAAAAATAAAACCACAAGTCCGAAAAGCGACTGTGTAATGCGTTTTTTTGCTTCATCTATTTTTGCCGAATCGCCGCCTGCGCTCATAATCATAATGCCGCTGAAAACCATTGTAAAAACCGCCACAATACCTACCGTTGCAGCAGCCCATTTATATATCATCCCCACATAATTATAAATCAGCTCGGTGCCCGAATCTGCTTTCATAACCTGTACTCTTTGGCAGGAATACTTATCTCCTATAGCGCCGCCCCCTTCACATTTGTCTTTGATTTCACATATTTTCATTTGTTCGGTTTTTGTTGCGGCTGTTGTTTTTTCTGTTTCTGTGAGCTCTTTGCAGACTCTGAAGCAGAAAATATTATTTGCATCGGCCGTTACTGCAATAGGCTCTTCAAGCACAACAAAAATCCCCGAAGATCCCGCAGCTGTCACATCCGCGCATTTAAAAGTCGGCGTTGCTCCGGTGACTGAAGGAGCCGGTGTTTGAGTGCCTGCCCCTCCGCCCGCACCACCGCTGCTTCCTGATCCCGTATCGCCTGCCGATACCTGCATTGTTCCTGAAAACAAAATAAAAACAGTAATTAGTATTGCAATGAATTTTGCCGTTATGTAAATTTCTTTTTTCTTATGCATTTTTAAACAGTATAAAATAAAGATTCAACAAACGTGACGATTATTAGTGACATAAAGGCAATAATAAGCCCCAGAATAGCGAATTTGATCATTTCCTTTCCCTTTGTCTGCAAATTCTGGTTTCCGTGAGAAATCATAAGAGTCATACCGCCGATAATAATCACAAGCAGAGCAAGCGAACCGATTGTCGTTGTTAAAAGTTTAATAAGTTTGATAATGAATTCACCAACAGCTCCTTTTTGCTTGGCATCGTCTTTAAGATATGTCTGGCCTTCATCGATTTTTAAATATTGCGAAACATCAAATTTTACCTCTGATGGGGGTTTTGTGCTTGCTTCCTGAGCGGGAATTCCACCCGGTGTCGGGTCGGTGGGATCGTCATCATCAAAAGGCATGGAACCCGAACCCGTATCTCCTGCCGATACCTGCATTGTTCCTGCAAATATAACAAAAAACACAATAAATAATGCAGTTATTTTTGCTAGTTTGTTGGTATTTTGTGTTTTAGAATTGGACATTTCCTGAATGGTTATACATCTATCTCCGGCGGCATTAACGCCATTGCTTCGTCTTCGTCCACCAAATCCGATTCAATCAGATCGGTAAGGGATTTTTTCATTGTCTGCATGCCTTCCTGGGTGCTTGTTTCTATAACTGAATTTATTTGGTGGGTTGTGCTTTTTCGTATCATGTTTGCGATCGCGTGGTTTACGAACATGATTTCGTATGCGCCCAGACGGCCTTTTTTGTCTTTTGTTTTTAACAGGTTCTGCCAGATAACAGCTTTTAGACATTCACCAAGCTGGGTTCTTACCTGATTCTGTTGTTCATGGGGAAACGCGTCTATTATACGGTCGATTGAATTTGCGGCTCCGTTTGTATGGAGCGTGGCAAATACAAGATGTCCGGTTTCTGCCGCTGTTATTGCCAGTGAAATTGTTTCAAGATCACGCATTTCACCAATTAAAATCACATCCGGATCTTCACGAAGTGAGGATTTTAGAGCCCTTTGAAAGCTTAATGTGTGCGTTCCAACCTCGCGCTGGTTTATTATGGATTTGTTGTTTTCGTGTATAAATTCAATAGGGTCTTCAATTGTTATTATATGTTTTGCCGATGTTATGTTGATTTCATTTACCATAGCGGCAAGGCTTGTAGATTTACCTGAACTTGTGGGACCGGTTACAATAACAAGTCCGCTTGGCATATCCGGTATTTTTTTTAGCTGCTGCGGAAGGTTTAATTCATCCATTGTATAGACTTTTGACGGGATTACGCGAAAAATTCCTCCCATGCCTTTTCGCTGCACGAAAACATTAGCCCTGAACCTTGAGATGTTTTCAATATCAACTGAAAAATCAAGATCAAGAGATTTCTGGAAATGTTTTGCCTGATCTTCGGTCATCATTTCAAGCAGGTATTCCTCCGCCATTTTTTTTGTCATTACATCATGCTCCTCAATTCTTATAAGATCTCCGTTAATGCGGAGTATCGGCTTGCTGCCGGTAGTAATATAAATGTCAGAGGCTTTATACTGGATTGCGGTCCTAAAAATTTTATCTAACTTTAGTGTCATTTTTCTTTTTGATTTATTTTGTTTTTTAAATCTTTATATTATATCACAAAAAAACATCGACAGCAAACCAAAAACTTTATTCAAATGGCTTATTTAAGGGAATTTTTATGGATTTCGTCTATTAGTGCAAGCGCTTCATTTTCAGATACGACCTGAACCAGTCTTAATCTGTACTTTGCCGCATAGGGAAAGCCTTTTATATATGCGGCAAGGTGTTTTCGCATTTCAAGCATGCCTTTTTTTTCTCCTTTTGTCTTAACGCTTAACTTAATATGTTTTTTTGCCAGTTCAAACCAATCAGGCAGCCTTTTTAGCTTTTTTGAACGGGGATGAAGCGTTTTGTAAATATGGTACATCAGCAGGGGATTGCCGAATGTGGCCCTTCCCACCATTATGCCGTCAAGGGTTTCAATATGAGAAAGCGCACTTTCGGGAGAATCAATGTCTCCGTTGCCGATTATTGGAATTTTAAGAAGTTTTTTTAAGCTGTAGGCGGGTTTCCAGTCCGCTTTGCCGCTGTAACCCTGCTTCGTTGTTCTGCCGTGCACGGTTATAAGCTTTGCTCCAGCTTTTTCAAGATTTAGACAGAATTTTTCAAATTTCGCCTTATCAAATTCCTTAAATCCAATTCTTGTTTTAACTGAAACCGGAAGCGAGGTATTTTTTGATACCTGATAAACAATTTCTGCAGCTAGTTCGGGAGTTTTTATCAGAGCCGAGCCGTGCTCTGATGCTACAACTTTTTTAGCCGGGCAGCCCATATTAATATCTATTCCTGCGGCATTCATATTTTCGACATATGGAATCGCTTGAATAAAGTTTTCGGGTTTTTTGCCGAAAAGCTGAACAATGAGAGGCTGTTCCGTTTTATCGCATTTTATTTTTTTTTGTGAGGTTCTGCTTTTATATTTTAGCGCGTCAGCGCTTGTAAACTCGGTCCAGCAAATAACATTTGGAGTATATGTTTTAACAAGCTGCCTGTACGCCGAATCAGTATAGCCCTCCATGGGAGCCAGCGCCAAAATAGGCTTTGATAATTTGTTCCATGAAAATTTCATGGCACCATTATAAACCAAAAAGCCCCAAAAGCCAGTTATAGAAAGGATTAAGCCAGCCCATTAAAAATAAGGCCACAAGACCGCCCAGTATAAGAATAAAAATAATCGCCGTGATAATTATTCCTGTATTGCTTGATTTTTTTTCCGCTTTTTCTTCTTGCGGTAGCGTTGTGGTAGGTGGAGGTGGAGTAGTCTGTTTAACCTCCGGTGCAGGAGCGGGTTCCTGCTTGGCTTGCATATTAAGATTAAAAGCCGGTATCTCGTCTGTCGTTTCTTTTTGCCCCAGATTTTTATTTACATTATCCAGAATATCCAGAATTTCTTTGTTTTGCGGATCAACCGCCAGAATTTCTTCGCATCCCTCTTTTGCATTCTGCCAGTCTTTTTCGTCTGTCCATTTTTTTACCTTGTTAACGGCTTCTTCAAGCGTTACAAGTTCTGCTTCGTTTTGATCGGCCATACTATAAAATTAGAATTTATTTAAATCTATTTCGGCATCTTCATCTTCGATTTTTGGCAGCACGTTTTCAATGGCGCCCCAGTCACTGTCCTCAAGAGCCGGGACGATCAATGTAACTTTATCGCCAACTTCTGCCCTGAAATATGTTATTGAAGCCAGCAGCACCTTGTAGGCTTTTCCGCTTGTAATAACGTGATACTGCCCGTCTTCGTAAGTCAAAGTACCCACAATTTTTTTTCTTTCGGCCGGACCGATTTGTTTGTAAATAAACGATCCGTCGTCTTGAATTGTAAGCTTGAGCACATCACCGGGTATTAATTTTGATTTGCTGGCATAATTTGCCGGAACCGGATAGGTGCGTTTATCGGGACCGATCATATTCTGCCCGTCAAAAACTCCCTCAACAATTTGTCCTTCGGGGGAAACTGCGGTTTTAAGAGATGAAGCGGCTTTTTTGTATTTTTCTTTTACATCGGGAAGATCCCCGCCCATATCCAAAAGAAGCTGTTTTGCCGATCTTATGCTTGCTTCGGCGCTTTCGAGCATTTCATGAAGCAGCGCAATAGTATTTGATTTTTTAGCCATTTTATTTTTGTTAATTGTGTGTGTCTTAGTTTATTTAAGTATAACAAATTCTTACTTGAAATTCAATATTTCCTCCTTGCCAGACGCTTAAAATGCTCTTTTTTGTTTCCTTTTTTGCAGAAAATTTTCAAGAATCGCTCTTCTGGTAATCCCCACGTTTGAAAATATTCTGAATGTGAAAACAACCGTAGCGGCAAGGTACAAATCAAGCCCCAGCTTATCTCCCAGATATGTAATTGCAATAGCAAGAACAACGTTAAAAAACAGTCCGGAAATAAAAATTATTGCGTTATATCTGTCTTTTGTTACTTCAGCCCTTATTGCTCCAAAAAGCGCGTCAAGAATACCGATGCTTACAACAGCCGTATATCTTGTTAATTCAAGGGGAATAGGTATATCAATCGCCAGACCGAAGATCACACCAAGTAATATTCCGATTAAAGCCCAAATCATAAGTCAATTGTTAAATGTCAAATGTTAATTGTCATCTTTTAAATATCACACGATCGCCGTTTGCGCTAGAGATTCTTAAATCAATATATTCAATACTGTCGGTATAAATGTTCAATTTGGCCATTGCCTTTTTTAATTTGTTATATTGTGTCTGCACGCTAAGCCCCATATCAAGCCAGATTGTAAAGTTGCGTTCGGTTTTTAAATGGAGCTCTCTTTCCCTCGGTTTATAATCCGCTTTTAATATTTTCATTCCAAAAATTTCTTCAAATTCGTAAATTGCGTTTAATATGTATTCAAGTTTTTCATGCGGGATTACGATTGTGTTTAATTCAAAAACTTTTTCACTTTTTAAATAAATAAACGGCAGATTTGGATTTTCGTAATCCTGCTGGGTAATAAGACCTATTTCGTTGATAAGAAATTTTTTCTGGGTTTCTCCAACAGAATTGTATAAATTAGCGACTTCGGGATAGTTATAATATTCAAGAATAACCGTGTCGGGATATATTTTTTTAATTCTGATATTTTTTATTTCTTCATATTGGCTCTTTATTGTGTTTTCGATTTTGGCCGTATCCAAAAAAACAAGATTTTTATTTTCATTTGCTTTTAAAAATTCCTCGAATTTTGAATTTTCCTGAATAATGTCATCACCATAGATTTTCCAGTGTTTTATTAAAAATACATTTGTAAAAAGTGTTGTATATAAAATTGTTAATATCAACAAGCCCCCGAAACCCCAAAAAAGTATTTTTTTAAAAGGAAAAGCTTTTTTGTATGACAATTTAAGCTCTCCCGAATATTTTTTTCCTCCCGCCAGTTTTTTTAACGGTTTTTTATTGGAAAAAATTTTTCTATGGGAATAGGGCGAGCGGATTTCCTGAATACGCGTTTTGCCCAGGGGTTTTGGTTTTTTTCTTCTGCTCTTGAAAAAAGCCATAATTAACAATTAAAAGCTAAAATTATCTTAACGCCGGTTAAACAAATAAAAAAGGGAAATTTATTTTCCCTTTTTAACGTTGAGTTTTTCTTCTCTTCGTGCGCGGGCTTTTGCCTTGTTCCTTCTGTGTCTTAATTTGCTTTTCGGGCGGGTATTGTTCATTGTGCTAAGCCCGTGCTGCTTGGAGTGCATTGCGTTTGTCATTTTGCCGGATTTAAATTTAAAGATTTAATAAATTCTTCTGCTTTAAGGGTATCCTGATAAATAAATTCAAAATACTCTGTTTCAACTTTATATAGTGTTTTTAGAATTTTGACAAGATCATCATAATTTAAATTATCAATAATCGCCATTAATTTTGTTCTTTCTTCGGGGGTAATAAAATTTAATACTTCAAGTACGTGTTTAATTTCCCGCTGTACAAATAACATTTTATCCATCGTTTTTTGATTATTGTTGTAATTTTTGTTTCCTTTCCTCGCTATAGTCCTGAATTGCTCTAACAGACGTAAAAACAGCTGCCCAAAGTAGTTCTACCGCTTTTTTGCCAACATATAAACCTGCTTTTGCCGTTCCTTCTATTCCTGCTTTTATTACACTGCCCAGTGCTTTTACTGTTTCTGCTGTTCCGAGGGCAATAGAAGTTACTATTGTTTTTGCTGCTCCGCCAATAGCCTCGGCCCATCCTTTTGCTCTTTCCTGGCGCGATTTACTGATCGCCTCAATTACCGGCGTATTATTTGCATCAATAGCTTGTTTTTCCGCTTTTTCCAGTTTTCTGCTTACAGATAACGCCCTTTTAGCTAACATTTGATTTGCTTTATTATGGTCAATTGCTGCCAGCTTTTCAAAATTATTTTCGTCCAACGCGTCAATATTAACAGCAATACCCTTGTTAAGGGTATTTAGTTCGTTTCTTGTTTCGGTTTCTGACGGAATTTGTTCCGGATTAATCACCCCTTCAATTTTTTCCTGGGTTTGGCCGATTTGATTTTGCACATCTGGCTCTTTTCCTGCCGGTGTTTTAGCTGCTTCAGTAGCTGTTCCCTGTACTTCCTGGTTTTTTGTTGTATCAGGTTTTGCCATAAATTTTTGTTTTAGATTTCCTTATATTTTACCATAAATTAAACAAGCGAACAATGTTAAAACACCCACAACTTGCATTTTTAGGGTTTTTAAGTACAATACTAAGGCATTTAAAATATCTAAGTACAAAAATATATGTCCAAAGTATGTTGTGTGACAGGGAAGAAGCCTGCAGTAGGCCATAATGTAAGCCATTCCAACCGAAAAACCAAAAGGAGATTTCTCCCCAATTTAATGTCAAAAAAGGTCTTTAATCCAAAGACCGGAAAATGGGAGAAACTGAGAATTTCAACTAACGGTCTCCGAACCCTTACAAAGAGGATGAAATAGCAATTGTTGATAAAATAAGGTATAATAAAATGATACCCTATTTGTGATTTATGCCAAAATATGATCTTGTCGCAATCGGAGGAGCAACTGTTGACCACTTAAATGTTGTTGAGCATTTTCCTGAAAAAGATCAGAAAATTGTGCCTTTGTGGTCTTCGCTTCAGGGAGGAGGTCAGGCTGCAACAGCTGTCGCGGCCGCTGCCAAACTTGGTTTAAAAACCGCAATGGTAGGTACTGTTGGTGAGGGGCCAATAGGTGAATTTGCCATGGAAACTTTAAAAAAGGAGGGAGTGGATACATCTTTAATGGTACAGCAAAAAGGAAAGGCTCCGGCTTTATCAAGTATTATTATTGAAGATAAAATTGGTTCAAGAACAATCGTTGCCGACAGGGGACAGGTGAAAAATTTGCCCTTAAACGAGGAAATGTATGAAGCTATTAAAAATTGCAAAGTTGTTCATTCGGATGCGCATTTCCCGGAAGAAAATATGGAATTAATCAAGTTCGCGCGTAAAAACGGGATACCTGTTTGTATTGATGCGGAGCCGCATACCCCCAACCATCGGGAGTTTGCGAAATTAGCGGATATATTCATTGTATCCAGAAGGTTTGTTGAAAATCAGTTCGGCCATGATTATGAAAGAGCATTAAAAGAATATATTAATAATGGAGCAAAAATTGCGGTAGTAACACTCGGAAAGTACGGCGCAATAGGTGTTCAGAAGGAAGATATGGAGATTTATTCGGTTCCCGAATATGTAGTAGAGCCGGTTGTTGACACAACAGGCGCAGGGGATGTTTTTCACGGGGCATTTTTATATGCATGGCTTCAAAAATGGGATTTTAAAAAGATAATGAAGTTTTCAAATGTCTGCGCGAGTCTTAAATGTCTAAAAATCGGAGGCAGACTTGGCATGCCAACGCTCGCCGAAGCTTTGAAAGCGCTTGAGGGTTGGAAATTTTAGAAGTATAGACATCCTTCGCGGTGTTCAACATAACCTCTATCGGTTATTTTTCCGATGATGGATTTTTTTTGATTTTCTTGGATCAATAATTTTAAAGAAGTGCCGCTGCGGCTTAATGTTAATATTGTATCCCCGTCTTTTTCATCCTCTTTTTTGATTATTTCATATTTTCCGGCCGGCAGCTGCTCCAGAGTGAAATGGTCCTGTTGAGATTCTTTGTTTTTGGCCTTAATAACTTCTATTTGTTCTCTAACAATTTCTTCTATATCAACATATTTTATTAAGTAAAATTTATTATTTCTGACCCTGAATGTTTTTCTTTGCGAGCAGTCAAATTCTTTTCTTTCTTCTATAAGCTTATTTAAGGCTTGTTGTCCAATGGGATATTGAAGATTTATCACTTTATCTCTGGGGAGTTTTATTTTAAATCGGTGCGATTCGCGCGCCACTTCAAGAATTACAGGTCCGTCAGGCTCCTCATCGCTCATTGCAACGGTATAATCACCCTCGGGAAGCAGGTGCATTGTTTCTTCAGTACAATAATAATACGGGGTCTTTGCTCTTGGATTTTTTTTATAATAAGCCTGCCTTAAGGGTTCCTGTTCCTTAAAAAACTGTTCTTGTCTTGCCTCCATTTCGTCAATTTCCAGACTTGTAAGCCCATTAACCGCATTAATGGGGTCTTTAATGTTTTTTCCGAGGATAATTATAGGAAGGCCTGTCTGGCTGAACTCCGTTCCGTTTCCCTCTAAATATTTTTCCCATGTTTTTTCTTCAATAAGGATGGCTCCTTCTTTTGCTCCGGTTTGTATGCGGGCGGTTTCATTGATTCCGGGGCCAAATACTGTTATTTGAATACGCGATTCGGGATTTTTGAGGTTGCCGTAAATGCCCACAACGTCTTCATAGGATTTTATTCCGAAAGAAAATTTAGGATATCTGGGAAGGTTTATTTTGAATTCATTTTCAACTTCATGTAGAACTTTGTCAAAAATCTGCTGAACCTTTGAACACATTTTAAGAGCCCTTTGTACATAAAGAGAAATATCATGCTCACCTTCGGTTTTCCCTTCAATATCTTTTCCTTCCTTATCAAACGGTAGCCTGAAATGAATTATAACTTCATCACCGACTATTTTATCAAGAACTCCTTTTAATTCATCGTCGCGGTCAATTTCCGCGCTTATTTGTTCGCTAAAGCGGTCCATTATATCAGGCAGAGGATCTTGTTTATAAACACCTTGTTTTACGCATTCACTTATTTCTCTTGTAAAAGAGCTGTATCCGTTTATGTCCCCGATAAGGGTTACGATTTCGTGTTTTCCCTGCATTTCCACATTGTTATCAATTATCGCGTTGGCGTATCTGAGACCTACGGATTTAACAAGTTCATACCGTATGTCTTCGCGCTGTCTTAAAACATCCGATAAGCATTCGGCTATGAATATTAACATTTCTTTGTCCGTGGTATTGTCATATTTAAAAAGAAAGGATCCTAGAAATTTTTGAAGATTTGGATAAGTTATGTCTTGCATTCCGTTAAAATCAAAACCGTACCTCTTTACCATATCCTGCAGGGCAAAATCCTCCGATTCGCATGTTTCTGTTATATTTCCTTTGCCGTCTATCCGGGTAATTGCCGGTTTTTGCGCGTCAAAGCGTTTGCATATAAGCATTCCGTCCATACCCATTTCTTTAAGTATTTTAAACAATTCTATAATTATATCCCGCCATTTAAATCCCGTTTTTGAGTAGTTTTTTTCGATAATTTCTCTTTTACGCATTTCAATTTCATGCTGCAGAAACTTTTTAAGCTGATTATCAAGAAAAGTATCAATTACCGATTTAACGGCTTCAGTAACTTCCATAATCAACTGCTCATTGCGGGTGTCGGAAAAAATAAAATCAATATTTCCAACAGGTCTTGTGCCGAATTTCATTTCCTGAATATGATGAAATTCACTGCCGTACGGGTGAAAATTATCTTTTGGATCATAATCGGTTGTTATTTGTGAAACTCTTCCCTCTGTAATGCCCGCTGTTGTAATTTCCTGTGGTTTTTTTGTTAACGGATCATTATAAACGATACCGATCCCTTTAATATTCAAATATTTTTTTAAATTTTCAAGGACTTTTTCAAGTACATTTTTCACTTTATTCTTAAAAGCTTCTTCATAGGATATGTTGCTTATATCTTGATCGTTTTCAGCATCATCAATAATTTTGTCGCAGTCGAGAACGGTTTTTTTTGAAACGGAATTTGAAACGAGACATGAAATCACCGCCCCTTTAATGCCTTTGAGGATTTTTGTTATTTCTGCATTAACTGTTTCCGCTGAAATTAAATTTTTAATTTTTTCCAGCGCGTCCGTAACCGACGCATCAACGCCCGCCTGTTTAAGCAGTTTAATGCTTTCATCAATTTCAGTCGTTTCCCGGATTGTTGTTTTTTCTGTATCTGGCCCCATTGATTTGAACTAATTACAGGTGTAGTATTATACCCTTGTGGCTTGTTTTGTCAAAGTTTATTTTAGTATGATACAATCAATTTCGTCTGTTTAACCGATGAAAAATGGAAAGAAAAACACTGTACTTCGTTAGGCACGGAGAATCCGTTTATAATAAGCTGAATATAATTCAGGGAGATGTTGATCCTCCTTTAACAAAGGAAGGAAAAGATCAGGCTTTTGAGCTCGGTGGTTATTTATTAGGGTTTGGCATAAAGCAAATGGCTGTTTCGCCTTTAATAAGGGCAAAACAGACCGCCGAATTTATCAATACTGTTTTAAATCTGCCGGTTTCTTATTATGAAGATCTGCGCGAAATGTACTTCGGCGACTGGCAGGGTGAAATGAAGATTGAGCACTGGGATCCTTTTAGAAGGAATTTTTATGAACACGGGCAGCCGCCTCCCGGAGGCGAATCAAAAAAAGAAATTATAAAAAGAGGGGAGAAATGCGTGCTTCAGATATGCAATGATATCAATGAACAGCCTGTTTTAGTTGTTTCACACGGAATGCTGGTGAGGCTTCTTATCGGCGAATGGTTTACAAATAATACCGAAAAGGAGATAAGGGCGCTAAGAATGCCGAATCTGGGAGTTTACAAAGTGGAGTTTGAATACGATAAAAAAAATTTAAAGCCCCGGAAATATGAATTTTTAGATTTACTCGGACAGTCTCCAGAAATTAAATCAAAAGTTTTATGAAGTTTTACGCAGATCTGCATATACATTCGCATTATTCAAGGGCCACAAGCAAAAAAATGGACCTTGAAAATCTTTATAAATGGGCTCAGATTAAAGGAATTAAAGTAATCGGAACAGGTGATTTTACTCATCCGAGGTGGTTTGCTGAAATACTCGAGAAACTTGAGCCTGCTGAGGAAGGTTTGTTTAAATTAAAGCAGGAGTTTGCAAAAAAAATTGATGGTGAAGTGCCTGCGTCGTGTAAGGCTGAGGTCAGATTTATTTTATCGGTTGAAATAAGCAGTATTTATAAGAAAAACGATAAAACCAGAAAGGTGCATAACATTATTTTTGCGCCTTCTCTTGAGGTGGCTTCAAAGTTGAATACCCGGCTCGGGAATATCGGAAATATTAAGTCAGACGGTAGGCCTATTTTGGGTCTGGATTCTAAAAAATTGTTGGAAATTTGTTTGGAAATTTCTGATAAATGCTATTTGGTGCCCGCGCATATATGGACTCCTCATTTTGCTGTTCTCGGCTCTAATTCGGGCTTTGATACATTTGAAGAATGTTATGAAGAACTTACTCCTAAGATTTTTGCAGCTGAAACGGGGCTGTCTTCTGACCCGCCGATGAACTGGAGACTTTCTAAACTTGATAATATTACTTTGATATCTAATTCGGATGCTCACTCACCTGAAAAACTCGCCCGGGAAGCCAATATTTTTAACTGCGGCTTATCGTACGATTCAATGTTTGATGCGCTTAAAAAAGGTGATAAAGATAAGTTCTTAGGAACACTTGAGTTTTTTCCCGAGGAAGGCAAGTATCATTATGACGGCCATCGTCCGTGTTCTTACTGTTCTGATCCAAAATTAACGATTGAAAATAATTATTTATGCCCCCGATGCGGGAAAAAAGTTACCATAGGGGTTATGCACAGGGTTGAAACGCTTGCTGACAGGGAAAAAGGCGGTGATCATGCACGGGCTTTTCCTTTTAAACATTTAATTCCTTTAAAAGAGATTATTGCTGATGCATTTGGAACAGGCACAGCTTCAAAAAAAGTTGACAGGGAATATTTTGAAATTATTAATTTGCTTGGCAATGAACTTTTTATTTTACTTGAGGCTGATGCGGATAATATTAAGAAAGCCTCAAACGCCAAAGTTGCCGAGGCGATTGTGCGAGTTAGAGAGGGTAAAGTAAAACTGTTTCCGGGCTATGACGGTGAGTATGGAAGAATTCAGATATTTGCGAAAAAAGACAATATTGATGTAAAGTCACAGCTGGAAATGTTTTAAATATCTATGGAGGTTTTAAAAGCTTTAGATTTGGATCTGTTAAACGATAATCAGCGGGAAGCCGTGAATGTTTTTAACGGTCCTTTACTGATTGCGGCGGGGCCGGGAAGCGGAAAGACAAGAGTTATAGCTTGCAGAACAGCCAATATGATAATAAACAACGGCATTGCGCCGGAAGAAATTTTGCTTATTACATTTTCAAAAAAAGCTGCGAATGAAATGCAGGAAAGAATTGTTGGAATGATCGGGGAATTGAATTTGCCTTTTATCGGAACTTTTCATTCGTTGTGTCTTCGTATTTTAAGGACATATTATTTTAAGCTTTCATTAAATAAAAATTTTAAAATTTATGATCCTGCAGACCAGATTCATTTGATGCAGAAAATTATTCACGATGTTAAAGATAAATCGTTAAGGGAATTGCTGGACAGAATTTCTGTCTGTAAAAATAATTTGCTTACTCCGCTTGAGGCACCTGGGGAAATTCAGGAAGCATACAGACAGTATCAGTCAGCGCTAAAAGAAGAAAACGCCGTTGATTTTGATGATATAATTTTTAAAACCTATCAGCTTTTAAATAAATTTCCCGAAGTACTGGAAAAACTTAGCTTTAAATATCTGATGGTTGATGAATATCAGGATACAAATAAAGCCCAATATGAAGTGTTAAAACTGCTTGCGAAGAGAGATAAAAATATATGCGTTATCGGTGATGCGGACCAGTCCATTTATGCTTTTCGCGGCGCAAATATCCGGAATTTTTTAAATTTCGGTGAGGATTTTACAGATTTAAAACTGATTAAACTTGAACAGAATTACCGTTCGTCACCACAAATTATTAAAGGTGCCGAAGCTGTTATAGAAGGAAATTCCGACCATATGCAAAGGAATTTATGGACAGAAAAAGCCGAGGGCAGGCGGGTGGTTTTGTGTAATGCTTCCAATGAAAAGGCGGAAGCTGATTATATTATTAAAACAATTCAAGTATATATGGGTGGTATTTCGCGCTATGACATTGAGGCTGACCGTGTTTCTGACGTGGCTTCAGGTTATGGTTTTTCAGATTTCGCGGTTTTATACAGAACACATATGCAGGGGAAAATTTTGGAGGAGTTATTTTTGAAATCGGGAATTCCTTTTCAGCAGATAGGAGCTGAAAATTTTTATAATAAATCAGAAATTAAAGATGTTTTATGTTATCTCAGGGCTGTTTTTGATCCTTCCGACGAAACCGCTCTTCTTAGGATAATTAATAAACCCGTACGCGGGATAGGGGCTGTTACAATAGAAAAAATCAGACTGTACGCCAAAAACCTCGGAATTCCTTTTTATCAGGCATGTCAGGAATTAGACACACTTCCTTTAAATGATGAGAATAAAAAATCTCTTGCTGAATTTATTAAAATTTTTGAAGAGTTCAGGTTAATGGCTACCAAGGAAAAGTTATCAGATCTCATTAAAAATATATGTGAAAAAAATCAGATTTTTGATTTGTATAAAGACAAAAAAAGGCAGGACAATATATTCGGGCTTCTAGGTTTTAGCGTGCAGTTCGACTTGTTGCCCCCGTTTAAAGGACTTGAAAATTTTATTTTTGAAACGGCATTTATGCAGGATAAAGACATTTATGATGAAAATAAAAATGCCGTCACATTATTAACTTTGCATGCTTCAAAAGGGCTTGAGTTCCCCGTTGTTTTTATAGCCGGAGCAGAGGAAGGATTAATACCTTATAAGCATTCCGAAGAAGTTTTGATGAATGAACCCGAGGAGCGAAGGCTTTTTTATGTTGGTATGACGCGCGCAAAAGACGAACTACATATTATTCATACCAATGAGAGAAATTTATTCGGAGAAAATATTAAAATTGAGCTTTCAAGATTTGTGCGGGATATCCCATCTGAATTTCTCGAGAAAAAAGAACATGTTTTAAAAAACCGCAGGAAGAAAAGCAAAAACGAGGATCAGTTAACCATCTGGTGAATTTGTCTTGGGCGCAGGCCTTCATACCTTATTATTTCCAGTTCTTTTTGTTCTCCTAATATTTGTTTTGAAAGTTCATCATCGTAATCCGAGTCGTAAACAACCTTTTTTATGCCCGCGTTTATTATCATTTTTGTGCAGATTGTACACGGATGCGTGTTGCAGTAAAGTGTTCCGCCGTCTATGTTAATGCCGAATTTGGCGGCTTGGGTAATCGCGTTCTGCTCGGCGTGTGTCCCGCGGCAGATTTCATGCCTTTGCCCGGAAGGAATTCCCAGTTTTTCCCTTAAGCATCCTCCAAGATCCTTGCAGTGAGCCAACCCTTTTGGCGCTCCGTTGTACCCCGCTGTAAGCTGCTGGCTTTCTTTTGCTATAACAGCACCCACTTTTCTTCTTAAACATGTTGATCTTTCAGCCCATGCATAAGCTATTCCCATAAACACTTCATGAAAGTTCGGTCTTTCGATACCATTCAACAGATTAACAAAGTGGTTAATTTTAGATTGAAGCTCTTCTTTTGTTCCTTCATTAACAATTAAAAAGTCCGCCATATTCAGACATTTTGCCACCTGCTGTCCGTCTTCCGGCTGCCCGACACCCTTTTCAGTATCAAGTTTTTCCAGTATTTGTTCTTTTGTAATGCTGTCGCCCTCACGTTTTCTGGATAAAATTCTTTCTATGATTGTTTCCGGTTTGGCTGAAAGGCCTATCAGTTTAAAACCCGCAAGTTTGTACAGTTCTTTTGTCTCTTTTGGATTTCTTATGCCGTCGATGACCCAGTCTTTATCGCTCTTTGCACTTACTTTTTCCGCGATTTTTTTTGCGAAATAAAACGCTCCGTTTTTAGCGCGGAGTTCATTGCCGATTTTAATAAGATTTTCGCGAGTATTTTTAAGCCCCTGCGCTGTTGCTTCTTCGCGTACAACATCCGAAAGAGAACAATAATTAAATCCCAGTTTTTTAAGCGTTTCCGCAGCTTCGCCTTTGCCCGAAGCCATGAATCCTGTGAGCCCTATATACATATTGATAAGTTTTAGATGTCACCAGTTTAGACTTAAAACCATATGAATTTCAAGTACACCTTTACACTTTGTAAAGAATGTCTAAAATAAAGGGGTAATTAATTTAATTAACAATAAATATGAAGTTTAATAATTCATTTGCCAGTATTATTCTTGTTTCGTGTTTGTGTTCTTCGACAGTATTCGCCACCGAACCCCTTGAGATAGATGCGGAACTTTTTCAGTTTCAGCCCATTGAAAAACAGATGCTGATTGAAATGGCCGAGCCTGTTGAAACCGGATCTGGTGAAGATATATATACTGATGATGCGTCAATATTTACCAAATTGCGCGGAGCATTAAATCCCGACGGCTCTGTTTCATTAAAATGGGACCCTTATACGGAACCTGATTTCTTATGGTATAAAATTATTCACTCCCAAGAAGATAAGGAACTGGTATACCCGAGGGACGGATATATAGATTATTATGACACTTCAAAAGCAGTCAGTTTTGATCATGATGATGCGCCTTTGGGAAAAAATTATTACAGAGTCTGTATTATCACAACAGATAATCGAAGAGGCTGTTCAAACCAGATAGAAATTATTAAAGAGAAACCAGTTAAACCTGAAATTATTCCAGAAGAAATACAGCCGAAGCCCGAAATCAAAAATGACCGTCCTGTAAATATGCCGGGAAACGATAAAGTAAATATTTTTGATATCTTTTTGAAATTTATTGGGAACAACAGTGAAATAATTATTGCTCTTATTGCTTTGATTCTGGGTATCACCGGATATTCACTCGCAACCAAAAGAAAACAGCGTTCAATTTCAAAATACATGACCCAGATAGACAATACTTATTCCGAATTTAAAATGAAATCTAAAAGATGCGAGGCCGAACTATATAGATTAAGGGATATTGTCGACGAGGAATTGAAGAGCGGCAAACTTGATGAAGGGGCATATCAGCTTTTAATGAATAGAATCGAGGGATATATGGTTGAGATTCAGAAACAGATTGTTAATGAAAAATTCGGCGGACTTCCTGAAAATCTAAAATCAGAACTTTTTAATATGATGGAAAACGGTGAAATTTCAGAAAAAGAATATGAAAAATTTCAGACTCTTATTAATAAATCCGAACTTTCGGGCAATGAACAATCCACTTTGCTAAAAACAGTTAAAGACTTTCAAAAGCAGGGAGAGAAATTTAAAAGAAAAGGGGACAAAAACGAATAGTTAATTTGCAAAAATTATCATTGCATTAAGGAATACAGAGTAACAGATCCATAATAAATATGGCATTAAAAGGTATGCTGCTGTTTTTGAAATTTTATAATTGCACCATATTAAGAGAAGGATTGCCGCAAGAGTAAAAATCGTTTCAATAAAAGCCAGATTTGCCGCACGGAATCCAAAAAAAAGAACCGAATATAACGGTACAAGAAACGCATTAATAAGATAAAGCGGCAGAGCAAAGGGACATTTTGATTTTCTTTTTTCTTTTTCGGAAAGGATGATTATTGCAGAAATTGTGATTAAAATAAAAATTATCATCCAGGCAACAACATGTATCCAGTACGGCGGATGAAACGGTTTATTTAAAGAAACATACCAGTAAACATTCAAATCGGTAAAAGTGGCTCCGGTTAATATAACAGTAACTGCTATTAAGAAAACGATAACTGAATAGAAAATTGTTTTAATTTTTTTTTGAACGGCCGGTTTTAGCATGTTTTGTCTTTTTCTTTACATACTTTATAGCCTTCGCTATCCCATGCGAGAATGCCACCGTTCATACTTTTAACATTGGTATAACCAAGGCTGTTTAATATTTTAAGCGCCTGCATACTGCGGTTGCCCGATCTGCAGTATACAAGGATTTCAGAATTTTTTTCTATATCGGAATACTTGCCTATTTCCGCGGCAATAATATCAACCGGTATCAGTAAAGCGCTGCTTATGTGTTCATCGCTATATTCGTTTTGGGTTCTTACATCAATAATTTTTATGCTCGGGTCGTTTAGTTTTTGCAACACTTCGTTTACGGAAATTGTATTGCTTGTACTGTCAAGTTGCGCGACATTTGTGTCCGTTTGTCCGCCGCATCCCGAAAGCATTATTAAAGACATCAAAGATATTATTGAAATTCCTAATAGTCTTTTCATATTATGATTTGATTAATTTTTAAATCATATCACACTTTACAATTAGAACGGCAGATCGTCAACACTGATTTCACCTTCTTGTGCGCCTTTTGATGATGTTACCGGTGCTTCGATGTCAGCCGGAGGCATGGCAGTGGGTACGGATTCCTTGTTTAATCCGGCGTGTTCGGCCTGCATTCCCTGTGTCAGCATCTCTCCTTTTTTGCCGTCAAGCATAATCATGTTGTCCGCAATAATTTCGGTTCTATATTTTTTTGAGCCGTCTTCAGCTTCCCAGTTTCGGGTTTGAATTCTTCCTTCAATAAAAACTTTGCCGCCTTTTTTAAGATACTGTCCGCATATTTCAGCCAGTTTTCTCCATGCAACTATGTTGTGGAATTCAGGTTTTTCCTGTTTTTGACCCTGCTGGTCGGTCCATGTAAAGTTGGTAGCGATTGAAAATGTTGTAACAACCTGTCCGCCCGGTATCTGTTTCATCTCGGGGTCGCGGGTAAGGTTACCTATGAGCTGCGCTCTGTTTAAAGACATGGCCATAAAATATTTTGGTTAATATTATATTTCCAGGAAAGTTTACTATATTGACATTACAAGTAAACAATTTTTAACAATTAACGTTTGACAATTAACATGTGACACTGTTATTCATACGTTTTATTTATTTCTCCAACAATTTTGATCGGTTCTCGCGTTATGTACTGATGGTGCAGATAACCAAAAAAGTATCCAAAAAGAAAAACTGCTATTATACTTAGTGCGATTATTACGTATTTTTGAATTTTTATATGCATCAATATGGATTTATATTAGGCAGGAAATTTAAACTTTCGGTTGCGGAGCTTCTTAGTGTTTTTGGAGAAGAAAATGTTGAGATTGTCAGTGATGTTTTTATTAAAAGCTTCGATAAGCCTTTAAAAGATATGCGGGATATTCAGGATTCTTTGGGCGGTGTTGTTAAAATCTGTGAGATTTTTAATGAAGCGGTAAGTTTTTCTGCTCTTGAGAAGAAAATTTTGGATTATTTCCGCGAACTTTCTTCAGGCAAGTTAACTTTTGCAATAAACGTATATAATTTACCACCTAAAAATGATAATTTTCTTAAAAAATTATTAATAAATGTTAAAAAAGGATTAAAAGAACATGAAGGCAAAGTCAGATTTTTAAACAAACCAAACCGGAATTTAAAAAGCGTTGTGATATACGAGGAAAAACTTGATGAAAAGGGGACCGATGTTTCCGTAATCTGTAAAAACGGTCGATATTTGATAGCAAAAACAGTGGCTGTTCAGGATTTTAAGTCTTATTCCATAAGAGATTATGACCGTCCCGCGCGCGATGCAAAAAGCGGGATGCTGCCGCCAAAACTTGCGCAGATATTGATAAATCTTGCATGCGGCGCAAATAAGAACTGCACGATTTATGATCCTTTTTGCGGCAGCGGCACAATTTTAATGGAAGGAGTGTTGATGGGTCACAAAGTTATAGGTTCCGATATAAGCGAAAAAGCGGTTTTAGATACAAAAACGAATCTTGAATGGCTAAAATCGCAGTTTAAAATCAATGAAAATTTTATCGTTGATGTTTTTGAAAATAATGCGGTAAAAACAATGAAAAATGACTTAAAAATCCTTCCGGATTGCATAGTTGCCGAAACTTTTCTAGGTCCTCCCGTAACAAAAATTCCCGATGAGGCCACAATTAAGAATACATTTAACGATATCGAAGAAATTGTTGTAAAAGCCATTAATAATTTCAAGCAATTTCTAAAAATAGGTTCAAAAGTGGTGTTGGCTGTACCCTTTTACATAGCCCAAAGAAACATATTTATAGAAAATCTGCCGACACACATAGCAAACAGCGGCTACAAAATAGATAACCTGTATGAATGCACCAAACGCGGTTCACTTTTATATGACCGCGAAGACCAGACTGTAGGCCGTGAAATCTTTGTCCTTAAATTATATTGAAATCAAATAAATTTTAAATTATATTGTTCCCGTTACCAAAAGTTCCATATTCCCGGGTAGCTCAGTGGTAGAGCATCTCGCTGTTAACGAGAGGGTCGTCGGTTCGAAACCGACCCCGGGAGCCAAAGTTCTATTCAAAAGGAGAACTTGAAGATTAAATAAATTGAGGTTGAATTGATTTGCGGCATTTTAGTGATAGAATAAATTTGTTGATATTTAATCCTTATTATCATGAAATTTACGATTAAATCCTTAAAGTTTTTTTTAGCTGCAGTTTTTATATTTGTTATTTTAAATAATTCTGTATTTGCACAATATCAGGGCGATGTTGAAACTGATGCTATTTGCACAGTTTACCTTACCGGGATCGGATGTCCGAATTGTGCCGTTACGGACCCTGTTTTGTTGCAGGAATTAACAGCAAAATATCCTAGGTTGGTAGTTATTGAATACGAAATTTATAAGTCGAGAGCGAGTAATCAAAAAATTATTGATGAATATTTTAAAACTTATATTCCCGTTGGGACATCTCCGGGAGTGCCGTTTATTATTTTTGATAAAGAAAATACTGGATTAGGCAGGTTTGAAGTGCTTGATGCAAGCGAAATAATAGAATCTGTTTCTTTTAATCGTTGTCCACTTGAGAACGGTTCTTTAAAAAATTTGGAGGATTTAGATCTTACAAAATTAAACGGGAAGGTAAATATTTGGACAAAAAACAGAGTGCTTCAATCCGGTACAAAGGCGGATAATGCTGTTTTGCAAAAATTAATTTTCGCTGAGAATGTAGAGGATGTTCTTAATGAAATTGAGTATAAAAAGGTGAATACCGAAACTGTCCCTTTGTCGGGAGCTGAGATGAAATTTGATAATGCGATTATAGTTGGAGACTGGATTGTACAGTGGCGTGGAGATACTGAAGTTGAGCCTGTAGGTGTATCTAACGGAGTCACAAAAATAGAAAAAGCTTCATGGACACATGCTTATTGGATTCCCATTTTAATAAGTGTTTTATTTATTTTTGTTTTGTTTTATCTTATCTGGATAAGTAAAAAGAAATTTTGTTTTTGTTTTACATTAACCGAGAAACAAAAAGATATACTTATTATAAGTATTTCCTTGTTGTTTTTAGTGGGTTTCTTTTTTCTTACAAAAAATATATCTCCCGCATTACTTGAAGAAGCCGGATATTCATTGCCGTTGCCTGTTTTTACCTTTTTTATTGCTTTAATTGACGGTTTTAATCCTTGTAACATTTTTGTTCTCACGTTTTTATTGGGATTACTTGTTTCCGCTTCACATTCGAGAGCGCGAATATTCACGATCGGTTATACTTTTATTTTTGTTGTTTTTGTAATTTATTTTCTTTTTATGGCCGCTTGGCTAAATATTTTTAAATATATAGGTTTTATTACTCCTTTACGCATTGCTATCGCTGCGATTGCGTTGATAGCCGGAATAATTAATTGCAAAGAACTTTTATTTTTCAGAAAAGGCATTACCCTTATGATTCAGGATCAGCACAAGGGTCTTTTGGAAAGAAAGATTGAAGCCATG
Organism: Candidatus Peregrinibacteria bacterium; assembly: GCA_016928915.1. GTDB lineage: Bacteria > Patescibacteriota > Gracilibacteria > UBA1369 > PNNO01 > JAFGJT01. The sequence continues at coordinate 29,852 of JAFGJT010000009.1, forward strand.
AAAGAAATTATTCAAAAAGCATCTTTGCCTGCCTTAATTACATCATCTATAGGGCTTGCCGCTTTTGCTTCACTTGTTGAACTTCCGTGTACGGCGGGTTTTCCGATAATATATACAGGTATTTTATCCGGGAAAATGGTAGATAGTGTCGTAGGTTATTATATGTATCTTCTTTTATACAATTTTATTTATGTAGTACCTTTAATTGTAATAATAACGGTACTCGGATATACATTTAAAGCGGAAAAAATATCAAAACGCCAAATGCAGATTATTAAATTTATTGGTGGTCTTATTATGATTTTACTTGGCATTATATTGCTTTTTAATCCTGGCATGATAGGGCTTGCAATTGGATAATCAATTGATATTTTAAAGGGAATAATTTTTTATTAAGAGCTTTTTTCTAGTATTTCTTTTAGAGCATCTATAATATTTCCGCTTTTTTCATAATATTTAAGTTCTCTTTCATTCAGGGCTTCGGTCATGTTGTAGCCAAATTTGCCCGCAACAACGATATTGATTTTTTTATCGGCCAGCATTTTTGCCACAGAATAGCCTGCCCCACCACTTCCAAAACAAAAAGGATTATTTATGGTTTCGATAAGGTTTGATTTTTCATCAAAGATTAAATAATAAGGCGCCCTGCCCGCCATATCACTTACATTTGAATCTTTGTTTTTGGTTGTTGCAGCTACGGCGATTTTCATTTTTTTTGGGTTAAGAATTTTTCAACAACAATGCCGTTTATGACTGAGAATACAATCATAAAACCGGTTAAAATAATTACATAATTTATGCCAAAATAGTAAATCATCATTGGAATAAGAGGAAGTTTCACAGCCCTGTTATATAAAAAAATCACAATGAAGGAATTTTTCACACCTTTTTCTTTTAAATCCGAAAGAAGCGGATACCACATATAAATTGGACCTGATGAAAGAATTCCAAAAATTATAGATATAATATAGCCTAAAATTCCCGATGCATTTTTTATAACTTCAATAATTTTTTTTGAATTTAAAACAAGATTTGATAAAAATATTAATAAGTAAATTAAAATTAGCACCGGTATTATTTCTATAAACAGATTCCAGAAAGCATATAAACTTTTAATAAAAATTTCAGTGTTAAAAATTGCAAAAATAATATATATACAAAGAATTATTATAAAGAATTTTAGGCTTCCGCTAATTTTTAATAGTAAGGATTTTATCATATGAATGACAAAATAAATGCAACTAAAATTGCAATAATTATTGCTGAAATAAAACTAAAAAGATTTCTTAATAAAGCGAATTTTTTCCCCAGCATAAGTATTTCGGCAGGCAGTTGTATAACACCCACTGTTACCCAGGAGAGAATAAATGCAGTTACTGCGGCTAAACCTATCCCCTGATTTAATAATTCTCCTCCGATAACATAGCTGTTTACCGGATTTCCCGCGGCTACGCTTCCAAATAAAGCGCCAGTTAAAGGATCAAGAAATCCATTGCCAGTAAAAATTTTATTATAAAAATTTTTTGGTATTGCACTCATAAAAAGAGCGATTGCTAGCAAAACCGACAGCAAAGGCAGTATGCTTCTTTTTATTGAATTATAAGTTTGATCGGCCGCTTTTTGAATTTGTAAATGAATCATATAACACAAAATTAAACTAAATATTGACAAAGTCAACAGGTTAGCATAGTTTGGTTATGGGAAATGTTTCATAACTATATTTATGGCCAGGCCAAAAACATTTAGGAGGATAGCCGTTAATCCGGAAGTGTTTTTTTTCAAACCGCAGGGTGTTCCGATGAGGTTTTTGGAGCAGGTGGATTTATCACTTGATGAACTGGAGGCTGTGAGGCTTGGTGATTTTGAAGAATACGATATGATAAAAGCCGCAAGAAAGATGCAAATATCAAAATCAACGTTTCAGAGATTATTAAGTTCTTCGCATAAAAAGATTGCAGATGCTTTAATTGAAGGGAAAGCTATAAGGATTCATAAAATTATAGATTTTAATTATTCTTAACAAAAAATATATGCCAGGATTTGACGGAACAGGCCCTATGGGGCAGGGACCTATGACGGGCTGGGGAATTGGGGCGTGCGGCGGAGGTCGCGGTTATGGATGCGGATATGGAAGAAGGAGAGGTTACGGATTTGGCGGAAGAGGAATGGGACGCGGAGGTTTTTGGAGAGGTGCCCCTAATTGGACGCCTTCGTTTTCTGCATCGCCCAGTGATGAGAAAAGTTATTTGAAGGATGAAATCAGATGTTTAAAAGAAGATCTGGAAGAAGCGCAGAAAAGATTAAAAGATCTTGAAAAAGAAGGAGATTAATATTTTTGTAATTTATTATTTAACAAAATATCGTTATGACTATTACCGAATCGCTTCCGTATGGGATTATAAAATCTCAACTTAAAAAAACCGATAAAATTGGGATTGTTTCATGCAGTGCCTGTGTAAGTTTTTGTGAAACCGGAGGAAAAGAAAAAATGGATGAATTGGCGGAACGGTTGATAAAAGATGGATTTAATGTTGTTGATAAGGATTTAATCGGTATTGCTTGTGATTTGGAACAGGTTAAAAAAATTGAATTTGAAGGTGATGTAATCATTGTACTTTCATGCGATGCGGGAGTATATAATATCAAAAAAATGGTTGGTTATAAAAAAGTTATTCCCGCGCTAAACACTGTTGGTATAGGTGTGCGGGATGCGCAGGGGAATATTAATCTGGTTAGAAAATTCGGTTAGAAATTTTTTAATTGTTTGAAAAATGATAATTTTATTAATGTCGGAACAGGTCGAGTAATAACTATGGAAAATTTTAAGTAATTAAACCACAAACGTAAGCGCTATTCCTTTTTTGCTGGCCCTTCCTGTTCTGCCTATTCTGTGAACGTAATCGTCGTAGGTTGCGGGAAGATCGTAATTTATTACATGCGTGACATCGGGGATATCAAGTCCGCGCGCGGCTACATCGGTCGCCACCAGGACCTGTACTTTGTTTGTCTTAAAGCTGTTGAGAGCCATCTGCCTTTTTGACTGGGTTTTATTGCCGTGGATTGAAACCGCTCTGATTCCCTGTGCCTGAAGATCTTTTGACAGTTTTTCAACACCGTGTTTCGTTCTTCCGAATACAAGTACTTTTTTAAATTCATTTTTACCTAACATTTCATGCAGCACGGATAATCGTTTCTTCCCGTCGGTGACACGAATTATATCCTGCTGAACATTCATCGGGGTTTCATGTACCTTAACTGAGATTGTCATCGGTTCTTTGAGGAAGGTTTTAATTAATTCCTGAATTTCTCTGGACATTGTGGCTGAAAAGAACAGGGAGTGCCTTTCTTTGGGAAGCTGCCCGAGTATTTCTTTTATATCTTTAATAAAGCCCATATCAAGCATCCTGTCGGCTTCGTCCAGAACAACATTATTAAAGGTGCTCAGTTTTAGTACTCTTCGCTGTATAAGATCCTTTATTCTTCCCGGCGTTCCGATAACAAAATTTGGATTTCTTTGAACATTATAAATCTGCTTGTTGATGTTTTCGCCGCCGATACAGAGCGCGGAATAGATGCCCAGCCTGTTTGAGAAGCTGTTAAAGTCGTCTCTTATTTGAAGCGCGAGTTCGCGGGTTGGCGCAAGTATTAGTACTTTGTCCCTGCGGTTTTTAATAATTTTATTAAGAAAAGGGAGCAAAAATGCAGCTGTTTTTCCGGTTCCGGTGTTTGCAATTCCAACTATATCTTTTCCGTTAAGAATATGGGGTATAGCTTGATCCTGAATCGGGGTGGGCGTAAGAAAGCCCTTTATAGCAACATTCTGCTTAAGCCGCAAATCAATCTCAAAATCTTTAAAGTGATTAACCGGAATATATTCTTTGGGTGTTTCCTGAATTACCGCTTTATTTATAAATTTTGATACGTCAATTTTCGGCTCTTTTCTGCCTGAATTTTGATATACTCTTTTGTGTCTTGAAAATCCGGACGGCCTTCTTTTGCCGCCAAAAGAATGATAATGCATATATAGATTAATTAATTTCGAGTTTCCGAGTGTTAACTTTATAACAATAAAGATTGATTGTCAACGGTTTATTAAATAATTATAGCCAGAGCGGCGATTGCCGCGGTTTCCATGCGTAGTATATTTTCTCCAAGCAAGAATATTTTTCCGTTGATTCTTTTTATTTCATTCAGTTCGTCATCAGTTAAACCACCTTCGGGCCCGATTATTAAATTTATTTCCGGTGACGTCTTTAAGTCGATTTCTTTTAATTTTTTATCGTACATTCTCGCATCACCCGCAAGAATTATTCCTTTCGGCGGATCTGAAATCAATTCACTAAACCCCATTGATGCTTTTAGCTCAGGCAGAAAGCACCTTTCGCTTTGTTCGGCGGCTTCCTTGATAATAGCCAGATGTCTTTCAATATTTCTAAGATTTTGCACCTGGCACCTTGAAGTTATTAATGGAATTATTTCGGCAACACCCAGTTCGGTTGCTTTTTGTATTATCAATTCAAAAGTTGCGGGTTTTTTTGAAAGGGCCATAAAAAGACGAACAGTTTTTAATGGTTTTTTACATGTTGAATGTTCGCTTAATTCAATTTCAGTAAATTCTTTGTTTATATTTTTAACTGTGCCTGCCGCCTTATTTCCTTTATTATCAAGAAGCATTATTTTTTCACCCGTGCGAAACCTTAAGACATCCTTCATCTGGTGGATAAGATCTTTGTCGGTTATTTTTATTGAATCCCCGTGTAAATCCCGGTTTATAAAAAAATACTGCATATGTTAATTTTAAATACGTATATGTTATAATCGAATAAAATTAATAAATCAAAATTATGAAATTCAAATTCAAAAGCAATTATGTAATTATTCCTTTTGTTACAATTCTGGTCGCTATAATCGGCAGTATATTTTCTCAGTCCGGTATGATGTGGTATAACACCGAACTTGTTAAGCCCGAATTAACGCCTCCCGGCTGGGTTTTCCCGATTGCGTGGAATACGATTTTTGTACTGACCACTATTTCGGCGCTCATTGTATGGAACAGCGGACCAAAACAAAAAAGATTTTTGTTGCTGTTTAAAAAGAAAGCAGAAGACACAATCCTTTCGTTGATTATGGGTTTGTTTATAGCCAATGCCGTGCTTAATGTGTGCTGGAGTCTTTTGTTTTTTACTTTAAGATTCACATACGCGGCATTTTTGGAGATGATTGTTCTTGAGGCAACCGTAATTGCCTTAATTGTTTTAATCTATAAAAGGTCAAAAGCCGCATCTGCATTACTTTTGCCTTATGCAGTTTGGGTTGCCTTTGCGACCTATTTAACGAGCCAGGTGATTTTGTTGAATTAAACAGTATATTTTGTGTTACATCATATTCGGCTGAAGATGATAGTAAGGCGGATGATCCTTATATCTTTTTACCGCGAGTCTGATTATTTCTTCAAGAAAATCACCGTAATCCATGCCTACAAGTTTTGCGACTTCCGGAACGCAGCATCCCATACCGATTGAAGGATTTGGATTTAATTCAAGAACATATGGATTATTGTTTTTATCCACGCGGATTTCAACTCTGCCGTAATCATGGCAATCTAAAATATTATAGGTATCAAGTGCGATTTCCGAGAGCAGCTGTATTAGTTTTTTGCTTATATTTTTTGGGGGTCTCTGGATTGTAATGCCGTTTTTATATATTGTATCGGTGCTGTATTTTGCCTCGAAAGGGAATATATGCCAGTAGCCGTCCGGCATTTTGTTGAAAATCGAACGTGAAAGCGGCAGCACCCTAAGATCATCTTCTTCGCTTCCCAGTATTGAAACATCATATTCGTCCCCCTCAATATATTCTTCAATCAGTGCCGGCCGTTTAAATTCAACCAGAATTTTTTCAAGCTGTTTCATAAGGTCTTTTCTGTTTGTAACAACCGAATCATTTGTAATGCCTATTGAATTGTCGGTATTTGCCGGTTTAAGTATTATCGGATATTTAAGATCGCTTCTTATGTCATCATCTAAGCAGTACGCATAATCCCATTTTGGAGTGGGAATGTTGTGAAATGAAAGAAGTTTTTTAACGCGGATTTTGTCTATACAAAGTGACAGAGTAAACGGATTTGAGCCGGTATAAGGTATTTGAAGGGTATCTAGGATAGATGCAGCATGCGGCTCCAGAAGGCTTGAATCGTTGATCCTCTCGCATACATTATATGCCAGATCGATATCGGTTTTTTTGAGTTCATTAAAGGCTTTGGGCAGATTGTTAAAATCAAAAAAACTTACATTATAGCCGCGGTCATGCAGGGTGTTTTGAATTATTTTGCCGTATGCCGACAGTTCCTTTTCTATCTCCCCGTCATTATTGTCAAACAAATTACATACTACTCCAATATGCAGATTTCGCTGGTTGTTGATTGACATGCGTCTTAGTTTTTCAATCTTGCTGCCTCTTATAAGCATATGCTTGTTCATTGTAGAAAATGTAAGACCGTTTTTTCTTTGCGTTTTGCCTATGCTTGAAGTTGGCTGAAATTTTGCGACATCGTAATTTATGTGTTTTAGGGCTTCATCAAGATTGTCTTTTGTGTCAACCATATTTTCTCCCGACACCACAATCCATCCCAGATATTCATAGCCTTCCGGCGGAGCAAGAACAGGATCTCCGACTTCCTTAAAAAACTGAAGATCTTCTACATAATCTTTGTTTTTAAGCTCCGGCGCTATTGTATATCTATGTAAAATTCCGGAATAGGGAGCCAGAAAATAAGATCCTATGAGATATTTTCGGGGGGATTCTGGGCGGCAGATTTTGGGAATGTAAATTCCAAGAGCCACTTTGGCGGCATTTTCAATAAGATCCATACCCCAGGCTTTTTTAACATATTCGAAAGTCTGGTCACCTCCCATGCGCAGATTAATTTCAATGGGAACAGGACCGTATTTAGTTGATTTGGCCTCAAAATGTATGCAGCCGTTCTGAATTCCGAGCTTTTCAAGTGTTTCATCAGCCAGATTAATTAATGCATTCTGATCTTTTTCGGGAAGGCTGGAAGGAATTGAATCTCCCGTCTCAACAAAAAACGGTTCTTTTGTCTTGTCGTTATCTGTTATTGAATAATATTTAATTTTTCCGTTCTGGATAATAATATCAATATCAACTTCATCTCCGTCTATGTATTCTTCAGCAAGAATATCAAAACCGTCTGTTAATGCGGACTCTATGGATGTTGATAATGTGTTCTTAATATAATGAAGTATTTTTAGTAATTCTTCGGGATCGTCTACTTTAACAACATAAGCGCTCGATGAACCGAGTGCCGGTTTTATAACAAGCGGATATTTAAAATTTTTATTTATATATTCAATATCTTTATCGTTTTTTAGGAGTTTGTAACGGGGCGCGGGCAGATTGTTATTATTGCAGAAGTCGCGAAATTTATATTTGTTTCTCACTTTTTTCGCTATTGAAAAGGGGATACCCTTTAAGTGATATTTATCGATTATTTTTGAAGTTAAAAGCACGTCATCCTCCCAGAACGTAAGCGCTCCGTCAATTTTAATTTCAGGATGAGTGCTGATAAATTTTTCAATCGTCTCCAGCGCTTCATCGTGTCTGGTGTTGTCAGCTAAAATCCAGTGGTCCACGTAACCTTGAGCCCAGTTTTTTTCTTTATTAATAACAACAAGCTTTAAGCCGAGTTTCTTTAAACGCTGAATAATAAAGCGTTTTTTAATATAACCCGTGTTAACAAGCAGAATTGTTCTTCCCGATAATGGATTGATTTGCCCTGATTTTCGTTTATTGGCACCCGGAGGCTGGGGTTCTTCGTCTTGGGTTTTCATATTATATTTTATATGCTGGATCTGATTATAAGCTTAAACTTATTACAATCAAGTGAATTCTTTTAATAATTCTTTAATCGGATATGCTTGTACTTCCTCAACGGGAGAAGTTTGTAAATTTTTTCTGTATTCCAGCCGTTCGTAGAAATTCGGTTGTTTTTCATCTTTGTAAAAAACTCCAAGATAAATTTCGTTTTCCATGTCATGAGAGTATTTTTTTGCTTTTTCAAGATTGTTCGGTTTGTATTCTTTTAAATCTTCAAGGTATTTTACGCGATCAAGATACCATTTTTGAGGAGTTGCCTTATTGTATGTCGGGCAAACCTGAAGTATTTCAACATACGCAAATCCTTTATGCTTAAGCGCTTGCCGCATAATTTTGGTCATATGCTTAATATCTCCCGAAAAGCTCCTCGCAACAAATGTCGGATTTAAATTCAGAACAAATTCAGTGGGATTTATGGGATCAATAATAACACCGTCAGGCGAGCTGTTCATCGGGAACCCCCGTTTTGTTGTTGCTGAAGCCTGGCCGGTTGTTAAAGCGTAGTTTAAATTATTATGATGAATGAACATCATTGGATAATTGCTTCTTACCGCGTGAACAAGGTGATTTATTCCTTCGCTCATACTTGCTCCGTCTCCTCCGGAGGATATTACTTTTAATTTTGGATTTGCAAGAGAGGCGCCGGATGCCGCAGGTATTGTTCGACCGTGAAGTCCGTGAAATGTGTATCCTCCGATTTTATCGGAACCGTTTCCGTTGCAGCCTATATCAAAAACAAAAAGCACATCTTTAATATCAAAATTTTCTAAAGTTAGAGCGCGTTTAAGTGCGTTCTGAATGCCGTAATTGCCGCATCCCGCGCACCATGTTATCACCTGATCGGTTTCATACAGTTTATACAGTCCGCTTTTCTCTCCAAGAAGAGTTGTGTCCGATTTTTTAGTTGTTTTTGGCATATTGTAAGATATCATCAACAAAGAAAGGTCTTCCGTTATATTTTAAATATTTGCCTTTGAATTTTTTTTCTGTTGCATGTTCGATTAATTTACCCAGCTGACCTTCAAAATTCCCTTCAACCAGATGAACATTATTATTATTTTCAAAAAACCTCACAGCTGCATCTTTTTTTAAGGGATATACATAATCATAGTGCAGATAATTTATTTTAACGCCTTCGTTTTTTGCTGAATTAATCGCATCAAGTACAGCGTTTTTTGTGCTTCCCCAGCCGACAAATGAAATGTCAGCTCCTTTTTCATCGCCGTAAATTTGCGGATCCGGGAGTGCCTGTTGTATTGTTTCGGTTTTTTTCATGCGTTTTTCAACCATTGCTTTTACCGTGTCCGCTTCTTCCGTTAAAACACCGCTTTCAAGATGTTCATCGGAATTTCCGTAATAATACGCAGGACTTGTGCCCGGCAGCCAGCGTTTTGAAACGCCGTCAGGTGTTATTTTAAATCTGTCGCTGTTTGTTAATGCGTTAAGTTCAGCTGGGTCCGTAACCAGCCCCCTTTCAATGGGAATTAAATTTTCTTGAAAAGGAGCTACTGTTAAATGGCTTTCAAGCACCACTTTTTCAGTAAGTACAATTACCGGCACCTGATATTTTTCAGCTATATTGAATGCATGCTGCATTAGTTCATAAGAAGATGTAGGATCGCTGCATCCAATTACAACCCTTGGGAATTCTCCGTGCGATGAATGCATTGCAAGGTTAAGATCGCCCTGGCACGTCCATGTGGGAAGCCCGGTTGCGGGTCCGGGTCTTTGCCCGATTACAACAACAAGGGGAGTTTCGGTCATACCGGAAAGTGAGATTGTTTCTGTCATCAGGTCGTATCCTCCGCCTGAAGTTGAAGTGAACGATCTTGTTCCCATAAACATGGCTCCTATTGTCATTTGTATTGCCGTGATTTCATCTTCAGCCTGTTTTATTACCATCCCGGTTTCATGTGATTTTGCCGCAAGATAAGTTAAAATGCCACTCGCAGGACTCATGGGGTATGCAAAAAAACATCTTACTCCGGCCTGGATAGCGCCCAGGCATATTGATCTTGTCCCGTCTATTAAAATCGTATCGGGAACCTGAGCCGGCTTTTTTACAGCCATCGAAACCCCGTCAGTTTCTTTTGCTTCGTATCCGGCTTTTATGCATTTTAAATCAATTTCAAGCAGTTTTGGCTTTGATGCAAACTGTATGCTGACCTGCGCTTCAAGATCTGTATAGTCGAGGCCCAGCACTTTCCATAAAATTCCAAGCAAAATCATATTAACCATAAGTTCATCACCGCCAAGTGCAAAAGCAAGTTCCCGCGCCGGAAGATAAATTACCTTTAAATTCTTTTTTTCAATTTTTTCTTTTAATGCCGGAATTAAATTATGCCTTTCATATCCGTGTATCAATATGCCGCCGTCCTTAAGTGTGTCAATATATTCAAGCAGCCCGTGTCGGTCAAAAGCAACAATTACATCGGTTCCGGTTGAAAGTGAATGAATTTTTTCATCGCTGAAATCAATCTGCATGCATGAATAACCACCTTTAATCAGAGACGGATATTCACGGTCGGAAACAATATAGAATCCCAGTTTTTTCATTGCGCGCGAAAGAATCTGCCCCGTTGAAAGGAGCCCCATTCCGCTTTCGCCAGCCATTTTTAAGCTAATTCTTTGCATATATTAAATCGCATTAGATAAGTTTTGCGCCCAGTCGTTTACAGAAGTATTAAGCACTGTAACAGGTGTTTTATTGATCCTTAAAGGCGGAACAACCAATTCGCCGCCCGCATCTTTGACCATATTTTCTAGAATTTTTGCCGCTTCAACAACATATTCAACATTATATTTATTGTCGCCGAGTCCGATAACAGTACATTTTTTCCCTTTTAAACCCGTTTTTTTAATTTCAAAATACAGAGGTTCAATATAATCCTGCAACAGCCCCTGGCCGTAGGTTGAGCTTGCAAAAATAAGCACATCAAAACTTTCAAGATCGGTTATCGTGGTCTGCTCGGCTCTTTTTATTGCAGCGCTATGCTTGTTCTGCGTTAAAACCTCAGAAACCTTGTCGCAAACAAGTTCAGTGTTACCTCCTGTTGATCCGAATATGATTAAAACATTTGCCATATATAAAATATAATATAGAAAAAGGCGCAGATCAATATAATAATCTGCGCCTTAGTACGAAGCTCTTTAACACCAATCCGGTTCGTATCGACATCTAAAATAAAGAAGATGCCAGAACCAAGCGGGTCAAAGAGCAAATGCATCAGGGTCGGCTAAGGGTCCTGATGCTGACCGCCTAACTGTTCTTTGGTGGAGGATTTATCGCGACGTAACCACCATCGTCTTTTTTTTTTGTTTTTATTTTGAAACCAAAAGGTTTGTTTTTGTTTCATTTGTTTTTGTGTTTTTGTAAAGATTCCGTCCATTCTCAAGATAAATGATGAGAAGGAGGACGCTTTAGTCGGCAGTAGCCGGCTGCCATCGAAAAGTAAGGAGGGAAGCCTTTGGCACAATTGACATTTGATGTGTGACTTTTGACAAAGGTTTACCTCTCGGCTTTTTGTTTTTGTCTTTATTTCAATGAGCTCATTTGTTTTTGCAATCTAGATATTATATCAGTAAAAGGGCTGGAATTCAATACACTATATAGGGTAAAATCTTTCATGATGAAAAAATTAAAAGGAAAATTATTTCTGATCGTAGGCCCTTCAGGTGTGGGAAAGGGGACCGTAATTGCGCTTCTAAAAGAGCGGCATCCCGAATTTGATTACCCCATATCCGCAACCACAAGAGAACCCAGACTGGGCGAAAAGGACGGAGTGGTTTATCACTTTGTAACCAAGAAAAAGTTTGAACAAATGATAAAAAAAGAAGATCTGCTTGAATACGCAATCGTACACAACAAGGAATATTACGGAACTATAAAGGAGCCTATAATTAAAGCCCTTGAAAAAGGAAAAACCGTAATAAGAGAAGTTGATATGCAGGGCTGCGAATCAATTTTAAAGGTTTTTCCGAAAGAAAACTTAGTATCAATTTTTCTTACTGTCCCAAATAAACAGGATTTAATTGACCGCATATTAAAACGCGGTAAACTACCCGAAGAAGAGATAAAACGCCGTATGCAGAGCGCTGAAAAAGAATTTGCCAAAGGAGGCAAAATATGCGATTATCAGGTTCCGAGTTTGACGGGAAAAGTTGCCCAATGCGTGAACGAAGTTGAAAGAATAATCCAAAAAGAAACAGAGTAATGGGGTGTAGCCAAGCGGTAAGGCACCCCGCACTGGCGGGGCACGCGGGGGTTCGAAGATATAGAAAGTTTGACATTAATGGGGATTAGCCAAGTGGTAAGGCAGCGGGTTCTGGTCCCGCCATCGGGGGTTCGAATCCCTCATCCCCAGCCATTCAGAAAACCGCGATTTTGTGGCCGAAATTATTAAGATTTTTTTAGGAGGCAGGTCGTTTTTTGCCTTGGCGCCTCATAGAGTTGTATTTTTTACAAATTGACTCAAGGTATTCGATATCATAAACTGATTCTGTTAGGTTAAGAGCGTATTGTTAAAATCGAAAAAGCTTTAAATGTAAGGCTTGATTGATTTAATTAAAGAATAATTTTGCTTTTCATGAAATTGCTCAAAGAAATCACGAAATTTCTTATTACAGGAGGAACAAGCGCCGTAATTACATTGGTAATATTAAATATTTTTTTATTTTTTAATTATCCTTTGTTTATATCTTCAATAATCGGCTACGCGGGAGGGATTGTTAATAGTTTTTTTCTAAATAAAAACTGGACATTTCGATTTAAAAACAATAACAAAAAATTCCCAAATATTTTTATAATATTCATGCTGTTTAACATTGCGATGATGTTTTTATTTGGCTATCTCAATCTTGGATTTCTTGCTGTAACCCAAAGTAAATTTATCAGTCAAATTTTGAGCATTTTGACTACAACCGTTATGAATTTTTTGACATATAAATATATAATATTTAGGAAATGAATAAAGAAATTTTAATAACAGGTGGAGCCGGATATATTGGAGCAAATATTGTTGATTTACTTATCAAAAAAAAATATAAAGTTGTGGTAATCGATAATTTATCAACCGGGAATAAAAGTTTAATTCATCCTGATGCGATTTTTTATAATGTTGATATTTCAGATAAGGCAAAATTGGAAGAAATTTTCAGAATGCATATAATTGACACCGTAATACATCTTGCAGCTTTAAGTTCGGTCGGGGAATCGGCAAAAAAGCCAAAAAAATACTTTAAAAATAATGTAAAAGGCGGCTTGAATCTTTTGGAAGCAATGGTGGAAAATGAATGCAAAAAGATTATTTTTTCTTCATCTGCGGCCGTTTACGGAAATCCTCAATACGTTCCAATCAATGAAGATCATCCAATAAATCCCATCTCAATTTACGGAGAAACAAAAGCGACATTTGAAGAAAAATTAAAACTGTTTGATAAACAACATGATCTTAAATTTCTTTCATTAAGGTATTTTAATGCCGGCGGCAGTTCGGATGATAACCGATTCGGAGAAATACATATTCCGGAAACTCATTTAATTCCATCAATATTAAAATTGGCCGCAAAAAACAGAGAAATAAGTATATTTGGAGACGATTATGACACAAAAGACGGCACCTGTATCCGAGATTACATACATGTAGTTGATATAGCGGAAGCACATATTTTGGGAATAGAATATCTGGGGAATAATGCTCAATCGGAGATGATAAACTTAGGAACAGAAAAAGGTTATTCCGTTAAAGAAATTATAAATTTGTGCAGTAAGACACTGGAAAAATCAGTAAAATCTAAAATAGAGCCAAGAAGGAAAGGCGACCCTCCAATTCTCATTGCAAGCTGTGGAAAAGCAAAAAAGCTACTTAATTGGGAACATAAAAAAACAATTCATCATATAATAGAAAGCGCTTGGAAATTTGAACAAAAATTGTCTATTTAACCAAAATGAAATGGAACTTTCAATTATAATACCGTGCCTGAATGAAGAAAAAACTTTGCCCATAGTTATAAAGAAAAGTAAAAATTCCATACGGAAATTGGGAATAGAAGGCGAGGTAATTATTGCCGACAACGGATCTGTGGACAGTAGTGTTGAAATCGCAAAGGAAATGGGTGTAAAGGTTGTACATGTGTCAAAAAAAGGCTACGGCAACGCCTTAATAGGCGGGATGGCGGAGGCGCAAGGGGAATTTTTGTTGATGGGTGATGCTGATGATTCTTATAATTTTGAAGAAATTGACGATTTTTTAAAATATATAAAAAACGGGTATGACCTGGTTATAGGTACGAGACTAAAAGGGAAAATTGAGCCCGGAGCAATGCCGTTTCTCCACAGATATCTGGGAACGCCGATTTTAACATTTATTTTAAATCTTCTGTTTAAATTAAAAATTTCAGATTGCAACTCCGGTATGCGATGTCTTACCAAAAAATCTTTTAATGAAATGAAACTTTGTTCTTCAGGAATGGAATTTGCTTCCGAGATGCTAATAAAAGCGGGCCTTCTAAAATTAAAAATCAAAGAAATCCCAATAACTCTATATAAAGATAAACGCGATAAAGCCCCGCACTTAAACACATGGAGAGATGGGTGGAGACATTTGAAATTCATGTTTCTATACAGCCCGACGTACTTGTTTCTAATTCCGGGAATAATATTAACCATCCTTGGTATTGGCATAATGATTGTTCTGGTTGGGGGACCAATCAAAATTCTGAATACCATATTCGATTATCATTCGGCATTACTGGGAAGTCTTCTTTGTATTTTAGGTTATCAAACATTAAATACCGGTATACAAGCAAAGGCTTATGCTCAAAATCAGGAGTTTAAATTTGACGACAAATTTATAAAAAAATTTTACAAAACATTCTCTCTTGAAAAAGGTATCATTTTTGGGCTCATTTTATTTACGATAGGCTTTACGGTTGATCTGTTTGTTCTTTTGGAATGGAGCCGGGCCGGTTATAAAGATTTGAATGAGGCAAGTACTGTTGCTCTATCTTCAACATTGATTATTTTGGGAGTTCAAACAGTTTTTTCTTCATTTTTCTTAAGCATACTGGAGCGGAAAAATTAATTAACGCTGTAAAGACTGATAGAATCCGTCTTAAGAAGAAGAGTAAACATATTTGTATCATTTTTTGCCCACTCTTCTTCGTATGGAACCAGGCCGTCAAAACTTTTAAAATCAACGATTAAATATTTAACATCGAGGGTCTTTAAAGCCGATTTCCATTGAATTTCATTGGGATTGGCGCGAACAGATTTGTCTTCATTCCTGTAATAAAAATATTGACAATCAAGACATCCATCAATATTAACGTAGAGTGGCGCGTATCCCTCCTTTTCAAAAAGCCAATAGGGGGTAAGACCGCTAAGTGCTATTTTCTCTGTTTCCCGGTTTTGTAAATCTCTTAATTTATTAATATGGGGCAAAATTGAAGAATAAATATCTATTTTTTTTGATAAATAAACATCATCGAATTCGGTATGTTTTGTGAAATGAGGAGACACTTGAAACTGGTGTATTGAAATCAACAACGAAATAACAAGTAATGCAAACAATACCATTAAATTATTTCGCCTTTTGAGGCGTGTTAAAAAACCGAATAAGGTGATAACCAAAATAATAATAAAAATTGACAATAAAATATGGATATCCGAAATCAATGCTATCTTATGGTGAATAAGTTGAAGGGACTCGGGATTGAACAGAAAAGATTTGAATAAAATATTGTAGATTAACAACCCCGACGCAAAATAGAATAAAGCGATATAGATTATGCGGGAATAAAAAGCTGATAGTATTAAAAACACCGGTATTAAAGCAAATATGGGACTGGAATATCTAATTGTCTGATTCCAAAGGGTGTATGTATAAGGTGAATTCAGGTAATAAAATATTTCTGCAAGAAACACATACAACAATAAAACAAAGGTTGTTATAACCCACTTGCGATGAATATAAATGTTTTTGTCTTTAATTCTATTCAAGACAATAAAAATTAAAGCCCCTGCTACGGCCAGTATCGCAACAGGAAAGAACAGTAACGATACTTTGCCTAACTGAATTTCAAAATCACCATTATTTAAAATATTTGAAATAGCATTTAAAATGCCATCTTTTGTAATGTGACTCCACAAAGAAGTTCCTACTGTATCTTCAATAAAAATTTTATGTCCCTCAAAATTAATAAAACCAAGATCAATACCAAATGGATATATGGGATTAAATGCGATTATCCAATTTCTGATATACCAAAAAATTCCAGGTAAAAATATCAATGAAGGATACCAAAAAATGAATTTTAATGACTTATATTGATAAAAAAACGCAAAAATCAGGAATGGAACAAGCACAATGATCTGTGGCACTGCATTGTATTTTGTTCCCAACATTACACCCAAAACCAGGCACGCTTTGAATAAATCAATCTTTTCTTTGTTTACTACGGAAGAAACAATTAATGCGACCGCACTTCCGAATAACGAAAACATAAATAAATCAATTTGCAGATTTAAAAATTGATTAAATAAAAATGGCACAGAAGCGGAACTTAGTGCAATTATAAAAATAAACAGTTTAGATACTCTCTTGCGCCCAAGATCAAGGAGTGATGAACACAGCAGTAAAAAAGATAAAAAAGTAACAATATATCCAAAATCCATATTTCCCGTTTGAACAGCAAAAAAAGCTTGTATTGATTCATGGTTTGCCGGAAAGAAAGTATTAGGTCCTACAAAGCCTGCGTGAAAAACCTCCCAAATACTGCCGGTGGAGATTAGTTTGCTGACTATGGGTAGATGGTATGCAATGCTGTCAATTTCGGCAATTGGCAGAAAATTCGCACAGAGAATGACAATACATGTGAAAACCAAAAACATGAACAATGTAGGTGTTATTTTGATAGCTTGAAGAAAATCTCCCAAATCATTTTTTTTGAATTTTTTAAAATTTCGAAACTCAAAAATTGAAATTAGCAGTAAATTTATTAATGCCAGGATTAAAAGATTAAGCGATGAGAAAATTTTAAATACCCCCAACAGTTCAACTGATAACAAAATTGAAACGAAAAATAGTATTAGCCACAAAGAAATATACCTCTCTTTATTTATTTTTATGGCTAAATAATAGGAGACTGCCAAATATGAAAAAAGGGTAAAACCAAACGCAAGCATAACTTAGTTAATAACAAATTTATATATTTTTTTTGACATCAGCCGGACAGTTTTGTGAAATTTTACCGCTACTATTTCAGTAATACGCTCTTAGCCTAACAGAATCAGTTTATGATATCGAACACCTTGAGTCAATTTGTAAAAAAATACTTTTATCTACTCTTAAAAAGACAATTCTTTAAGGCGGGAAGGCAAAAAGTAGTGGGTCTGGAGAGGGATTTCTGCCTTCTCGACTTTCTTTTATTTATATTTTTCTTTAAAATAAGTACGAACTTCGTTATAGAAGGACAGCTGAATCATAAAAATAAGTCCATGCAGCACGATGACAAACCAATTAGAGAGATTGATGATACCGCCGGTTCCGCAGCGGAAGATCGTTTTGAAGAGATTATTAAGAGAGTAAAAGCAGCGAATGCCGAAATTATTAAGGATGAAAGCAGTCCTTTATATATTGATCTTGGCATGGAAGAAGTTGAGATCGGCGAACAGCGGATAGTTGAGTTTAATTTAAACGGTATGGATTTCCAGATTATACGCGACAAAAAGATGGCCCGGATTGTTGGTGAAGGCCGCAAAAAAAGTCTGGAGCAGCTTTCAAGGCCGATGATCGATATTAAATTAAAACGCAAACCTGAAACATCGGATCAGTGGGTGTTTATGGATCTGGACGGGATGTTTTAAAAAAGGCCCGATAACTTTCGGACCTTTTTTTGAGATTTTAATATTTTTTTATTGCCCTTCAGCCGGAGGGGTTGGCTCTGTTGGAACCTGAGGTTCAGTTGGAGCAGGTTCAGCCGGAGGTGTTGGTTCGGGTTGTGCAGGTTCAGCCGGAGGGGTTGGCTCTGTTGGAACCTGAGGTTCAGCCGGAGGAGTTGGCTCGGGTTGAGCTGGTTCAGTTGGAGCTGGAGTTGGTGTCGGTTCGGTCGGTACTGCCGGATTTACTGGATCCCCTTGGTCTCCTGACAAATTGTAGTCTGTCATTTTTCTTGGGTTAAATGATAAATTTTAAATTTTACTGCAAAATTTTGTCTACTTTATCATTTTGTTGATTGTTTGGCAAATCTATTATGCATTTATATATTTGCCTTTAAAAAGCCAATTTTGTTGTCATGTAAGATTTTTACAAAGTTTTTTTAAACTTGTTTTATACCCTGCAATAAGTTATACACATTTTTTTTTGGCTTTTTGGCTTGTAAAAGTTATTTTTCCGTGTAAAATCATCAGGCAAAGATAATAAATTAGCAAAATGCAGATTAGGAATATTGCAATTATAGCGCATGTGGATCATGGAAAAACTACGCTTGTTGACGCGATGCTGAGAGCGGGCGGTGCTTTTAACGAGCATGAAAAAATTGATGAACGTGTGATGGACAGTTACGCGCAGGAGAAAGAAAGGGGCATTACGATTTACGCAAAAAATGCCGCTATTGAGCATAAAGGCACTAAAATTAATATTGTTGACACTCCGGGGCATGCTGATTTTGGATCGGAGGTTGAGCGCGTTCTTCGCACTGTTGATGCGGCTTTATTGCTTGTTGACGCCTATGAGGGGCCCATGCCGCAGACAAAATTTGTGCTTAAAAAATCACTTGAGCTCGGTCTTAAAATTCTTGTTGTTATCAATAAAATTGATAAACCCACGGCGCGGCCCGATGAAGTTCTTTCGGAAACTTTTGATCTTTTTACTTCGCTGGGCGCGACCGATGAACAGCTGGATTTTCCTTATATTTATACTATTGCCCGCGAGGGGATCGCCATAAGAAATCTTGATGATAAAAAAGAAAATATTGTTCCGCTTCTTGATTTTATTCTTGAACATGTAAAGGCGGCAAAAGTTGATCTTAAAAAGTCTTTCCGCATGCAGCCCGCAACTTTGGCTTATGATAATTTTTTGGGTCGTATGGCTGTGGGGAGAGTCTATGAAGGAAGCGTAAAAGCAGGTCAGAATGTCTTTGTGATTAAACAGGACGGGCAGAAGCGTTCAGGTAAGCTGTCAAAAGTATTTACATTTAAAGGTTTAAAAAAAATTGATGTAGCGGAAATTTGTGCCGGAGATATTGTTGCAATTGCCGGAATTCCGGATATTTATGTGGGTGAGACAATTACAACAGACCAAAATGCGCAGCCCCTGCCTGCAATCAGCATTGATCCTCCAACCGTTGCCATTTATTTTTTGGTCAATAATTCTCCGTTCGCGGGGCAGGAAGGGAAATTTGTAACATCCAGACATATCAGAGACAGGCTTATAAAAGAGCTTGAATCGAACGTGGGATTAAAAATTGAATTCACAGCCGATTCTGACACAATAAAAGTTTACGGAAGGGGAGAAATGCATCTTGCGGTTTTGATTGAAAGCATGAGAAGGGAAGGATACGAACTGCAAATTTCACAGCCCGAGGTTGTTATGCAGGAAAAAGACGGAGTTAAACTTGAACCTATTGAATTTGCGGTTATCAATGTTCCTGACGAAATTTCCGGAAAAGTTATTGAAGCTGTTTCAAAAAGAAAAGGAGTGCTTAAAGCAATGAAATCCTTAAACAGCAATACTACTTTGGAATTTGAAGTGCCAACTCGCGGTTTGCTGGGTTTCAGGTCCGCATTTTTGATTTTAACGAGGGGAGAGGGAACTTTATATCACGCGTTTGATCATTTTGCTCCCTACAGCGGCGAAATTCAAAAACGAACTTTCGGGTCAATGATCTCGGGAGAAAAAGGTGTTACGATGGCATATTCGTTATGGAAACTTCAGGAAAGGGGCCCTCTTTTTGTTACTCCCGGTACAAAAATTTACGAAGGAATGATTATCGGAGAACACAGCCAGGGCACCGACATCACCGTTAACGCCACAAGAAACAAGAATTTAACCAACATACGCTCTTCATCATCCGATGAAGCATTAACGCTTATACCGATTAATGAAATTACCCTTGAAAAAGCTATTGAATATATAAAAGAAGATGAATACGCTGAAATTACCCCCAAGAGCATAAGGTTGCGAAAGAAACTTTTAACCGACATTGATCGCAGAAGACAATTCAGAAACGATGCAAGTCTTTAAATTTCAGTTTTTATTTGTTATAAAGATAAGTGACGATTAATTATTGTAATAACTTTTTTATATGTTCAATAAAAAAATGCAACTGGCACATCCCGCTTTTCCGGCATATTTTCTTTTAGGTTCTTTAGCCTTTTTGATTTATCTATTATATCTTTTGTACGCTCCTTTTATTACGATTTTAATTTTCGCCGCATTCTTCGCAACGATTTTTTATCCCTTATACAGAAGGATAAGCAAGCTGTTCAGGGGAATGAATCGGCTGTCATCTTTGGTTACGTGTATTTTAACTTTTCTTGTAATTCTGATACCGTTAAGTTTGTTCGCGACAATGCTAATAAGTGAGGGTATTAGTGCATTTTATGATATTGCAAGCAAAATACAGGGAGGTTTTTTTGAAAAATATTTTCAGTGGTTTCAGTGGGAGCCCGGGAATTTTTTATATGACCAATACCAAAAAATTATTCCGTTTATAAATTTGGATAATATAAAGATGGATCTTTTTGGTAAAATTGGAGAAACGGCGCAGGCCTGGGCGACATCTCTCGGCAAATTCTTTTTTCAATTTATTGAAAACTTTTTTACCTTTGTTTTATCACTTATCATCTTCTTTTTTGCTTTGTATTATTTCTTTAAGGACGGGAACAAAATCGTTGAAAAGATTATGGATTTGAGTCCGCTGCCCGTGAAATATGAAAAAGCTGTTTTTTCAAAATTTAAGGAGGTAAGCCTTGCGATGCTTTTTGGTATATTTTTTACGGCTGTTATTCAGGGCACTCTCGCAGGTATCGGTTATGCGGTCGTCGGAATTCCGAATCCGATATTTTGGGCAACCGCAACAGGTGTTTTTTCTTTGGTTCCGCTAATCGGCACTGCGGCGATCTGGATTCCGGCATCCATTATTCTTGTTGCCATGGGAAATCTTTTTGGAGGAATAGGACTGTTTTTATGGGGAATGCTTGTTGTAAGTACGGTTGATAATTTTGTTAGACCGTTCCTGATAGAAGGAAGAGCTCCGGTTCATCCTTTAATGACTTTTCTTGCTGTTCTCGGAGGAGTGTTTGCCTTTGGTCTGAAGGGAATAATATTTGGTCCGCTTGTATTAAATCTGCTTATCGCCTTTATGCATATATATGAAATGGAATATGCCAAAGTGTTAAAGCACTGATTTTTTTGAAGTGTAACTTAAAAGAGCGGTCAATCCCGTTGATAGTACCGGAGCCAATGCCGGATAAATTATTATATTTACAACAGGATAAAAAACCCCGAGCGCCAGAGGAATTACAAGTAAATTATAGAAAACCGTAATAAGCATGTTTTGTAACATGGCTTTTTTTATTTGTTTTGCATACTTATAGGATTCGTTGATTTTGTTCAGGCTTTTGCTGATACATGTAATGTCCGAAGCTGAAAGGGTTGTGTCTGTTCCCGTTCCCAACGCTATGCCCGCATCGGTTTGGGCAAGCACCGGGCCGTCATCAATGCCTTTTCCGACAAACGCCACTATCTCGTTATCGGTCTGGTAGTTTTGGATTGCTTCAATTTTTTCTTTCTGCTGTGCGTTCGCAATCACATCTTTGATCCTTAATTCATCGGCAATATTCTGTGTGATTTGTTCATTGTCTCCGGTAACTATTGTAAGTTTTAATCCCGCTTTGTTTAATTCCGCGATTAAGTTTTTGGCTTCCGGCCTGATTGTGTCCGCAATACCTATTACTCCGACAAGCTCTCTGTTTCTTGCAATATAAACCGGCGTTCTAACATTTTTCGATAAAATTTCAGCTTTATGCAGAAGGTCTTTTTGCATCTGCACACCTGATTTCTCCATAAGTTTCATGTTTCCCGCAATCACCTCCTGTCCGTCCACGATCCCCATTATTCCCATCCCCTCAATATTTTTAAAATCGTACGGTTTTTTAAACGTAATATCGTTTTTTTTGCAGTATTCGGTAATTGCTTCCGCAAAAGGATGGGTTGATGCGTTTTCAAGGGATCCTATCATTATAAGAAATCTTTTTTCATTAAAACCATCTTTAGTGATGATATTGGTTATTTCCGGAATTCCAAGCGTTAAAATACCCGTTTTATCAAAAACAATTCTGTTTATTTTGCTTAAATTTTCAACCGCATGCCCGCCTTTAAATATAATTCCTTTAAGGGCCGCTTTTTGGATGCCTGTGGCTAAAGGCAAATGCGTTCCGAACGTAAATCCGCTGGGATTTGTTATTAGCAGAATTGAAATACATCCTATCAGACCGCCAAAAAACCAGCTTCCGCCGCCAATGAAATACCAAAGTATAAATGATCCTATTGAAGACAGTATGATAATAACCGTAAAAGCGTTTTCGAATTTTGGTGAGAATTTTTCAAACTTTCCTTTATGTTTTTTTGCATCTTCCGTAAGAGCTATCACCTGCTCCAAAGTGGTTTCTTTGCCAACCTGTGTTGCTTTATATATAACCGTTGAGTCGGTATTTATTGTCGCTCCTATTATTTCGTCGCCCGGTTTTTTTGTGCTGATTTCATCAGCGCCGGCAAGAACGGTTTCATTAACTTTTGTTTCTCCTTCTATTAAAATGCCGTCAACGGGGAAAGCCTCTCCGGATTTTACTTTTAAAAAATCCCCGACCTTAACGCCGGCAATATCGATTTCCATTTCGGTATTGTGCCTTATAACGCGGGCCGTTTTGGGTTTTAGTTTCAGCAGGCTTTCATAATATAAGCAAAAATCGTTTTTAAATTTTTCATTGAGCCATTTTGAAAAAGCCAGTACAAAAGTGATTAATGCAAGAACCTGCAATAAAAACAAACGGTTTATATAAGGGCTTAAGCCTTCAAAAAGCACCAGTATTAAAGTATATAAAAAAAACAGAATTAATCCGGCAGCAGGCAGATGCAGTCCGGCAAGTAGACTTTTTATTACATCAAAATATGCCAGGTAGATTCCGATTGATATAACCGCCAAAATTATCAGATTTCGCAGTATGTCGGGTATCCCGCTAGTATAAGCAAAAGCTAGCGGAACAACAAGAACCGCTGATGCAATTATTGCCGCTATTATTAATTTAACAAATGATTTTTTTATAAGATTTTTTCTTTGTTTTTGCTCTTCGTTTTTTTCCCTGAGTTTAGCAGGCTTATAACCCAGCTTTTCAATTATTTTAATAATTTTTTTTTCATCCGTTTCATTTTCAACATAGGTTATATTTGCTGTCTGACCAGAAAAATTCACCGAAGCGCTGCGTATTCCCTTCGACGAAGAAAGTGTTTTTTCTATTTTTTCGGCGCAGGCCGCGGTATGCATACCTGCCACGTTTAGTATCAGATTATCCATATAGCTAATTGCCAAGTTGGCTTTCTAGATATTGTTTAAGCTGATCATAGCTTTGTGGTACGCCTCTAAGAATCATCCCGTTAATAAACAGGGTTGGGGTGCTTCGTGCTCCCGCATTTATTCCGTCTTCACGGTCGGAATATATTTCGTCTTTTATACTTTGCAATCCAGTACAATCAGTATATTTGGTTAAGTTTAAGCCAATTTCGCCTGCATAGGTTTTAAATGTTTCATCGGCATTTTCAAGTCCGCTCCAGACCGTCTGGGTGTCAAAAATTTTATTGTGCATTTCCCAGTATTTGTTTTGCTGTCCGGCACACTCAGCGGCGATTGCGGCCGGCAAAGCGTTTGGATGCAGGTTAAGAGGATAATCCTTAAAAATATATTTTACTTTACCCGTATCGATAAAATCGCGTTTTAAGTCGGCAAATATTTCAGTGTAAAACTTTTTTGAAAAGGGACATTCAAAGTCGCTGAAATCTATTAATGTTATTGTTGCATCATCTTTACCGAGGATCAGATCTCCTTCAATATTTACATCCACCGGATTTTGCGCTGAAGCCGTATCCTCTTTTTTATCTTCGGCTGTCGTGTTTGTATTTTTTGCTTCAGATCCCTGTGGATTTAATACGAAATTAACCGTGGTTAATTCAAAACGCCCGATAATATACCCTATAAGCAGACCGGCGAGCAGGATTGTTGAATACTTCCATAAATGATCTGTGCGATTTTTCTTTTCACCCATAAATTACGGTTAATTGTTCTATGCCATTTTAAAACAAAACCGTATTAAATATCAAAATTTAATTATTCCGAATTTTTTCAGCCAGATAAATCCTAAAAAACCCGCCGGAGGTATTGTAGAAAGTATTATATACATGAAGCCGCCACCCCCGTCCGAGTTGTTGTTATCAGACTGTGACACAATCTCATAATCCTGCATCATAAATTTACCTTCCTGGTTCATTTTTGCCGTTAGGTTTATTATTGCGCCCGCTTTAAAAGAAACGTTTATTAATTCATCACCGCTGTTTTCAACCATAATTGTTAATTCTTCATCGGTTGTTTTTAATATCAATTCTCCCGTTTGTTGATTGAAATTTGTTATTTCACCTGTGAATTTGTATAAAACAGGATTTTCTTCTCCCTTTGTGCTGTTTTTTGTCCATTTCCATTCGTCTTCTTCCTGCTCATTGCCGATAATTTTAACGCGCATATATGAAGAGTTATCCGGCGCGCTTCCGTATTCAATTAAATCAATTACGGTTTTTTCATAATCTAAAAGACGAAGCACTCCGCTGCTGTTTTTAAGCGTGATGCCTAAATCGGTATCCGATAAAACAATATATTCCCCGGCTTCGATTATTACATTATTAAAAGTATATTTTTTTGTTGAACTTTCACCAATATCAATAATCCAGCCTCCCAGATTTATTTTTTTTTCTAAATCGTTGTGTATTTCAACCCATTCACTGCCTTTGTCGGTTCCCGACGGATTGGGCATGAGTTCGGTTATATGTATATTTTCCGAAAGGTCGCCGTTTTTTATTGTTGCAGAAGCTGCTTTTTTTAAAGCCGCGGTTTTTGTTGTCTGTTTTTTGTCATCGGTTTCATCTTCTTCAGCTTCCGCATCTATATAATCATCGGATTCAAAGGTGTTGGCGGCAAGAGGTGTAATTTTATTTGTCCAAATAAACTCTCCGTCAGCATTTTTTTCATAACTCATGTTTTCTTTTGCGGATTCCGTATAGCTTATACTGTCCGCTAGTTTATTAGTGTGATCAAAAAGCCTTACTGATTCATTGGAATTGTTAAGCGTTATTTTTGTTTTCCATGAAGGCAGCAGCAAAAATCCGTTTTTGTTTATTGTTTCGTTATATATATTAAACGGTTTGCTGCCGCCTTCTGCATCATCAACAGACCATCCGTCCATTATGCACTGCTCCCCGGGATTAAACAGTTCGATCCATTCATTGCCGGTGTCAGAACCCTCGGGATTTGGAAAAATTTCATTAATCAGTATTGTTGTACATGTGTTTTTGGGCTTTTCAACAGGTGGGACAGAAACAATTGTCGGACTATCCATAACCACGGGATCTTCTTCATCCTCATTTTCTTCTGTCGTTGGTTCCGGAGTCGCGGTTGTTTCCGGAGCTGCGGGTTTTTCGTTTGTAAAACCTTTCGTTGGTGCTGAAATTATTTCCCAGTCGTTTTTCGAATTTGTATCAATAAGGTTCTTTCTGCCGACAGAATAGTTTGTTTTTACATCTTCGCTTTTTATGCAGGTCGTAATACCCGCTGTCCACTGGTCGCTTTCAGCCAGTGTGTCAAAGTTCTTTATTTCGGTTTCAGTCGGAGAAGAATTCGCCCAGCATACCGCGTCCAATATTTCATCTTCATTTTTTATTATCACCTGTTCGGTTGTGCCGGTAAGACCCGATTTTATAATATCAAATGTTTTAAGACTTGATGAAACCGTATAGCTTTCAGCGGCATTATTAAAACTAATTAGGATATAATCTCCCGTATTAACCAATAAATCATAAGTTACGCTAAAAAACACTTTATCGTCCCAAAAGTTTAATCCCTTTATATTTCCTCCGTTTATTACATACAATTCAATCCAGTCTTTATTCGAATCTTTAAAGCCGATCTCGTTAATAATAATGTTTGGAAAAATTGAGACAACAGGGTCGGGCGTTGAAGTTTCCTCGGCAAAAACCGAAATATACGTTTGAAAACGGAAACACAACAGAGTCAACAAGAAATAAAGCAATATTTTTTTCTTCATAGATTTTTATTAATGTTATTTAAAAGATAGCGTACAAATTTAAAAAATATTTAAAAAAATCGTAAAATAAACGCAATTGACTTTTAGGGGTCAATACTATATTTTTTATAAGGTAAAAGACCGGCATTGATCTAAAGAAGAACCAAACGAATTAAAGTAATTTTTAGAGCCTAAACAAAAGCAAAACAATGAGACTGCATAAACTGAAATTTGTAACTTTAAGATATTTAACCCGCGATCCGGCTAAAGGTCGGTAAAATATCTGGCGATAGGTTCTAATTTGTTTCTTTAAGTAAGATCAGTGCAACCCTAATAGCACTAATTTATTTTTATGGAATTATTAGCAGTAATATTGGCAGTTTTGGGCCTGGCGGGCGGTACTGCAATCGGTTATATCTACAGAAAAAAACTGGTTGAAGAAAAGAATAAGGATCTTACGGAAAAAAGCGCGCAGATGCTCAGGGATGCGCAGAATAAATCCAAAGAAACTTTGCTTGAGGCAAAGAACAACGCATTTAAGGTGCTTGATGAGGCCAAGCGTGATGAGCGAAGAAAACGCGAACAGCTCCAGAAAATTGAAGAGCGGCTAGTCGAAAAGGAGCAGTTCTTGGATAAAAAGTCCGAAGAGGCCGATAAGCTTAAAGAAGAGCTTGAAAACAAGGTGACATCGGTAAAAAGGCTGCGTGAAGAGGTTGAAAAAATCCAGGCTATGCAGCAGTCTGAGCTTGAAAAGGTTGCCCAGATGTCCAAAGAAGAGGCAAAAGAAATTCTTCTTAAAAAAGTCGAGGAGGATACAAAAGAGATCCTGGTTGAACAGATTAAAAAGACGGAACAACAGGTAAAAGACGAAGCTGATAAGCGTGCAAAATACATTATCGCCGAAGCAATCCAAAAATATGCAGCTGAAACCACCGCTGAATCCACCGCTACAATAGTGACTCTTCCTTCAGATGATATGAAAGGAAGAATTATCGGACGCGAAGGAAGAAATATTAATACATTTGAAGAAATTACGGGTATTGATGTGATTGTGGATGATACTCCGGGTTCCATTGTTATTTCCGGCTTTGATTTGGTGCGTCGTTATATCGCCAAGGTTACGCTCGAAAGGCTTATCGCTGACGGAAGAATTCATCCGGCAAGAATTGAGGAAACATATGAAAAAGTTAAGGAAGAAGTAAATCAGTTAATTAAAGAACTTGGGGAAAAAGCCGCATTTGAAGTCGGTGTTGCGGGGCTTCATCCGAATTTGGTAAAACTATTGGGTCGATTAAAATTCAGGGTAAGCTACGGTCAAAATGTTTTAAAGCACTCAATGGAAGTCGCATTTTTGGCTGCAAATCTTGCCTCGGAGCTCGGAGCCGATGTTAATTTATGTAAAAGAGCCGGACTTCTGCATGATATAGGTAAGGCGGTTGATCATGAAATCCAGGGTAATCACGCCGCGATCGGAAGAGATATAGCAAAAAAATTTGGTCTTTCGGAAGATATTGTGCACTGCATTGAAGCCCATCACGGACTGGTTGAACCAAAAACAGTTGAGGCCCTGGTTATTGCGGCCGCAAATGCAATCGCGAATTCCCGGCCGGGCGCCGATAAAGAAAATTTGGATAACTATATAAAACGCCTTGAGGAGCTCGAAAACGTTTGCAACTCATTCCCGGGCGTTAAAAAATCTTACGCGATTCAGGCCGGAACAGAGGTTAGAATATTTGTAAATCCAACCGACGTAGATGATCTTGGCGCTGTTAAAATGTCACATGATATTGCTAGAAAAATCGAAAAAGACATGCAGTATCCCGGTCAGGTGAAGGTGAATGTTATAAGAGAAACCAGGACCGAGGAGTTTGCGAAATAGCTTTGTTGGTTGACTAATTTGTTTTAAAATAGTATCAAATTGATGTAACGCTTGCCGTCCTTTAAGGACCGGCAGTCATTCATGTGGACTTGGTGTAAGAATTGATGTTCTTTGTCATTATTTGGGTTTTGGGTTTCAATCACAACAAACCGCCTCAACTTAAGAGGCAGGAAGGTTAGGTGCTTCATGTTTGTAAAGGCAGAGGGTGATTTTATTGACAGAGCTTTCAGTGCTCTAGCAAAAGCCGTCATTTTGCTTCTGATTCTGGGCGTGCTTACCCTAATCACCGTAACGGTCGGTGTATTGCCTGCCATCGGAATCCTTATCCTTTACGGATTTGTTTATGGATTGATCACTGAAGGCGAGGACGCTTCTTTCGGTTGCGGGTACGTGCTCGGCGTCATCTCTTCAATGATCCTGATGGGTTCCTCCATGACCTCGATCCCCCTTAAGATTGCCGGTGGATTCCTCTTTTTTGTTTTCATCCCCGTCGCTGTTTTCCGGTCATGATTCCCACCTGCCAAACTCAAAAACGTCCACAATCCGGCGGCCGTTTAATCCTTTCAGGGTTACGGCCGCATTTTTTTAACGCTAATTAAAAACTTTATTTAGATTAATTGTAATGATATTATAAGTTAAGTTTTTATTGTTTTATTTTCCTTTAACTTATCTTTTAACTTCAAAAAAATGAAAAAAACAGTTGTATTATTGGTGACTTTTATACTTATCATGACAGTTGCACCATCCGGTATGGCAACCGATATTTGTTCGGACACACCGCTTGAGACCGCAAATTATAATGTTGAAATTACTTCAGCTGTTAATTTAAGGACTGTTTCCTGTATGGAGGAATCTTCGGTTGTTGCTGTTTTATCGAAAGGCGAAGTTGTGCATGTAATAGGCAAAACCGAAGGCTGGCACAAAGTTCAGAGAGCTGACGGTACAACAGGATGGATATGGGAAACATTTGTTACATCAACAACAAAACCTTTCACTCCGACAGGTTCAAGCGAACCGTTTGTAAATGAACCTTTATATGACATAGTCGGCCATAAATATGAAGATGCTATCAGGTTTATTTATGAACAGGGGATTGTAAGCGGTTATGCTGACGGATCTTATCAACCCGATAAAACCATCAACAGGGCGGAAATTACAAAAATTATCGTTGAAGCCGCTTACGGAGATGAGTTTAATCTTTATTCATATACTGATTGTTTTGATGATGTTGTTACAACAGACTGGTTTGAGAAATATGTCTGTTATGCAAAAGTAAAAGGAATTGTTACCGGATACGACAGTGTTACATTTAAGCCAACCAAAGCTGTAAATTTTGTTGAGGCATTAAAAATCGTTATGGTCGGATACGGTGAGGAGTATCAGCAAAGCGATCCGTGGTACAAAAAAATGGTTGAACTGGCATCTGAAAATAATATTATCCCGCTCGATGTAAAAGGTTTTGATCAAGTGTTTACGCGCGGGCAGATGGCGGAACTTATCACAAGAAACATTAAATATAAGGACACCACTTTAAATGAATATCTAGGAGATAAAGCGGGCGAAAGAGTTACTTATGAAATGCTGGACTGGTAGTATTGAAACTTTATTAAGTTTCTTTAAATTGACAAACTTTATTAAGTTTTGGGCCGGCCCGAAAAAGTTCGTATAGCAATTAGAATTGGTATACTTTGCGCACTTCCTCCCCGGGGAATTAGTTCGTATAGTTACTTTCCGTTCCGGATCGGAGCTTGAAGAAAATGTCGTATTTTGGCTTACAACAGTACAAAACTTATTTTGAATTGAAAAGATTTTAGATAATGACTCTTTGTTTAGGCAATCTCTGGAATCCTTTATAAATAAATTAAAAAAAATAAAAAATATCTTGACTATAAAATTTAGCACTTTATAATTTTGAGTGCTAATTTTTTGCATAATACACGATTCAGAAAAAATTCAGCAAAATATATAATTTAACCTTAATATAGTATGACTGGCACATCAAAAATTATTCCTACATCCGACCATATTGTGGTTGAAGCTGTAGAGGAAGAAACAACAGCTTCGGGCATTATTATTCCGGATACCGCTTCAAGAGAGAAGCCTCAAAAGGGTAAAGTTATTGCCGTAGGCAGCGGTAAAATGGGTGATGACGGCAAGAGAATTCCTATGGAAATTAAAGTGGGGGATATGGTGTTGTTTACAAAATACGGCCCCACGGAAGTTAAAGTTGATAATAAGGAATACCTTGTTTTAAACGAATCCGACATTCTTGCGATTATAAAATAATCATACAAATAAATTACCGCTTTAAAGCGGATCTATATAATCTAACCAAATAAAATATGGCTAAACAGGTAGCATTTAGCGACGATGCAAGGCAGAAACTTTTTTCAGGCGTTACTCAGCTTGCCAAAGCTGTTCGAATTACGCTAGGTCCAAAAGGTCGAAACGTAGTATTGGATAAAAAATACGGGGCTCCCACGATTACAAACGACGGAGTTACTATCGCGAAAGAAATCGAGCTTAAAGACGCGTACGAGAACATGGGCGCGCAGCTTGTTAGAGAGGTCGCTACAAAAACAAACGACGTTGCGGGAGATGGTACAACAACCGCGACGATCCTTGCGCATGCGATGATTCAGGAAGGTCTTAGAAATCTAACGGCAGGTGCAAATCCAATGAGATTAAAGCTGGGAATTGAAAAAGCGGTTAAGAAAATTGTCGAGCATTTAAAAGAAACGGCAATTCAGATAGGCGATTCAAAAGAGATGATTGAACAGGTTGCAACAATTTCGGCGCAAAATTCCGAAGTAGGTAAAATTATTGCTGAAATGATGGAGGAAGTGGGTTCCGAGGGTGTTATCACGGTTGAAGAATCTCAGGCAATGGGCCTTGAAAAAGAGGTTGTAAAAGGCATGCAGTTTGATAACGGATATTTATCGGCCTACATGGTGACCGATCCGCATCAGATGACCGCGGAATATCAGAACGCGAAAATTTTGGTGACTGATAAAAAAATATCTTCAATTCAGGATATTCTTCCTTTAATTGAAAAATTATTGCAGTCAGGAAAGAAGGAACTCGTAATTATTGCGGAAGATGTTGAAGGAGAGGCTCTTGCAACTTTGGTGTTAAACAAACTTCGCGGAGTATTCAGCGTGTTGGCCGTAAAAGCGCCGGCATTCGGCGAAAGAAGAAAAGAAATGTTAAAAGATATTGCTGCTTTAACGGGCGCGAAAGTTATTTCGGAAGAAGTCGGATTGAAACTTGATTCTGCTGATTTAAGCGACCTTGGCGAAGCCCATAAAGTTCTTGCCGATAAAGATAAATGTACAATTGTTGAAGGAAAAGGAAGCCAGAAGGATATTGACGCGAGAATTTCGGAAATCAAAGTAACACTGTCAAAATCAACATCGGAATTCGATAAAGAGAAATTACAGGAGAGACTTGCAAAACTTTCAGGCGGAGTTGGAATTATAAAAGTGGGCGCGGCAACCGAAGTTGAATTAAAGGAGAAGAAACATAGAATTGAAGATGCTTTGCAGGCAACAAAAGCAGCGGTTGAAGAGGGGATTGTTCCAGGAGGAGGAGTTGCTTTGCTTGAAGCAAGCGATAAACTGGACGGCTTGAAAAACGGTGAAGCAGACGAGGTGACCGGTTATCATCTTGTAAAAAGCGCGTTAAAATCACCATTATTTCAGATAGCAATAAACGCCGGCAAAGACGGCGCTGTAATAGTTGATAAAGTTTTACGTTCTAAAGCCGGAATCGGATACGACGCGGATAAAGACGATTTTGTTGATATGGTAAAAGCCGGAATCATTGATCCCGCAAAGGTAACAAGAAGCGCGCTTCAGAATGCTGCATCAATCGCGGCGATATTTTTAACAATGGAAGGCGCGGTTACGGATATACCCGAGGAGAAAAAAGAACACAACCACGGCGGCGGCATGGGCGGCGGTATGGGAGGAATGGACATGGGATATTAGAACATTTGCCGACTGACTGTTGACAATAGACAATTGAGGGGCTCACTTCTGTGGGCCCTTTTTTATTTTTTGTCCAGTCTTGACATATTCGAAAAATTTTTCAGTTAAAAATCGCCATCGATTGTCGATTTATGGCTTTCTGCGGATAAATTCTACTTGTAATCAATTTGCTAAATTTCGGCCCTGGGCCGGGTAAGTTTTTCTACGATTTGTTCTGAGTTTTTTGTATTTTATTGGTTAATTTATAGTGGTTGACAAAACGAGTTATAATGTTTTATATTTGTCCTCCAGGTAATATTAACAACAATTTGTTATATGGAAACTCCTAAAGAAAATTTAGAGTTAGAGCAGATGGAGGAACAAATGCAGGTTGAGACTATAGAATGTACAGATTATTATGAATATAGGCGCGTAATTGCACGGCTGCAAAAAGCGGGATATGAATATATGTATAACGTTGAAAACGATTTGGTTAAACAACATTTGGACCATTTTAGACAAATATCCAGATATAAAGCGGTCACTTTTGTAACCGCTTTTAAAGATCCTGATTCCACCCAGGATGATTTTATTATTGATAATACCAATACCGCCATCTGGTATAAGGCTTGAATTTAAAAAAGAGTAGAGTTTTTTTACTCGAAAGTTTGGAAAAAAAGAGTCTATTGGTTATAATATAGAAAAATTAATTTTTATTTAGATGGCGCATTCAAAAAAATCTAAATCAATGGACGGGCCTGTTAAGTCCGCGAATATTAGTAATAAGCCAATAACACTGCAGGATGAAGATGAGTTTGTTGTACGGCATATTGAAGATAATGAACCCGAGCCGTATATACAGAATGCAACAGTTGTTATGGATGAGCCGAAAGCCGGTGAAAAGATTAAAGTAAAATTTTCAAATTTTGTTCAGCTTGTTGCAACACATAATTATGAAGACGTTGTTCAGAAAAATCATGATGAGGAGATAATTGTGAGCAGCAATCTGCTTACGGATCTTGCAAACGCGCATGAACAGGAGGAGGAGCGAAGAATTCCCGCTATTTTTATTATAGGAGTTGTTATAGGCATTGTTGTTACGTATATCCTTCTCAAATTTTAATAATTTTTTTATGAGCCCAAGTACAGTCAGGTATAAAAGAGTTTTGCTTAAACTTTCGGGCGAAGTGCTGCAGGGTAAAAGGCAGTCCGGAATAGATACGGAATATGTTGAACAATTATGTAAAGAAATAAAAGAAGTCCATGATCTGGGCGTGCAGATAGGTATAGTCGTGGGAGGCGGCAATATATGGAGATACAGGGATTTTAAACAGTCAGGCATTGAGAGAATTATGTCGGACAATATGGGGATGATGGCAACGGTTATGAACGGATCGGCCATGAAAAGCGCTTTTGAAAAGCTTGGCCTTGAAACCAGGGTTGTTTCCGCACTTCGCGTTCAGCAGGTAGCGGAAGATTATTATCCGCCGCGCGCTCTTCATCATCTTCAGCAGAACAGAATTGTGATCTGTGTCGGAGGAACGGGAAATCCATACTTTACAACCGATTCGGCGGCCGCACTCAGAGCTCTTGAACTTAACTGCGACATTCTGCTTAAAGCCACAAAAGTTGACGGTGTTTATAACGCGGATCCCGAAAAAGACAGCAAAGCACGCATGTTTGATAAAATTTCTTATAAAGATGTGCTTACACAGGATCTTAAAGTTATGGACCTTGCGGCGGTTGCTTTATGCAAGGACGACAATATGCCAATTTTAGTCTTTAATTTATTTAAAAAAGGAAACATTAAAAAAGCCGTTCTCGGCGAAAAGCTTGGAACGCTTGTATCATAATTTTTTAACTTAACAAACATGTCAACACAGCCATATCTTGAAGCCGCAAAAAATGAATTTAAAAAAACCTGCGATCATTTAAAAGGGGATTATGCAAAACTTCAGATCGGCCGCGCGTCGGCAACTTTAATCGAAGATGTTAAAGTTGAAGCATACGGTACACTTCAGCCTTTAAAAGCTGTCGCAAGCATTTCGTGCCCTGACTCAAAGACCATTCAGATTCAGCCGTGGGATAAGGCGAATTTGAGTCATATTGAAACCGCAATTAAAATATCCGGTCTTAATTTTAATCCAATTAACGACGGTACATATGTAAGAATAAATATTCCCGCTTTAACCGAGGAAAGGAGGGCTGAACTTACAAAACTTGTTAATAAAATGGCCGAGGATGCAAGAATTGCCATAAGAAACGCGAGGCAGACCGCGCACGAAGCCTTTAAAAAGCTCGAAGCCGATAAAAAAATCAGCGAGGACGATAACAGGCTTGCTGATAAAAATTTACAGAGTGAAGTTGATAAATTTAATAAAGAAATTGAAGATCTGGCCAAAGCAAAAGAATCGGACATAATGAAAATATAAAAAATAACTTTTTTAAATATGGAACTTCTTGTTTCAGCTGTTGCATTTTTGATAATTTTTTCTGTAATTATTCTTATTCATGAATTCGGGCATTTTTATGTAGCAAAGAAATCCGGAATAAAAGTTGAAGAATTTGGTATCGGACTGCCTCCTCGCATATGGGGGAAAAAATATAAAGGAACCATTTATTCGGTTAACTGGATCCCTTTTGGCGGTTTTAACAAACTTATGGGAGAGGACTCAACTAATCCCGCTGTGTTAAAAAGCAAGCAGAGTTTTGCCGGCAAGCCGTTAAGAATTCGAATGGCGGTTGTTTGCGCCGGTGTTTTTATGAATTTTTTACTGGCCTTCATTTTACTCACAATAGGATTTTCAATAGGCATTGAACCGCTTATTGTAAACGGCGAGGATGTCTATAATGCTATAAATAATAAAACAATTGAAATTTCACATGACATCAGGGTTAAATCCGTTCAAAAAGACAGCGCCGCAGAAAAGGCCGGCATACTCAAGGATGATGTCATTATAAAGATTAACGGCGAAGATATTAAAGAAACTGCTCAGCTTGATGTGCTTACCTCGGATGCTCCAAGGGAAGAACTATTTATTGATTTAAAAAGAGGAGATAATCGGTTTTATGTGCTCCTGCCTGAAATTTCACAGACAACATCTGACCGGCAGGGAATGGGCCTTACACTGTACGATCCCATATATCTTCCGCGTGTTTTTGTTAAGGATGTAAAAGCAGACAGCGAGTCAGCCCTCGCGGATATACGCCCCGGAGACATTATTGTGGAAATTAATGAAATACCTGCTTATACCGTAACGGATTATCTTAACTTAATAATTAAAGAGAATGTTATAAATTACAAGTTATTGCGAAACAATGAAATTATTGCCGCAAAGGTTGAATTCTCCGATAAAAACAGAGTTATTGTAATGAATGTTGAAGCTGATATGCCCGCAGCCGAAGCCGGGTTTATTCACGGAGACTTGATTTTATCAATTAACGATAAGGAAATTTTAACCCCCGATGAAGCAATTGCGGTTACAAAACAGAATATCGGCAAGTCTCTTTTGTATAAGATCGACAGAAACGGTGAAATTCTTGATTTAACTGTTACTCCGGAGCAAAGCGGCCGGATCGGGGTTGGTCTTATTACAGTATTGTCATATAAAAACAGCCAGTTGAGCGTATATAATGCGGAATCACTGGCATCCGTCATTAAGGTGAATGAAGTTAAATACCCGATTCATCTGGCTTTTAAACAAGCTCTTAATGAAAGCGGGAGATTAGCAGTTTTAACGGTTGATATGTTCGGCAATTTGGTTAAATCGGTATTCAGCAGACTTGCGGTACCCGAAGGGGTTGCGGGGCCTGTGGGCATTGCCAGGCTGACTCATGTTTTTGCACAACAGGGTCTGCTTGCGCTGCTTCGTTTTACTGCGCTTTTATCTTTAAGTCTTGCTGTAATTAATATACTGCCCCTACCGGCGCTTGACGGAGGAAGGCTGCTTTTTTTGCTTGTTGAAGCGGTAAGAGGCAAGCGCGTTCCGGCAAAATGGGAAACAGCAATACATACTTTCGGCTTTTTGTTGCTTATAGGTCTTATTTTTATTATTACATATTCGGATATACTGAATATTTTTTTATAAGATTTTTATAAAAATTTTATAAAAAGAGTTGCAAATATTTTTAAGATGATTTCTGGGATTATTGCGATAATTTTTGAATTATTTTTTAAGTTAAAGATACTATCTACATGTTGTGTGCCTTATATACACACAACTGCTATATATAGGTTCAAAAAAATTGAACGAGAACAGCTTGATTAAGTAATAAATTAAATATTACTATAGGGACCCAACCTGTTGAATTAAAGCCCCATATTTGCTATGTCACTTACCTTAAAACAGCTCTGGCAGACTATTCTTGTAAGGCTTAAACCAACCATAAGCCTTCCTTCTTTTAAAACCTGGTTTCAGGATACCGGTATTTTGGAAAAAAACGGTTCTGAAATTGTTATAGGGTTTCCGACCCCTTTTTCAAAAGAATGGGTAGAAGGAAAATATCATATAAAAATTTTTCAGGCCGCAAAGGAGGCTGATAATGAGATTGAAACAATAAAGTACATAATAAGTCCTTCACTTGCAAATCCCGAATCTCCTTTTAAAGTTACTCTGGAATCGGTGCTTGACGAAACCGATGAGAAAAAAGTCAGAAAGGTAAGAAACAAAAACGAGGTACATATAGGCAGCGGACTTAAAAGCAGAAAATTAAGCATTAAATATACGCTTGATAATTTCATTGTCGGCAAAGACAACCGTTTGGCACATGCCGCCTGTATGGCTGTTTCAAATATGCCCGGAGGCATTTATAATCCATTGTATGTATTTTCAGCTCCGGGTCTTGGCAAAACACATCTTTTACAGGCCGCGGCCCACGGCATTATAAACAGTTTTCCGGATTCCCGGGTTGTTTACATGACCGCCGAACAGTTCACAAACGAAATAATTGAAGCCATAGGCAAAAGAAGAACAAAGGAATTTAAGGATAAATACAGAACCGCTGATTGCTTTGTGCTTGACGATATCCAGTTCCTTGAGAACAAGGACATGAGCCAGATGGAGTTTTTTCACACGTTTAATGATTTATATGATTCAAACAAACAGATCATAGTGAGTTCAGACAGCCCTCCCAAAGATCTTGACGGCTTTAAAGAAAGATTGAAGAGCAGATTCGGCATGGGCACAGTCGTTGAAATTCTTCCACCGGATTATGAAACAAGATTTGCTATTTTAAAGCAGAGGTGTCAGGATCTAGAAATTGTTATTGATCCTGAAATTCTTGAGTTTATTGCATTCCATATGGAGGGCAATGTGCGTGATCTGATAGGTGTGCTTATGCAGGTTGTTTCTCAGTCCACATTAAGTTCTGTTCAGCCATCAATTAAGCTTGTGGCGGAAATTCTGCGCACCCAGCATAAAATTCAGAATATTCACGACAGGAATAACAGGCTTGCCGAACTAAGCATAACAAGCGGCTTAACAATGCAGAGAATTATCGAGGCCGTTTCAATATACTTTAATATATCCAAAAACGATTTGATCGGTCCGGTAAGGAAAAGAGAAGTTTTAATGCCAAGACATGTCTGTATGTATTTAATAAAGCACGAACTTGATCATTCTTATGAAAAAATAGGGGAAGTATTCGGCAACAGAAACCATACTACCGTGCTTCATGCTTATAATTGCGTAGCAGAAAAGCTTAAAACCGATTTTAGACTTATAAGGGATATTAATGCGATAAAAAAAGAAATGGGCATTTAATTAATTATATGAACAAAAAACTTTACTTTTTATGCCTTGATTTTTATACTAAGCCTGTCTTTTTTCTTAACATATAAAATAAATGACTTTACATCGTTTGCCAAGAAAACGTCCCATTGATTACATACTTCCTTTTTTGATCATTATATGCACAGGCGTGATAGTTGTGCTTGGGTATCAGTTGTGGACTTCGCTGAACACCGATAACAACGAGAAAGATATATATATGTATGTTGCGCAGGGCAGCTCCAAAATTTTACCCTGGGGCGCCGGGGAATGGGAAAGGGGATATAACGGCACAAGGCTTTTACAGGGAGATTCTTTAAAAACCCAGAGCGGCGGCAGAATAGTGATGGAGTTTTTTAATGATCATTATATAAGACTCGATGAAAGCACCGAACTTTCTTTGAATGAAATTAAAAAAAACGGTGAAGCTTATGAAATTACGGTTATTTTATCGGAGGGGAAAATCTGGATCAACAATAATGAAAATTCACAGACACCGGTAAAATTTACGGTTCAGACAAATCATACGGTTGTTAAGACAGTCGGAACAATATACGAAATTGAACAAACGGCCGCATCCGAAGTTTTGCGTGTAATTAAAGGCGCTATTATGGCGGACATCTTTATTGATGATAACGGCAAAAAGAGCAAAGTCGAAACTCTTCAGATAGGAGTAGGGCAGGAGGCGATTTTAACCGATCAAGTTATTCAGCAGTATGTGCAGAGGCTTTCTCCGTCAGTTGTTAATGCGCTTTCAGATATATTTAAAGACAGCGGATTTTATAAATGGAACATGGCGGAAGACCAGAATCCGACCGATTTTACCAGTTCATCTTATGTTGCAACATTAAGCGATGAATTTGCGACTCCTGAAATTTCAACAGAGGAAACATCGGAAGCTGAGCTTGCGTCTCCTGTTATTACGGTTCCTTCATCGTTAAATTTTTCAACACCCGAATCATCACTGACTATCAGGGGCACAACCGTTTCTGCAACAAAGAAGATGATGGTTGAAATTAAAGCGGGCAGCGCTACAAACACTTATGAACTTAATTTATATATGCCGGGCAATACCGATTGGAGCTTTATAGTTTCACAGGATGCCGGCACCATGAAAACGGGATTAAACGAATATTATTTCTATGCTCTCGGTGACGAAGACGCAAAAAGCGCCAAAACAAAGCTCATTGTGGCTTATAATTCCGAAACATCAGAAGAAGAAGATGATGAACCGGCTGCACAAGATCTTGGTCCGCTTACCGCTCCGGTAGTTGTTTCGTATAACGGCAGCCCTTCAAATACCGTGGAGCAGGAGCCTATAAGGGTATCGGGAACGGTTTCCGGCGCTGAAAAAGTGATTGTAAACGGTTATCAGCTTTCTGCTTTTAAATCCGGCGATACAACATGGATTTATAATGTAAAAGAATCATACGGCAATTTAAAACCCGGGGAAAACACTTACACTGTTGAAGCTGTAGGTAAGGACGGTTCAAAAAAATCCACGGAGTTTGTGATTATTTATAATAAACCGGCAGCAGAAGAAACAACACCCGAAGAAACAATAACCGAAGAAACGGCAACTCCCGAAGCAGAGACTTAATGTTATTAAAGGTATCTGGCCTTATTAATATTGTGTTCTTCGTTTGTTTTAGCGTAAATTACTTCTCCTGTGTCAGCGGTCGTTAAATAATACCAGTAATCGCTTGTCTGCGGCTCAAAAGCGGCTTTAATATGTTCAATATCGGGATTGCAGATTGGTCCGGGAGGCATTCCCACATATAAACGGGTATTATATGGAGAATCAATTGCAAGGTCTTCGGAATCTATTTTTTTCTTTTTTGTTGCATATAAAATGGTTGCGTCAGCCCCTATGTGCCAGTTGGATTCATAACGCTTCCATAAAATTCCCGAAACAAGGTTGTAGTCTTTGGCTGTTCTTACCTCTCTTTGCAGAATTGAAGCCATAATGATCGTTTTATGAGGATCTATATTTTGCTGAATAAGAATCTGATCAAGAGTTTTGTATTTTTTTTCAAAATTATTCAGCATTTTTGCTATTAAATCCCCGGAATTAAAATCAACCGGATCAATAAAATATGTGTCAGGATAAAGATATCCTTCAAGCGGAGCCTCCAGCCCTGACATTTTTTCCCTGTTTAAAAACCAGTAAGACTCATAATCATTAAATTCTTTTACCGTTTTAATAAATTCGCCGGGGTTGATTAGTTCCATTTCAGCCAGTTTTACATCAATATCGTTGACAGTCAGCCCTTCCTGTACGGTTAGAACAAATTCCGATTCTGTTTTTGTCGTGATTGTATCCAGTATTTCAGGAACATTCATTGATTTATTAAGAATGAACCGTCCGGCTATTATTTTTTTATCGCCGCCTGTAAACCTTGTATAAATATTAAAAGTCAGATTGCTTTTAATTAAGCCGTTTTTGGCAAGGGTCTCGGCTATATCACCGATTGAACTGCCTTTTTTTATAATTATTGAGATGTTTTCAGTGTTGTTGCTGTCAGCAGGTGAAAATATTGTGTAGTTAAAATAAAATCCGGCAAGAAAAATTAAAATAATCAGCCCCAATACCGCTTTACTTAAAAGTCTTTTCTTTTTCATACATTTTTCTGTCAAAAATTACATGCCGGGAAGTCCGCCAAGCCCCATATCACCCATAACTCCCTTCATTTCTTCGGCTCCTATTTGTTGTGATCGTTTTATTGCTTTGTTTAACGCTTTAACAATATTGTCCTGCATTTTCTTTTTATTTGACATAGCATCCTCCGAAATTTCAACATGTATAATTTCCTGCTGGCCGTCCACAACAACTTTTACGCCTTCAATTTCAGCTTCAATATGCGTGTTCTGCAGCTTGTCGCGTATCTGTTTTGCTTGTTTCTGAAGCTGATACATGTCTTTAAATTTATTCATAATTAACTGTGTTAATTTAAATTTTTTGCTTTTATCGCCCGTATATTTTACAGATAATAAAAAGCATAGTAAAGATTTATTAGGCTGCAAAATTATTTCTCTTGCCTTTAACTTTGTTTTTAGCTAAACTTTTCACGCTTATTTTAAGTTATAATTATTATAAATATGGATACAATAGTATTAGAAGCAAAAACAAGGGGCAACATCAGCGCCCTTAATGTGCGCAGACAGGGGTTGATACCCGCTGTTTTTTACGGGAACAAGCAGAAATCGCATAATTTAATGCTTGATTATCAGACTTTTAGAAGGATTTTTGAAAAAGCCGGACAAAACACCGTGCTTGAGCTTGTAATTGACGGCAAGGACAAGACAAATGTTCTTGTACAGGATCTTCAGTTTGACCCGTTGTCGGACAAATTTACACACATAGATTTTAAATATGTTGATTTGAATAAAGAGGTCGAAACGGAAGTGCCGATCGAATTTACAGGTGAATCAAAGGCTGTCCGTGAAATGCAGGGTACGCTTACGAACGCCAAAGACTTTATCACGGTTAAATGTTTGGCAAAATCCATTCCGCATGCGATTATCGTTGATATTTCCATTCTTGAGGACTTTAACTCGTCAATCAGGGTCGGAGACATAAAACTACCCGAAGGAGTTGTAACAACAGACGATCCTGAACTTGTTATTGTTAATGTTACTCCGCCGAAAGCCGAGGAAGAAGAAGCTCCGGCACCCACTGAAGGCGAGGCTGCAGCAGCCGAAGGTGAAGCGCAAAGCGGCGCCGAAGGAGAGGCTGCGAAGGATGAAAAAGCAAAAGAAGCCGCAGATAAAGAGTCTTAATGCTCTTTCAATGGATATTATGGATCCGAAGAAACGCAAAATTTTATTGATTGCAGGTATTGCCGGTGCGGTTTTGGTACTGGCGTCAATAATCGTTTGTTTTGTTGTTTTTGCTTTGCCCAAGCCGCAGGAGCCGGCCGATACCGCTGAAAACGGGGAACTTATTGAGGATGTCCAGCAGGAAATAGAGCCTAAAAATATTTCATTGATAGAGGGGATTCCCATTGATCAAAATGAAGAAAAAGTGGTTGCGGTTATTATAGAAAATTATATTGATTCAAGAAGGCAGATGTCGGGTCTTTCGCAGGCAAGTATGGTTTTTGAGGCTGAAGCAGAGGGAGGCATTACAAGATTTTTGGCGCTTTATCCGTATCAGGATCTTGAGCGCGTTGGACCGGTAAGGTCAGCCCGCCCGTATTTTGTAAAATGGGCAGAGATGTTTGACGCGGCAATTGTGCATGCGGGCGGAAGCACAACAGCATTATCCAAAATTTATACAAGCGCAAAAGTTTTTGATTTAGACTGTCTTGCCCTTGAGGGCGGGCTGAAATATTGCGTAAGAGACTATATTTATTATGCTCCTCATAATCTTTTTGCGAATTTAAGTGATTTAAGAGAGCTGATTGAGGAGTATGGATGGAGTAAGCCTTTAACAGCCTCGTTTCTGCAGTTCGGACCTTTGTCTTCATTTACTTTTGATAACGAAGATAATAATGCTGAAATTATTCATGTTTATTATCCTTTTCCCGAGTATTTTGTAAAATGGGATTATGACAAAGAAAAAAATATTTATTTAAGAAATCAGGCAGGGGAGCCCCATATTGATAATGGTCATGATACTCAAATTTCAGCCTCCAATGTTGTGGTTTTATTCACGGAATATTATCCTGTTGATGCGGAGGGGCGTTTATCCATGAAAGTGGAAGGGAGCGGCGAGTTAAATCTGTTCAGGGACGGAAAAGTAATCGCCGGTACCTGGGAGAAAACGGATGAATCCGCCGGTTTAAAATTTTACGGAGAAAACGGAGCGGAACTTTTGTTTACTCCGGGAAAAACATGGATTTGTGTTGTTAATTCCATGTATTCTCTGCAGTTTGAATAATTTATAGGCAGATCAGTTTACAAGTTCTTCAAGCATTTTTCTCATTTCATTGTATTTTAATTCGTTCGCGGCTTTTTCCTTTAATTCCTCCAACCGCTTCTCTCCCATTTCAAAATCAATTGATATATTTACATTGTCTCCGATTTCTATTCCTTCGGGCAAATATGTTGCGGGCCATGGAATAATTTCTTCATTATTAAGATCGGATACGAAATAAGCGGTACCTTCTTCAACATCAGCCAGCCTGGCCGATATAATGTTTTTTTGATTTTTTAAATTTTCCATAGGCGCCATATTAACTCCAAATCACAACTCCTGCAATCAAAGGTGCGATAATTAATGAAATAGTGTTGATAACTTTTATCAACGCGTTTAGTGCCGGGCCTGCCGTGTCTTTATAAGGGTCGCCAACAGTATCGCCGACTATTGCCGCTTTATGCGCATCCGAGCCTTTTCCGCCGTATTTTCCGCTTTCAATATGCTTTTTTGCGTTATCCCAGGCTCCTCCTCCGGTACACATTGTAATTGCCTGAAGGAATCCAACAACTATTACGCCCGCCAGCACTCCGCCGAGGCTTAAAGGTCCCAAAAATACACCAACCAGAATAGGAGTGGCAATAGCAAGAATACCCGGGAATATCATTTCTTTAAGAGCGGCTTTTGTTACGATATCAACGCATTTGCCATATTCGGGCTGTGCTTTTCCGGTCATAATACCCTTTATTTCCCTAAATTGTCTTCTTACTTCAAGAACCACTTTATGGGCGGCTTTTCCAACTGATTCCATTAATGAAGAAGCGAATAAAAATGGGAGCAAGCCTCCAATAAACAGACCTATCATTACTCTGTAATCCGTAATGCTAAAAACAAATTCATTGTTTGAAGCTTTTGCAAGTTCTTCGGTATATGCCTGAAACAGAACAAGAGCAGCCAGAGCCGCGGATCCGATTGCGTAGCCTTTTGTAACCGCTTTTGTTGTGTTGCCTACAGCATCAAGGGTATCGGTATTATGCCTTGCCGTCTCCGGAAGTTTTGCCATTTCCGCAATTCCGCCAGCGTTATCGGTAATAGGTCCGTAGGAGTCTGTGGCAATCACAATTCCCGTTGTTGAAAGCATAGCCACGGCAGCGATTGCTATACCGTATATGCCGTTTTGTGCTGATGACGCTTCTCCAAAGAAATATGCAATAATAATGGCGGTAACAATTAAAATTATCGGAAGGAATGTTGATTCCAAGCCAACCGCAAGACCCGCAATAACATTTGTTCCCGCTCCTGTTTCTGAAGCTTTCGCTATTTTTTTAACGGGATTATATTTTGTGGACGTGTAGTATTCGGTAATAACATTAATAAACAGTGTAACAACCAAACCAACCAAAGCTGCGTAGAATATGTTCAGGTCCCCGATTAAATTTTGAGTGACAAAGTAGAATCCAACTGCCGAAAGCAGACCGGTAACAATCATTCCTATATATAAAGCACCCATTATATTTTTACTTTTTTTGCCCAGCCTTACAAACCATGTGCCGATAATTGAAGCAATAACAGCTACAGCGCCGAGGGCCATCGGGAATTCTATTCCGGCTACACCCAATGTATCTGTTAATGTTGATGCCGCAAGAATCATTGCCGCGATCAGCGTAACAGCATAGGTTTCAAAAAGATCGGCTCCCATTCCTGCACAGTCTCCCACGTTGTCTCCAACATTATCAGCAATAACAGCGGGATTTCTTGGATCATCCTCCGGAATATTTTTTTCAATTTTTCCGACAAGATCGGCTCCAACATCGGCGGCTTTTGTATAAATTCCGCCGCCCACACGGGCAAATAATGAAATCAATGAAGCTCCGAAGCCGAATCCTATAAGCAGGTTCGGTACGTTTCCCTCAGGAATATTTAATAATCTAGTAAAAACAAAATAAAAACCGGCAACTCCCAAAAGCGCAAGCCCCACAACGGCCAGACCAGTAACGGACCCTCCCTTAAAGGCAACGCTTAAGGCTCTATGCAAGGAGCTTTTTGCCGCTTCGGCGGTTCGCACGTTCGCTCTTACTGAAACACTCATACCTATATAACCGGCAAGCATAGAAAAAATTGCACCCACAAAAAATCCGACAGCAATTAAAATACCGTTATTGTAATCGCCATGAGGAATTGTATAAGCAAGCACCAAAAAGACTAAAATCGTAAAAAA
This sequence comes from Candidatus Peregrinibacteria bacterium, assembly GCA_016928915.1. Lineage (GTDB taxonomy): Bacteria > Patescibacteriota > Gracilibacteria > UBA1369 > PNNO01 > JAFGJT01. Next base: position 74,782 of record JAFGJT010000009.1, read on the forward strand.
CAGAACCGTTAAAGACTGCCTGTGCAGATATGCTGAGGCGCCTTCCTGAATTGATTTTGCAATTGCCTGCATTTTTTGCGTTCCAGCTTTATACATCAGAACATTAATAATAAGACCCGCTGCGTATAAAAGAGCGATTACGCTTACCGCAATTGAAATTACAGAGATGTCCATGAAATTCATGTTTTTATCAAAGTTAAAAATAAAAAAAATGTCCGCAAGAAATAGTAGCTTTTACATTACAAAAAACCAATATTTTTTCCTAAGAATGATTTGCATGATTGTTTGATTTGTTGGGCAGTTTAAGAGAATTATTTCACTTTATTGAAAATTTGGTTTACAATCCATTTAGTTTATTCCTTAATTAAAGTTTTATGGAAACACACGAACACCAAAAGGGGCCTGATATTCAAAAGGAATTAAAGACCCACCTTTCCGGCGCCGCTGAAACATTTAAAGATCTTAAATCGAGCGGCAAATTCAATTTCGGCAAGGAATTTATGAATGCTATTGAAATTTTAAAGCTCAACGGCAAAAAAATGGAGGAAGTTGCCGGGAACAAATCAGCCGCGCTTCCCGCCCTTTTATTTATTTTAATAGGAGCGCTTGCTTTTCATATAGGTATTTATTTCTTTTTTGCAAATATGATGAGGGGGCTTGGAGGCCTTGTGGGGATGAGCGGTTTTTCGGTTGCAATTCCGATTTTTGATCTGTTGATTTCATTTGTTTTATTGTCCGTAATGACAATTGTTGGGATTTTTATATATGATTTTGTTGGAAGCACGTTTTTTAAGGGTCACGGAAAATTCGGAGAATTGTTCAGGGTCCTTGGTTACGCAAATCTTGTTATGATTGTGTCAATATTTATGCAGATAGGTTTTATTGGCGGCATATGGCTTCTTGTTGTTTCATATATTGCGTTGACAAAAATTAAAAAACTTAATACCACAAATACGGTTTTAACAATGATCATCAGTTTGGTGGCAGTTGCCGTATTAAGTTATCTTGTTAATCTGCTTTTTGTTAATGTTTTGCACTGGGGAGGTATGTTCAGTATGTATAATTCTGAATTTTATCAAATGATGAACATGAGATTTTATTAATTTTTTCACACTTAAACCCTGAAATTATGGCGATTTCTCCTTAATTTCAGGGTTTTTTTATGGTATAATAATAAGAAATATAATTGAGTTTTTATGGCTGACGAAGGATCAAATCCAATACAAGGCGTAAATGACCCCCTTAATCAGGGCGGCGCTTCGGCACCTAAAAAAAGAAGGAGAAGAAGGCCGAGAAGAAAGAAAAAGAAAATTACAGCTCCCGAAATTCAGGTTGCGGGGCTGGATATGCAGGAGCCTTTGCAGCCTGCGGAGCCTGTTGCTCCGCCGGTTATTGAAGAATTGCCCGAGGTTCCTTTGGAAGAACCGTCGGCTTTTGATGAGATTGCCGAGCCGGAACTCGAGCCGGAACCTGAGCCGGAACCCGAACCGGAACCTGAACCTGAGCCTGAACTTGAGCCGGAACCGGAACCGGAACCTTTTGAACCGGTCGAACCCGAAACACAGCCCGAAGAACCCGCGGAAAACGAGCCTCCGCTTCCTGTTTTGTCGCCGGAAGACGCAAACAAACCTGTCGGGTGGGACTCTCTTAAAGATGCAATCAAACAGGATCATGAAATAACAAAACAACAGCTTGAAAAAGGATCGATAGGTGTGGCGGCCGCTTCAGCGGGAATGGCAGCCGCGGAAAAAGAAGAAAAGGTTATTGCTGTTCAGCCCGAGAAAAAGGAAATTCCAAAGCCGGCTGTCGAGGAAGATGATGAAAAAAAAGAAGTAATCAGGATTATTACAAAATATGCCATAGGCGGATGTGTTGTGCTTGCGATTTTGGCAGCTCTGTTTTTATTTAAACTTCCGCAGCTTGCCTTTGATGCTGTAATGAAATTTTTTGCGGGTTCTCCTGTTCAGCAGGAACAAACACAGCAGGATGATGTTGTTATTCCAAAGGTACCAACCGGAATGACCGGAGGTGTTCAGTCTTCTGTTTTAGCGGGTGAAAATAAAGCAACCGGCAAAGAGCAGTTTGAACAGGGTATTCAGACGGCATTAATAACGGGAACAGATACCCCGACCGAAAGGGTTTCAAGCTCGGCTGTGAAAACATCTTTTATGATCGGGAAAAAGGGAGAACAGCAGTTGGATCAGGATAAAATTGCATCTTACATGAAAGTATTAACAAGGCTTCACAATGCTTTTAAAACCGATATACATGAGCTTTTGGGCAAAGCAGCGGACCGTGAAATTGCTTTGGAAGAGCATATACGGCAACTTGAAATTGTTCAGAGGGAAGCGCTGGAGACACAGTATCAAATAAATGAAAGAATGGACGAAATTAAGGTTGAATATAATCAGGTAAACACTTTAAAGGCTCAGTATGAAAAGGATTTTTTTAGCGCAATGGACAAGCTTGAAGGCACCGAAGCAAACGATCTGCTTGTTAAATTTATTGAAGTTTCCAAAAGATATACTGATTTAAGGGCTCAGTACAGCGCTCTGGAAAAAACAAAGAAGCTGTTTGAAACCGCCGTAAGCAATATGGAGGCCAGAATAAAAGATATTCAGTTTAACCGTCCGGCACTGATTAAGGGTGTGCAGGTTGTTGATATTAAGGGGTCCGATTTGGAGTTGATTATCCAGGAATCGGAGCTTTGATGAAAATTGACATTTGACCGGCGCGTTTTGACGTGTGAAAATTGAATCATGCAGAGTCCTTTATTAAGTTTACATAAAAGAATACGCGAATATTCAAAAAATATTTCTGAAAAGAAAATTCAGAATGTTTATGAATTTGCGGAAGAATCCCTTAAAGGATTTAAACGTATGTCCGGAGAGGGCGTTATTAATCATGTTCTTGAAACAGCAAAAATTTTATCAATATTAAAGGTTGATGAATCTACTTTAATGGCCGCTTTACTTCATGAAATTCCGCAGTATACGGATTATAAGATCATTGATCTTGAAAAAAGGTTCGGACCCGAAGTTGCAAGGCTTGTTGCAGCGTTTGAAAAAATCGGAAAGGTTAAAGCCGTTTCGCATAATGCTGAAACAGAAATGGATTCTTTGCGAAAAATGTTTCTTGCCATGGCCAAAGATTTACGGGTGGTTTTAATTAAACTTGCCGACAGAATTCATAATCTTCAGACACTGCACTATCTGTCTTTGTCAAAACAAAAAAAAATAGCGCGCGAAACAATGGAAATATTTGTTCCAATCGCATCAAGGCTCGGGGTTTACACTTTAAGATCAACACTTGAGGATTTGTGCTTTAAATATTTAAATGAACGTGAATATAAAAATATACAGGAACAGCTAAAGAGACTCGGCAAGAAGAGAAAGCACTCGATTGATGAGATCACCGCTATTATAAGCGGGTTTATAGCGGATCACGGATTTAAAGGTTCGGTTTCGGGCAGATTTAAAAATACTTACAGTATTTATAAAAAGCTTAAGAAAAAAGGAAAAACATCCATTGATGACATTCATGATATTTTTGCGTTAAGAATTATTTTAAACAGCGATGTTCCGGAACTTTATAAGCTAATCGGTCATCTTCATAATAAATGGAAACCGCTTCCCGGAAGATTTAAGGATTATATCGGTTTTCCAAAACCAAACGGCTACAGGAGCCTTCATACAACAATAATCGGACTTGCTCCACATTCGCATAAAGAGCCCGTTGAAATTCAGATCCGAACAGACCGCATGCACGAAGAAGCAGAATATGGCATTGCATCTCACTGGCTTTACAAGGAAACAAAAGGCAATTCCGGTGAAAGCAAACAGAAAGCACAGATTGAATGGATAAAAAGTCTTGCCAATCTTGATGCTGTCAATTCGTTGAAATTGGATTTTTTTCAGGACAGAATATTTGTTTTTACCCCCAAAGGAGAAGTTAAAGATCTGCCTAAAGGTGCGACGCCAATAGATTTTGCGTATTCCGTTCATTCGGATCTGGGCGATAAGTGCGTTATGGCAAAAATTCACGGATGTATAGTACCGCTGAGCTATAAACTAAATAACGGCGAGATTGTTGAAATAATCACGAAAGTTAATGCCGCACCCAAGCTTGAATGGCTTTCGTTTGTTAAAACTCACGGAGCAAAATATAAAATAAAGGCTTTTTTTAAGGATTATTTTGAAAAAGAAGAACCAAAAGAATCAATAAGAGCAAAAACAACTCCCGAAAAGAATGAAAAAAAATTGTATAAAACAATGCCCGTTAAACCTGCCGGAGACCTTTCAAAAAGGGTTATTGTAGGTGGTGAAAAGGGGCTTCCCGTTAAATTCGCCATGTGCTGCAGGCCAAAATATAAAATGCCCATAGCAGGATACATTACAAGAGGGTCCGCTATCACAATTCATAGAAAAGACTGCAAGGTTTATAAAACCAGCTGCTCAAAAAGGCATATATACGCTAAATGGGACAATATTCGTTAAGCGATCTGGTAAGGTTTTCAAGAGTGATTTTATCGTTTTCGTTAAGGGATAATCTTAATATGTCTTTGTAATTATTTGTAAGAATAAATTTTAAAAGTTTTTTAAACCGCAGGTCGTCATTTCCGAATTCGGTTTCTTCAATACAGTAAATATCGGGCATTATACCGGTGAGGTTAAACAGTTTTATTTTAAAAGCTTCAAAAACAAGATTTTCACAATTATATTTATCAAATGCGTCGAATGTTTGTATAAGAAGGCTGTACATGTCTTCGCAGTTTTCATTTTCGGTTTCAAAAGCTTTAATTATTTTTGCGGTTTCGGACGCGTAATAAAATTTCCCGAGATTTTCCCTGAATGAAGGAAAAGAAGATTTAAGGCTGCATTCTGTTATTGTATAGCTTTTTGGGCTCTGATAAAGCTGGAAATCGCAAATGTTAAGCAAATCAAGATGTCCGGTGAATTTGCTTGATATCTGTTTTGCGCCTCTTGCGCCAGCCTGTATTTTGCCGTAAAAAGGAGTAAAAATAGTCACCGAATAATCATGTTCTCCAACAGCCCTTTTGTTTATAATTATACCCTGGATCTTTAGGTTTTTCATCTATTCAAGTATTAGTTTGCTTCTTAAATATCTGTACACGGCTATAAAGCTGCAGATTATCCCGATCACTATTGATGCGCCGAGTTCGAGCATAAAAACAGCTGCAAGTGGTATTTTGTTTAAGTACTGCACAATGCTTATTTGCGCAATTTGAATCTGTGTAGCCATAATTATTATAAGCAGAAACGCTACAATCATTGCGAACATTCCATAAAACATGCCTTCAAATAAAAACGGAAGGCGAATAAAGTTTTTTGTGGCGCCCACAAGCCGCATTATATAAATTTCTTTTTGTCTTGAATAAATGGTGAGCTGAATTGCGTTTGAAATTATAAGAATAGAACCTGTGATAAAAATAACAAAGACCCAGAAAATTATTTGGTTTGTTGCATTTGATAGATTAATAAGATTTTTTGTTACAACTTCGGTTGCGGAACTTTGTTTTTCGGCATCACTGACGATGTTGGCAAGCATATGCCTGTATTTTTCCTGATTTAAGAATTGCTGAACGGCAATATGCAGCTCCGGTTTTTCGGTTGTTACGTTTATGCTGGGCGGCAGTGGATTTTCAACGCCGTATCTTTCAAGAAATTCCGCTGTTTTTGGATGCGTTTTTGAAACTATTTCAAGTGCTTCCGTTTTTGACCTGTAAGAAACTCCCGTTACGCCCTCCAGTTTTTTAAGATCATTTATCATTTCCTGCACCTGGTAGTATTCGCTTGAATCTTTTAAATAAACAACGATATCAACTTTTTGCGTGAGTTCGTCCAGCGCTGATTTTGCAACATAATTCACCGCCAGCATTATATTGAATATAAAAATCAAAATGCCCATCACAAGAACAGTGGCAATTGTAAGATATTTGTTTCTCCACATATTTGAAAAACTCAGGTCAAGCGCCCTTCCCGTCATTTCGAAAACGGATTCTTTGTGCTTTTTGTGAAATAAATTATTAAATATCTTCATCCAGGCTTTTTATAAATGATGATTTATACATATTCGGCTCGAACGCCTCAAGACGTATGATTTCGGTATCCATTTTCTCATCAATTATCATTTTATTCAATTTGTAAGTAAAAACAAACTGATCATACCCGAGAGCAATTATGTTTGGTTTGAATTTTTTAATGATTTTATATTTGTCATCAAGGTTGCCGAGGATTACTTTATCGGGTATCCGAGAATTTTTTACATCTTCCATTCTGTTTTTTTCAGTCTTTTTTGGGTATTCGCCCTTAACTTTTTTTACTGTTTTATCTCTTGCTATAACAACAATAAGCTCATCGCCCAGTTTTTTTGCCTGTTTTAAAAAATACTCATGACCGAGATGAAAGACATCAAAAGTGCCGAACACCATCACCGTTTTGTTTTTTTCAGCTGTAGTGTCCATCAGATTCTGTCAGGAATGAATAAATTTATATAAATTAACAAAGCAAATAATGCAAGAATAAACAGTATGAATAGTATATTTGATATACTGTGTCTTTTACCCGGGGATTCGAGGCTGATTTTTAAACTTACAAATCCGTAAACCGCGGCGCATAAAATAAACGGGATTTCGGAAATCGTTTTAACCGCGTTTGCAATTTCCGGCATGTAGTTATTAATAAGCATTAAATAACCAAGGAGATTTGCAAGTCCCAGAACAAAGAAGAAAACAAGCGAAATTTTTTGAATATTTTTTTCTATCTGCATATCACGGTACATTATACTAAAAATATTAACTTTTTTAAATGTTTAGGTTAAACTTGTAGCATGATTGATGAAAAACAAGTAAAACACATAGCAAAATTGGCGCGTCTTGAGCTTAAAGATGGGAAGGTCTCCAAATTTTCCGGCCAGCTCAACGATATTTTGGATTACATGGCATTGCTTGAAAAGGTCGACGTTAAGAAAGTCGAGGAGACTTCACAGGTGACGGGTCTTAAAAATGTAAGTCAGGAGGATAGAATAATTACCAAATGCGACGGAGACACTCTTCTTTTGTGTTCGCCGCTGCCCAAGGAACGTAAACAGATAAGGGTAAAACCCGCTATAACAATGTAAAATGGACTTTAAGGATCTTACAATTGAACGCGCTCACAAAGGACTTTTGGATAAGGAATTTTCCTGCGCGGAACTGGCGAAGGAGTATTCAAATAAAGCAAAAAAGCTTAATAAAGATTTTAATATCTATATTACACTTACCGAAGAAGAAGCTTTAAAGAGCGCTCAGAAAACAGACGGGAGAATTTCAAAAGGGGAGGATGTCGGCGTTTTGGCGGGAATTCCGTGCGCAATAAAAGATTTGTTTAACACAAAGGGCATTTTAACAACCTGCGCATCAAGAATGCTTCAAAATTTTGTTCCCCCATATGACGCAACCGCAATAAAAAAGCTTAAAGACGAGGGTATGGTTATGATAGGCAAAACCAATCTTGACGAGTTTGCCTGCGGAGGCTCAACCGAACACAGTATTTTCGGGCCCACGAAAAATCCTGTGAATCCGCAGTACGTTGCCGGAGGATCTTCGGGCGGATCAGCCGCCGCGCTTGCCGCGGATACTTGTTTATATTCTTTGGGTACTGATACGGGAGGTTCCATACGCCAGCCAGCTTCGTTTTGCGGTGTTGTTGGTTTAAAAGTTACTTACGGCAGAGTTTCAAGAAGCGGTGTTACATCAATGGCTTCATCTTTTGATACAATCGGTCCTTTTGCCAAAAACACGCGGGATTGCGCACTGGTTCTGCAGAAAATGGCCGGAAATGATTCTTTGGATTCAACAACACCCGATAAAAAAGTTCCGGATTATCTTAATAATATTGAAGACGGCGTTAAAGGTTTAAAAATCGGCATTCCAAAAGAATATTTTGATGAAAATATTGATAAAGAGGTAAGTGAATCGGTTATGAATGCTGTCAAACAGCTTGAAAAAGCCGGAGCAAAAATTGTTCAGGTGTCGCTTCCCGCAACAAAATATGCCGTTGCGGTTTATTATATTGTTATGCCCGCCGAGCTTAGCGCCAATCTTGCGCGTTTTGACGGTATAAGGTTCGGCAGTAAACCTCAAGAAGAAGGAAAAACACTTACTGATTATTATTTTAACGCACGCGGAGAGGGTTTCGGCGATGAAATAAAAAGAAGAATAATGATAGGAACGTATGTGCTTTCAGCCGGTTATTATGACGCATATTATAAAAAAGCACAGAAAGTAAGAACACTGATTATAAAAGATTTTGAAGATGTTTTTAAAAAAGCCGATGTGATAATAGGTCCCACAGCTCCTGCTCCGGCTTTTAGAATAGGGGAGAATATTGAAGACCCCTTAAAAATGTATCTTGCGGATGCCCTGACCATTCCGGCATCGTGCGCAGGTCTTCCGGCATTAAATGTTCCCTGCGGTAAAAGCAAAAAAGGTCTGCCGATAGGGATGCAAATAATCGGACCGCAGTTTACCGAAGATTTACTGTTAAAAGTCGGACGCTCCTACGAATCCTGCGAGCAGACAGTGTGAACAAATTTTTGAAGCGCCAGTAATACCTCTTTTTTATCGTCCGCCAGAAGGCGTATTTTGCCTGTTTTAATGCCGATATCAATTTTTAAAAGGGTGTCGTAAATTGTTTTTAGTTGTTCTTTTGTAAAGTTGGGGCTCTGCTCAAGCATTGTTGAAACAACAAAAGGATGTTCTTTTAATTTTGAAATGATTTCGCTTTTCGGCTCTCCGCGGTCTTTTAAATCTTTAACCTGTATAAGAATTCTAAAATGCCGCACAATCATAAATATGATTTTTACGATTTCTTCGCCGCTCTCAATCAGAATATCCAATGTATTCAAGGAACCTTTTCTGTTTTTATGGGCAATATAATCCGTAAATTTAAAAATCGAGGTTGTAAGGTTTGGATGTACAAGTTCATCCACGGCTTTTTCATCGATTTTTTGTGTTTTTGCGTAGCTTTTAAGTTTATCAAGTTCGTTGTTTAAGTTCCAGAGTTCGGACCCTGCAACTTTGCCGAGGTAATCGGCAACTTTTGGGGTTATCGGAATATTTTTTTCTGTGGCTTTGTTTATTATCCAGCCGGTCAGGCGCGGTCCGATCAAGCTTTCAAACTCCTCAAGAACACCTATTTTATTTATTTTTTTTAATAGAGCTGTTCTTTTATCCGGCATTTCTTCTTCAATAAATACAATAATACTAAAATCAGGAAGTTCTTCTTCAAGAAGGTCGGCAACTTTTTTTTGTTCGTCTTTATCTCCTTTGGCAAGAAAGTTTTTAACTATAATAAGACGTTTTTCAGCAAGAAACGGGGCTGAATTAACCGCGCTTTCAAGCTCGATTCTTGTTGTGTCCCTGCCCTCGAGCACGGCAATGTTAATATCGCCTCCGTGTTTTTCTTCAAATGCCTTCTGCCATATTTTGAGTTTATGGTTCGCAGAATAGGTGTCCTCCCCGAAAAACAGATAAACATTTTTTTTGCCGGATTTAGCAGCTGCCATAATATGTGCGTTTTTAATGCGTTTTGTAACCGGAAGCTTATTATAATCAAACTTGAGGGTTTGTTCAATATTATAAAAGATATATGAAAAAGGAGAGGGTGGGATGTCGTAGATATCCGTTTGCATTGCGAGGATATCGAGACATTTCAGCCTCTCCTTTATTAGTTGATTTTTTACGAGAGCACAAACTCTGAAGACGGCAGGATTTCTTGCAGCACTACAGATGGATTTAAGTATATTCTGCTGTCAAATCTGATAACAACAGCACCTTCTTCCTTTGCCGGGTCTCCGGCATAAGTTCGGTATTTTAGAAGATTATTTATGTCTCCGTATATGGAACCGTAATGAATATACTGTTCATCATTATATTGACCCTGATCTGCACATGTTTCCTGGCAGATCTGTCCGCTGTCCGCTCTTTCGCCTTCCTGCGCAAAGAATACTCCGGCGGTTTCATTTGTGTTTATAAGAATACTGCCGTTTATAACAATCAATGTCAGAGAGGCTATATTTCTTGTATCCAGTAGAGCGGAAGCATCATCTTCGTAAACAATTTTGCTGTTGATTTTTATATCACCGTTTTCAACAATGATTGTTTTTGCTCCTTTTGTGAATATTAGATCGGTTACACCATCGCCCAGAGTAAGGTCTCCGTCGTTTTTGTAATATACCCCGTTAATTGAAGCGGGAAGCTCATTTTCATTGTTAATCTGCGAATTGTTGTTAAGGTTTTGTTCGTACCTTGCCACTTTTTGTTTGTTTGCCTCAATATTAAGCACGATCGCTCTCTGCTGAAGCGCTTCTGAAGTTTTTAATTTAACTTCACAGATTAAACTTGAAATTCCGGCAATGTCTTCGTAACCTGTTTCACCCCCTTCTCCCGTTGAAGGCTGATTTTTACAGATAGCAGCGGTAAAGGTAGGTGAAATTACCGTGCCGGGACCGGTTGACGGTGTACCCGGCGTAGTGGGTTTATCGGGTGTAATAATCGGCACATCTACATTTGCTATATCGGCGCACGCAAGAGTGTCAACTCCGTAATCAAGCGGATTTTCAAGGAATACATCTCCTCCGGAACGTATAATAATATAAGGACAAGGGATCATGACTTCGGATGTGCTTGAGCCTGAAGTAAAATCATCTCTGAATCTTGAAACGTTATTATAAGTTTCACCGCATATGCCGGTTACATTAAACATATGATCTTTGTCCGTGCAGTTATCAACATTTACTTCCGAATGAATATTTCCGCGGTATTGTATACGCACTTCCCGATTGTCGGGAGCATTATAAACCGTAACCCCCTGAGGTGTACCTATGTCACCCGTGTAACACAAGTCATTATCTGTTTCATTACATGGTGAAATTGTGCGGCCGCCAACCGTTACAACCATGGATCCGCTTCTGTAATCAATATATCCGCCGCTTAGCTGATCTCCCACATAACCAAGAATTCTTCCTTCAACACCTATGGTGTCGGTAATTGTTACATCCTGTACACCGTCATTATAATGAGTATATTTTATTTCATAATCAACATACTCGTCATTAAAATTTGCAACCGTTCTGTCGCTAAACGCGGCACCGGCTCTTGCCCTTCTAACATTTTTATCAAAATCGGGCGGTTCAATTTTATATATTAATCTGTCTTTACAAACATCTTCATAATCAGGCACCCATATGTCAATCCATGATGCGTCTTCAATAACTTCTCTTTCAAGAACAAAACAGTCGCCGTTAACTTCCAGAGTATCCCTTTTCCCATCGGATGTTTCGTATTCAAGTTCGGTTACCGGCCAGTCGGTATCAAAACAAACTTCCTGGTCGTCGCGAACAAATTCTTCCCGGTCCAGAACAAAATATTCACACTCTTTTTCTTCGCTCTGCAGCCTGTCTACACATTGATCATTCGGATCATATATATTGGTTGCTCTTGCAATCAAAACATCGCCCGGTCTAAAGTCATACGAATAATCATCAAGGTTAATTTCATTGCTGTCTGTGATTGTTCGCGGAAATGGAGATACAGTACTTCCGTTTCGTTCAACAGTCCATCTTATATTATAATCAAGATTTTCGGGATCGGTTTCAACCGTTGCCGAATATGTTGATCTGCTATCTGAAAAATTTGACTGGTTGATTGTAAGATTAACGCACTCTCCCTCTTCTTCGCCCTGATTGACATCAAACGTATCCCAGCAAACATTTTCAGCTCCCACAGTTCTAATTGTCATAGTGCCTGCTTCACCCGGCAACACTCTAATAACTGTTGCGGAACTTGCCAGAATACAATTACCCGAACCCTGAACATCAGGTACAAAATTACCATAATATGCAATATCGCCGTCATAACAATATTGTAATGTAGGAATATTTCCATTTTCATACAGATAATCATTTCCTTCAGTATCAATCAGTCTTTCCACATCAATCGGAAAGGTTTCGCCGACTTCAAGTTCGGTCTGGTGGGTTCTGCCTGGATCCGTAACAAGTTCGGCGCAGTCTACTTCTTCCTCAGGCGTTTTTTCAGTCTTTATAAAATCAGAGCATCTGTAATCCGCACCAATTACTTGTATTGTAAGCATACCGGCTTTTGTAGCATTAAAACTTATTTGAACGTTGCTCGGCGCTTCGGCGCAACCATCGCCTGTTTCGTATTGGACAGGGGAGTAATCTATGTTTTCTTCCCAATTATAACAATATCTTATTGTCGGATAGTCGCCGTTTTCTTCTCTGTACGGATCTCCGTTTGTATCAATTAAAGTATCAATTCTAATTGGGGTTAACACATTTAATTCAGCCACCGCCAGCCCCGCTGAACCCGGATCCGTTTTAAGATCGGCGCATTCTTTTGGAAGATCTTCTACCTGCGGCACCGCCTCAAATTCAAAATATACCTTAACGTAATGCACCTGTGAGGAATCAAATCTGCCAACCTGCCCCGAAGTAGAATATGATGGATTGCTGCTTATTGTAAAGCCGCTTGTTGTTACGTTTTGTATCTGCGCCGGTGTATTTAAAGGTATATATTCAACTTCATTTCTCCATAAATCTTTTTCACGCACAATGTAAAATTCTTTTGGAACAAGCGTGAACGGCTGGCTTCCGGTAACTGTTACATCGGCCCATACGCTTCTTGGTTTTGTATTTGAACTTGATATGTACATTCGGGGTTTAAACTGTGTTTGTGGAACAGGGTTGTTCCATGTGCCCCAGTCGTTGATTTTAATGGTGGTATCATAAGCGGGATATTTGTTTGCTTCGCCGTTGTTATGCATATATCCCCAAAAACCCACTCTTTTGGGCTCATCGTTTGTAAAATTTATATTTACGGAAGTTCCCTGGCTAAAATTATAGTTAGATGCGTTATCCCATGGTGAAGGATAAGGAATTGTTGCATAAACCGATTCAGCCGTGGCCAGTGATTCTATATACAAAAACTGCCTTTCGTTAAAAGGCCGTCCGTCTTCTGTTGTCTGATCTTTATATCCGTTAAAGGACGCAAAAGGGAGCCCGTACCTGAAATGTGTATTCGGTGCACCCGTGCCTCCGCTATAACCGTTGTTATGAAATTTTGTACAGCTTGTGCCCTGATTGTAAAGATCCGGACAGTTGTTGGCGTCGCCCGAGGATCCCCAGTACGAAAACACCTGTGTTGCCGTAAATATAAAAATAAACAGCAGAAGAATTTTTGTTGAGATTGCAATTTTGTTTTTCATTTTAATTTATTTTAAATATTAATTAATGGTTTTTATACACCAAAAGGTGTTCCTGAATTTGATGCAGCTTGCTGAGGTTCGTCTGTTGAAACAAGCCCCACTTTTATTTCCGCATTTTTATAAAGACTTATATTCATTTTTCCGTTTTTTACGTTAATTTCAGTTTTTTCAACATTGAATTTTAATTCATATTTTCCGCTTTCATTGTTTGTGAATTTTATTTGCGCTATTTCGGGTTTATAATCGGTAAAATATTCATTTGATAATGTAAAAATAATATCGTTGTCAAGCTCCCTGTATGTTACTCCTTTTGCAGCCGTAATTTCTTTTACGGTTAATCTGGCATCGGATTTTGTTACAACTATTGAGCCATCCGCTCCATCTTTTTGATTAATCAAAGAAAGAGTTACAACCGGTTCATCCACCGGAAAGTATGCGGGTCTGTCAGCGGAAAGTTCAAGCGACGGCTTGATTGTTGATAAAACATATACTACGGCCAAAACCGCAAGTACAAGCATTACCAGTAAAAGAACAATAATATTCTTTTTGTTTGATGATTTTGTTTTCATTTTTATTTAAGTTATATTTTAATAAATTATTTAGATTGTTTAGACGCTGCTGTCTGTGGCCGTTGAAGATGATTTTCCTCCCGAAGGTGTGTCTTTTGGAGGAGGCTGATCGGATGGCGTGGCTTCTTTTGTCGGAGGAGAAGGCGGCTGGTTTGGTTTTTGCACCCAAATGCCGAGCCCCACTGTAAGCCATGCGGCTTCTTTTCGCTGTACGCCTTTAACCAATACATTTCTTTTTGCGTATGCTCCGGTCCATGGAACCGCAAGTTTTTTGCTGGTTGTAATCGCAAATCTTTGCCGCGAAATGATTGTTCCGTTGGCGCATTTTAGGTACGGCCCCGCCATTACTTTTGTATCGTTCGTGATTGTAAACTCTTTATATTTATAAGTTTTTTCACCGTTTAACTGGGCGTTTCTTACACCGAGAACAAGTTTGTGGAATTCGTTAAAGGCCGCGGCGTTTTGGGGGTCAATTAATAGTTTATTAACATCTGCTATATTATGTTGTCGGGCATATTTATATATTGCGGTAAGTCTTACAAAATTATCTTTGCCGAGCACTTCTATCATCGGGTAAATGCCGGAATTTTTGTCGTAAAGCGATATCAAAGAAAGTGCAAGATCTGAATTTAAAAACTCCATTTTTTCCTGTGCGGTTGTCAGAGTTTCTTTCATATTAAGAGGGGAAAGCAGATTTAATACCATTTGTGCGGCTGCTTTTTGCCTTGCATCAAGCGCATTTAAATTTAAAGTGGTCGGACCGAAAACCTTGAAAAATCTATTCTGTATTTCATTTGTATTTGAAATTCCGTAGACAGAAGGCACGGCTTCTCCGCCTGTTTTTCGCGTAAATGACATGAATTTCATGTTTTCCGTAATCTGCTGCGGCTTTGTTAATTTGCTTCTCAACTGTGTGTAATCCTGCGGCATACACTGGAACAGATAATTCGCAATAACTTCAGGTGTTGCTTCGGGGTAAGCTTTTTGAACCTCCTTCCAGGCCTGTGCGTTTTGAGTTCTCCACTCATTGATATAACGTATCATGTACTGCCTGAAAGCTGCGTTTCGTCTTTCAAGCGATTCATTTATTTGTCTTTCCGAAGCCTTGTTTCTTCCGGCTTCTTTTTCAATGGCGGTAAAACTCAAATCAATAAGAATTGAATATAAAATGTTCATTTCATAATCATTAAGCGGTTTTGCTCCTTCAAACTTTCCTTTTGCATAATCCTTTTGCAGTTTTGTAAAAATGATTTTTCTGTTCGCAGCGGCATTAGCCATGGTTTCTCTTGTGATGAGCCTTGTAAAAAACTTTCTGTTTTTTGCAAACCAGCTGGCTCCAAAATTTGCAACATATTTCCCATTCTCCTGTGACATACTGAACTGCTCAGGACCTTTAACGCTTAGGGCCGTATCCATTTTGCCGCTTAAATCCTGATATTCCTGCTTGCTGATTGCCCCAATGTTTTCAAATTTTTCAAATCTGGCCCCTTTTCTTTCTCTGTCTTTGTATTCTTTCAGAGTCATCACATTCGCATCGGCTTTTGTAAAATCGCGTGTTGATTCGCCTTTAACAAGCTGATATCTTTGTCCGTCTCTCTTATATATATAATAAGGAGATTGATTTCTTATTGTGCCGGTATCTCTTTCGGTGCTTGTTTTTAGTGTAATAATAGTTAAATTCATTCCTTTATGATGAGCGAACGGAAAAGCAATTTGTTTTCGGGCAATCATAAGAACATCAAGTGCGCTTGCTGCCAGCAAAATGCGCTGGGGGGTGCTGTCGTTGTCCAATACAAGTCCTTTGCTTTTTAAATCCGGATCAAGCTGGAATTCAACATTGCTTCCTTCAATTCTTAAAGGAATAAGCTCAACAAAATTGCCAACAAGCCTCACTTCAATGTCTATATCTTTGAAAACGCGTTTAATAAGTTCAAAACTTGAACTTGGATACGTTTTTGTTTCCGTGCTGTTCTTTACTTGACCTACTCTGGCAAGTCCCTTTCCGCCCATGCGCGAATCAAAATACAATAATGCGTTTTCTCCTTTTAATTCAAAACCTTCAATAACATGAACCGGTTTTTTTAACTGTGCGCTTAAGTCTCTTTCAGCATCCTTTTCCTGCTTGAACTGATTAAATCTTCCAACAACATGACGCACTGCAACTATTTCCTGAGTCCACGGCACCTGGAATGTTAAATAGAATCCTCCGCCACCACCCGGTATTCCATGTTTTGATACTCCTATCCCCGCCGCTAATCCGAATTCTTTAGCCCACGGAAGTTCCTGATTGCGGCCGCATGCATTGATTATTTTATCTTTAGTTCTTTCCCAGCATGCATATAAAATTTTATCCGGGCATCCTCCGGCGTTTTTAAATGTATTGTCAAGATAAGTAACCAATCTTTGTACATTTATATTGGGATGATTTCTGATTCTTCTGATTTTTTCCGGATTGAATCCTGAAATCGCTTCAATTTCTCTGAATTTATCCATTTCATATTTTATTTTGCCCTGCAGGTTTTTTTCCTGATCCCATTTCCAGTAAAGACCGACTGAAACGCCCACGCCTCCCGGAAGGCTCGCTCCCGCGCCGGCTATAACACCGATTGCATTATCTTTGGCTTTACCCACATCAATTTCGGTTCCCGCATATGCCGCTCCTCCAAGAGCCCATCCTGAATCTTTTATCCATCCTGCTCCGGCGCCGGCTCCAATAAACACTTTCATTCGTCCTTTTTTGTAGGCGTATTGAATCGCGCTTCCTATTCCGACACCCTGCTGAAGACCCGCTATCGCTATACTTGCATGCACTTCATGACCATTAGGATTTTTGTATTTTAAAGTCACTCCAACGCCTCCTCCCACGCCGACTTTTTTATCACTGTTTACCAGCGCTCCGAGAGCCGCCTTAAAATCAACCTCAACTTTTGGCATTTGATTTAAAGCCATGCCCTGTTTAACAAGCGCTTCCTGGGCTTTTCGTATATTGGGGTCGTTTGAGAAATACTGGTCTTGAACATCAACATTTTGGATTGTTTCAATATATCGCGCTTCAAGAAAACCGAGTCTTATAAATTTAATAACACTGGGAGATAAAGAAGAATCCAGCGATTTTATTCTTATTTTGTTTATAAGGTTTGCAACATTTTCCTGAAGGATTTTTTCATTTTCCGCTTTGTTTGCTCCAAATGGTTTAAACCCGCTGTATACGCCGAATTCTTTTTTAAGCTTTTCCATAATTTCGTTTGCCTTTGCTGTGTCTCCGGCATTTACAATTGATATTCTTATGCCGTGTTCAAGGTACTGGTTAGCCAGATTAACTGCGGCATTTTTATCTTCAATTCTGTACATTCCGGTTTCTCCTGTTCTTTTGGCAAGTTTTTCCATCATGTCCATAAAACCTCTTTTTTCAACAGCTTCAAGTTCAAAATCATTGCGTCCATATGTCTTTTTATTCAATTTGCTCATATCAACATATTTTGTTTTTGCCCATTCCCAGTGCCAAAAACGCGACCAATTGCTTCTTAAATTGTTTTGAACGCTTGTTCTGTCACTATCAAATATTTTTTTAATAAAACTTACTGATTTTGTATGATTTGACTTATCCAGCTCACCTCTTATTATTTCCCAGGAATGTGAATTCATGGGATGAAGTCCTTTTTCTTTTAGAATTTGCAGCGAAGTTGAGAGCCAGCTTGAGTTTTTGGGCGCTTTAGTCAAAATATATCTGTTTTCATCAACCTTTTTTATGAATCCCATTTTAACCATGTTTTCAAAACCATAAGCCCAGAACATAAATTTAACCGGATCAAGGCCGATCGCCCCTATGTCGGAGCTTCTTACTCTGTCCGGCGGCAGGTCTTTGCCTTCTTTATATTGCGACATAACCTGTGCTTTGATATTTGCCGGAACAATCATTTTAATATCCGCGGCCTGTCTTTCCTGACCGAATTGCAATTCATAAAGTGGATATGTGTCATATCCGCCTTTTTTTTGTTCGTAAGCTTTGTTAATTTGATCTTTTTCATCTGCACTGGCTTCCGGAATATTTAAAAATACTGTCCTTGAAAGCTCTTCTCTTGGGCTTTCCTGCCTCGCGTTTAAGGGCTCCATTGTTTTAAGAGCTTCATACACACGCGCAATCGCAACCCCTATATTAAAGATTGTAGTTAACTGTTTGTTTTGTTCGGGTGTTAATTGTCCTTTTTCTTTTAACGCATAAAGGCGTTTATAGTCCTTAATATATTGTTTATATCCGCCTTTATAAAGCTCAATTCCTTCATTAAAAAAGTCTTTGCCTTGTATTTCGGACGACCATACAGAGCCTATTACACGACGCATATATGTTTTTTGGTCCGTGGGGCTCATTAAATTATACGGCGGTTCGGATAAAATTCTTGATATAACCTGGCTTCTGTCAAACCATTTTTCAAAATCTTTTGTGGATTGCAGATATTTATGACCTCTGAAATGGTCGGATTTCATAATATAATCATAGTACTCGCTAAAGAGCCTGTTTTTGCGTCCGCTCATTTGCGCTTCGCGTGCTTCACGGGCCTTTTCGGTTTCTTTTCTCTCCTTAACTTGTGTTGTTAATGCTTCAGCAGGTTTTACAGCAGGCGCACGCGCGGATTCATACCGGACCAAAGATACCGTCGTTCCGTCAAAGATTTTTGCGCGGTTTATATTGCCTTTTTTATCATAAATCACATTTCCGTTAACATCGCATTTATAAAATGAATTTTGATAATAAGTTGCATAGTAAGGTTTTCCTTTTGTGTCTTGAACCTGAATAATTATTCTTACATTTCCGGATTCAAGGTCTCTTAAATTAAAAACATCATGAATTCTTGTGGTTTTCTGAAGGTTATAGTCAAGCCTTCCTTTAGAATTTTTAAAATTAATTTTATATACGCCCAATTGGCCTTCAATCGGCATAATCGTACGGTTTGCCTGAGCGCTGTTTAAAAGTTTATTTAGAGTAACATGGGCGTTAACATTCTTTTTTGCATCAGACAGCCTTTTTTCAATTCCGGCGATTATTCTTTGTTTGGCTGCCTCATGTCTTTCAAGCACTTTAAAATGTTCGGAATGCTGTTTTAAATCTATTGAAATTAGCGTTGCTTCATTGTTCGTTTTTGTGGATATTAAATTAACTTTCCCGTTTACTAAAACAAGTTTTAACGAATCGGCAGTATTAATTTTTGGCAGAATTTCTTTCTCAAATTTGTCGCGGTTTTTATTTGCAAAGCCTATTATTCCCTTTTTCAGACTTGCTGCCATTAATTTTTTGAATTCATTAGAAACGTTTAAACCCTTTATTAATTCACATCCTTCATTATAGATAAAAGGTAAACGCCCCTTTGTATTAAGATATTTTTTATTCAGTGCCTTTTCTCCGCGGCTGTTTTCTACTACTGTCTTAAACTTCAACGCCTTTTTCATATGCTGTTGTCCTTTTTCTTTTTCAAGTTTTATAAAAGCCTTTTGTTCTTCTCTTGTAGCGCCCTGCTTTTCGGGTGCATTTCTAGACGTTTGTGCTTTTGTATGCCAAACGGGTCTTTGTTCTTTGCTTAAAGAAAACTTGTTAAGTCTTGAAAGAATTATATTTTTCAGAAGTTTCATGTTTTTAGTTTTTAAGTTTTATTTTTATATCATATTAGTATACCAAAAATTCAACTTTGGGTCAATTAAAACCTGTGGTACATTGTTTGTGTATTTTAACTGTTATGATAATGAAACCGCCCGTTATTTTTATTAATTTTAAGGCTTATAAATCCGCAACCGGTGAAAATGCCTTAAAAATGGCGAGAAAATTTGAAAAAATCGCCCGAAAATTCAGAATTTCAGTTGTTTTATGCGTGCAGAATGTTGATTTGTATCGCGTTTCGCAGGCTGTGGCAATTCCGGTTTTTGCCCAGCATGCAGACAACATTGAATATGGTGCACATACCGGATATGTACTGCCCGAAGCTTTAAAACAAAACGGCGCTTACGGAACGCTTTTAAATCATGCCGAGCACCAAATTTCGGATGAATCACTTAAAAGTTCTATAGAAAGAGCAAAACAGGCCGGACTTTTTACGCTTGTATGTGCAAACACTCCTGGAAAAGCAGGTAAAATTTTAAAATATAACCCGGATTTTGTTGCTGTTGAGCCTCCCGAGCTGATCGGGGGGGATATCTCGGTTTCAAAGGCAAAACCCGAGGTTATTAAAAAAGCGGTAAAAATTGCTGGTCAAAAGAAATTAATAGTTGGAGCCGGTATAAAAACAGGGGAGGATGTTAAAATCGCCGTAAAATTTGGAGCGGCGGGAGTTCTTGTGGCTTCCGGCGTTGTACAAGCCCAAAATCCTCAAAAAGCCTTAATAGATCTTGCAAAGGGACTTTTATAACAATATACTTTTTAAGTAATAATTCTTTAAAAAATTATATCATGCAGATTCAGTTAGTAAGCAATTCAATCACACTCGGCGACAACCAGAAGGATTACATAAACGAGAAAATCGAGAATTTGTCCAAATACGAGCAGCGCGTTGCCGATGAAGCCACTCTTGTGAGAGTTGATGTTGAAAAACGAAAGGTGCGATCGGGAGATCAAAAAATTACCACTCAGATAACAATGTATGTTCCGCATGCGGTTATACGCGCCGAGGTGCACGGTATAAATGTTGAAGAGACGGTTGATCTTGCTGTTGATAAATTAAAAAAGCAGATAGAAAGATATAAAACAAAAAAACACAGAAGAGAGAAGGGCGGTAAATTAATGCCGGAATCAACACTGGAAGCTGTTTCACAAAGCGGGGTGTCGGAAGAAATGATGGAGCAGATTGTTAAGAGAAAAAAATATAAAAATGTTGAGCCCATGCGTGAGGATGAAGCTGTTGAGCAGATGGATCTTTTAGGTCATGATTTTTTTGCATTTGTGAACTCGGACACGAATCTATTTTCGGTTGTTTACAGAAGGCAGGACGGGGACTACGGTCTGATTGAACTTGAAAAGAAATAAACATTTACCAATATGATAGAAACCATAATATTTATTGTCCTTTACGGGATATGGCTTGCAGTTGCCGTTAAATACACCAAATATTCGGTTCTTCTTTTGCCGGTTTTTTTCCCTTTGTACCTTTTTAAAATCACTGTTTTAGGAGTGCCGCTTTATTTTATTGAGGGCCTGATTGTTATTGCGGCAATTCCTGTTTTTGTGAAAATATTAATCGGCCGTGATGATCAGCTGTTAAAGGAAAAATTTTTTAAAAAATTTTTACACATAATTAAGAATTTTTTTCAGCCCAAGCCGAGAGCGTTTAATGATTTTTTAAAATCGCCGTATTTGCCGACCGTGCTTTTTTTGATTGCATGCCTTGTTTCAGCGGTTATTGTCCCTGCGGATGGATCAAAACAGGCTCTTGGCATTTTAAAGAGCTGGATAATTATACCTCTTGTTTATTTTATTCTGCTCATGCATTCAATAAGGTCTCTAAAAGATTTAAACACGGCTTTATATTCATATATAGCATCGTCGGTTTTTTTATGCTTGTGGGGAATGTTTCAGGCTTTATCCGGCAGCTACATTACCATAGACAACAGGGTGTCAGGTCCTTTTGAATCGGCAAATTATCTTGCCATGTATATCACTCCTGCTTTTGTATATTGCATGGTGCGCTTTTTACGGTCTTTTATCCATAATAAATTCGAAACAGCCACTGTTAAATGGAATAAATTTGAAAACGGCATTTATATCGGTGTTCTTGTTGCGCTTTTTTTAACAGTACTTGTTTTAACGCAGTCATATGGAGGTATCGCCGGTTCTTTTGCGGCTATTTTTATTTATATAATATATGAGAGGTTTAAAGTAAAAGAAAAGCAAAGCAAAAAATTTCTTAACAGATTTATTTTATTTATATTAACCATTTTTTTGCTGGGCGGCACGTTGACCGTTGTTTTAAACTATGAAAAATTTGAAAATCTTGCAAAATTCGACGACCATACATCAATTTCAACCCGCATTGAAATATGGAAGGTAGGTTACGATTTGATAAAGGAAAATCCACTATTTGGCATAGGTTTGGGTCAGTATGAAAAACGATACGCCTCTGATGCCCAGAGAATTCTTGGAGAAAAACCTTTTGAAGAAACACGTTTGCACTCTCATAATTTGTTTATGGAATTCTGGCTTCAGTCAGGCCTGATCGGGCTTTTGAGTTTTGTATGGCTGTTGATTTTAGCGTACAGACAAGTTTATTACAATCTGCCTCCGAACAATAAAAAAAGCATGATCGTTTTAATAATAATGTTAACGTATATCATGTTTCATGGTCTTATTGACGTGCCTTTCTGGAAAAATGACCTGGCGCTTATATTGTGGACTGTTTTAGCGGGGATTTTCGCGCTGAACAAAGCAGATGTGCATTAATTTTTGCTCTTATATATTCTCGCCAAGTTTTTTGTGTCAGCGTCAATAATGCTTTGTTTTTGCAGATTTCCGTGAGGTCAATTGTCCCGACTCTATCTTGCATGCCGGCATGATTAAGCTCTTCCTGAGCAATTGTATATAATTCTCCGATTGATGTAATATGCATATGGTTTGGTATTATAAGTGCCTATTATGATACAATTAGCGCAGTCTGTCAATAGGGAAATGGAGTTGGAATTAAAAGCAAAAGTTATTAAAGGTGCGGGGCTTGGAAAGAAATACGGATTTCCCACTATCAATTTAAAGCCTTTGGTTAACACCGAACATACTCCGCCCGGGATTTATATCTGCGCAATTTTTATAAATAAACAAAAATATAATGGTGTAATGCACTGCGGCCCAAAATCAATCGGGTCAAATGATATAAATAAAATATACTTTGAAGTCCATATTTTTGATTTTAATCAAAATATTTACGGAAAAAATGTTATTATTCATCTATTGAAAAAAATTCGCGAAGTGCGTAAATTCAAAGATGTTAATGCTTTAATCAGGCAGATAAAAAATGATATAAAATTCACTAAAAAATATTTTAATGCTTAACAAATTAAAATCACTTATATCCGATACAAATCCTTTAAGGCTTTTTTATCATCAGGCAAAAGGAGCTCTTGCGGCTTTAATTTATGGCTTTCCTGCAGGGCGCATGCATGTAATCGGAGTAACCGGCACAAAAGGAAAAACTACAACTGTAAATTTGACAGCTGCAATCCTTGAAGAGGCTGGATATAAAGTGGGCATGGCATCCACAATAAATTTTCAGATAGGGGATACAAAATGGTCAAATCTTACCAAACAGACAACCATGAGCCCTTTTGTTTTGCAAAAGATGCTTAGACAGATGGTTAAAGAAGGCTGCACGCACTGCATTCTGGAAGTCTCTTCACATGCTATCACTCAGTCGCGCGTACTTGGGATTAATTTTGACACAGCGGTCATAACCAATATTTCGGAAGACCATCTTGAATATCACGGAGGATTTCAGATGTATCTGCAGGCAAAAGGGAGTTTGTTTCAGCGTCTTAACAGATCAAGAAGAAAGCCCAATATACCAAAAGTTTCAGTTCTTAACGCTGATGATTCTAATTTTGAATTTTTTAACCAGTATATTGTTGACAGAAAATATACATACAGTTTTAAACAGGGAACATGTTATGCAACCGATATTAACCTCACAGGCCACGGGTCAAAATTTATGCTGCATATCCCCAATAATCAGATTGAGATCGGTTTAAATATACCCGGTGAATTTAATATTTATAATGCTTTGGCTGCCGCAACAGTTGCATTATCTTTAAATATAAATCTTACTTTTATTAAAAAAGCCCTTGAAAAAGCGCAGGGGGTGCCGGGCAGGCAGGAATCGCTGGACTGCGGTCAGCCTTATACAATTATAGTTGATTACGCGCATTCTCCGGATTCACTTGAAAAACTGCTTGAACTTTATAAAAAGTTAACCGAAGGTCGGTTGTTTGTTGTTTTTGGGGCAACCGGGGGCGGCAGAGATAAAGCAAAAAGGCCCAAAATGGGTGAGATAGCGGACAGATTTGCCGATTATATTATTTTAACCAATGACGATCCTTATGAAGAAGATGAGTGGGGGATTATTGATATGATCGCCGAGGGCATAAAGAGAAACGAAGGCGACAGATTATGGAAAATTCCGCACAGATATGAGGCAATACGTCTTGCTTTAACACTGGCAAAAAAAGGCGATACTGTTGTAATTGCCGGCAAGGGATGCGAAGAAGTTCAGATAATAGGCACCGAGCGAATTCCCTGGGATGACAGAAAAGTTGTAAGAGAGCTGTTAAGCAGGGAAATTTTGATCGAAATAGAACCCGGCAAAGTTGTTGCAAAAGAAAATGTTTGTTTAGAAGGCTGATTATGTTAAACGGATTTTTAAATATCAACAAGCCAAAAGGTATTACATCTTTTGATGTGATTAGAATGGTCAGGCGAATTAAGTTTGGAGAGAAGATTGGTCATACGGGAACACTGGATCCGCTTGCAAGCGGTGTTCTTGTGCTTGTTTTTGGAGAAGCTACCAAATTAATTGAGTTTATTGTTAAAGCAGATAAAGAATATGAAGCCCAAATAACCCTGGGGGCCGCTTCTGTTACATATGATGCAGAGGGGGAGATTAAAAAAATTTCTGAAAAAAGGCCATTAAAAAGGGAGGTGGAAGATGGTTTGCGCGTTTTTAAGGGGGATATTTTTCAGACTCCGCCAAAATTTTCAGCTATTAAAGTAAAAGGAAAAAAAGCTTATGAACTGGCGAGAAAAGGGATTGAAGTGAATCTGAAAAAAAGAAAAATTCATATTTATTCGATAAAAATTCTTAAATACGAGTATCCAAATTTAAAAATAAAAGTTATGTGTTCAAGCGGAACATATATTAGATCACTTGCGCATGAAATAGGTTTAAAATTACAAACAGGCGCTTATTTAAGCGGTTTAAAGAGGACCCGCTCGGGTGGGTTTTTAATAAAAAACGCTGTATCGCCGGAGGATTTAAATACACAAAATTTAAAACAAAAGCTTGAGCCTGTCGAAAAATATGTTAAATTGTTTCCTAAAATAATTTTAAATAGTATTGAATATAAAAAACTTAACTTTGGTCAGACAATTTCAAGACCAAAACTTAAAGAAGGTATTGATCTTTTTATGGGTTTTTATAAAAATTCACTTGCCGGAATACTGGAAAAAGTTAAGGATAGTGGCAGTAAAGACAGCCAAAATTTGCTTAAATATTATAAAAAACTGAATATTGATTAATCAAATTATGACTTATTTGTTCCCGGCATTATTCGCATTTATATTAACCGTGTTTTTGACGGTGTTTGCTTTATGGCTTTTTCCAAAGCTTAAAATGCTGGACAGGCCTGAAAAATACGGTTTGACCAGAAAGCCAATTCCATACTACGGCGGTCTTGTACTGGTGGCTGTTTTCATTATTTCGGTTTTGATTTTTGTTAAACTGGATACTCGGGTTATCGGCTTAATTACAGGAGGGCTCATGATAGCAGGAGTCAGTTTTCTGGATGACCTGAAAAATTTAAATCCTTGGATAAGGTTGTTTGTGCAATTTTTGGGCGCTCTCACGGTAGTTCTTGCGGGCATCGGTATTGATTCAATAACAAATCCGTTCGGTGGGGCAATAGAGCTGGACAAAGTAAAGTTAATTGTGCCCTTTGGCGAAAATATAATGCAGTTTGCTCTGCTGGCCGATCTTTTTACTATTGCGTGGATTATTTTGATTATTAATACAATGAATTTTCTGGACGGTCTAAACGGGCTGGTAAGCGGCGTTTCATTTATTGCATCTTTGACTGTTTTTGCTTTAAGTATAGGAGATTTTAATATTGTTGATCAGACTACAATTGCAACTCTTGCGATTATTGCCGCTTCAATGTGTCTTGCTTTTTGGATTTTTGATTTTTATCCGGCGAAGATACTGATGGGGGATACGGGCAGTATGTTTTTAGGTTATTTGCTGGCGGTTTTTGCGATTTTTTCGGGAGGGAAGATAGCAACCGCTTTTTTAGTTCTTGGTTTTCCGATTTTGGATGCTTTTTGGGTGATTTCAAGACGCATAATACAGGGAAAATCGCCGATGAAAGGGGATACAAAGCATCTGCATCACAGGCTGCTTGAAGTTGGTCTGTCCGACCGGAAAGCGCTTCTGTTAATTTATCTTTTATGCGCATTTTTCGGGGGAAGCGCGGTGTTTTTGGGGTCAATGCAGAAACTCTATATGATTATCGCGATGGGTGTTTTAATGCTTATAATGGCTACAATTATATTGTTTTACAGCCTTAAAAAAGTGCAAAAGTCCGGTTGATTTTGCGTATAAAGCACTTTACAATAAAGACCCTTATATTTTTGTTATATGATTGACATAGTTTCCGAAATTAAAGCGCGTCTGAATATTGAGGATATTGTGGGTCAGTATGTTCAGCTCAAAAAAGCCGGCAGAAATTTAAAGGGGCTTTGTCCTTTTCATCAGGAAAAAACCCCCAGTTTTATGGTAAGCCCCGATAAACAGATAGCCTATTGTTTCGGCTGTCATAAAGGAGGTGATTTGTTTAAGTTTATCCAGGAAGTTGAGGGAGTGGAATTTAAGGACGCAATAAAAATTCTTGCAGATAAAGCCGGTATTGATCCTTCTGAGTATCAGGTTTTACATGAAGGAGCCCATTCAAAATCCGAAAAAGAAGAGCTTTTTGAAATTCACAGAAAATCAGCTCGGTTCTACGTAGATTATTTATGGAATTCCGATGAAGGCGTGCCGGTTCTTGAGTATTTGCGCAACAGAGGGTTAACCGATGAGTCTATTAAAAACTTTGAAATCGGTTTATCCCCGGATTCTTTTGATAAAACTCATTTGTTTTTGGTTAAATCCGGGTTTTCAAGAAATATGATTGCTCTTTCCGGAATGGCTATAAGCAAAGATACGCGTTCTGAAAATGTTTATGACAGGTTTAGAGCAAGATTAATGTTTCCCATTTATGATGCTGCCGGCCGCATAACAGGGTTTGGCGGACGTGCTTTAAAACATGGTGATGAGCCTAAATATTTAAATTCTCCGGATTCGCCTGTTTATAAAAAAAGCGAGGTTTTGTACGGATATAATTTTGCAAAGGATTCAGTTAAAAAAGCGGGAAGTATTATTCTTGTTGAGGGGTATTTTGATGTCATAATGTCTCATCAGGCAGGCGCTAAAAACACAGCAGCCACATCGGGCACGGCTTTGACTATCCAGCAGATTAAACTTTTAAAACGTGCAACTAGTAATCTTTTATTTTGTTTTGATACCGATAAAGCCGGGATCGATGCGGCAAAAAGGGGTTTTGAACTTGCAGAAAATGAAGGGCTGAATGTGGGTGTGATATGTATTCCGGATGCAAAGGATCCTGCGGATTATGTGCTTGAGCATAAAGAAAAATGGCTTGAGGTTATTAATGAAAACATACCTTTTATGGAGTTCAGTATTAATGATGTTTTGAAAAGATATGATTTAAACATTATTGAACAGAAAAAACAGGCTTTAAAAGAACTTTTGAATTTTCTTTCATTATTAAACAGTAATTTTGAAAAAGATCATTATGTAAGAGAAATAGCTCACAAATTGGATGTTAAGGAAATACAAATTTATGACGAACTTAAGAAACTCGGATCAAAACAGAAATTCGAGGTCCTTGCGCCCGGGTTGAAAAACACCGCCGCCGCCATAAAATTTTCTCTTATGGATCTTGTTTTCGGGCTTGTTTACGAGTATCCCCAGGTTCTTGAAAATTCATTTAAAAATATTAAAGAAAATGAGCTTTTGGAAAACGAAAAATCCATTTACAACCAATTCAAAGATAACTATAATTTGCTAACAGGAGATTTAAGGAAAGATTTTTTGTTGTGTTTTAAGGAGGATTTCAGAGCCAGACTAGAGCTTATTTCCCTGTTTATTGAGGATTTATACGGGAATTTTACTGAGGAAATGGTTGAAAATGAATTTAATACTCTTCTGGAAAAGATACGAAAAATTTTCCATGAAAGAGAAAAGCGCGCAATATCGTATGAACTAAAAGAGGCAGAAAGAAACGGGAATAAGGCAAAAGCAAAGGAATTACTTGAAAAATTTACTAAACTCGTGAGTTTTTAATATAAATATATGGCAAGAACAAAAAAGTTTATTACACAACCTTCCGACGACAAACTCGCGCAATTCCCGCCCGAGGTTGCTTTACTTGTAAAAAAAGGGCGTGAACAGGGATTTGTCACGCAGCAGGAACTTTTAAAAGCTCTTCCTAATATTGAGGACGATCTTTTGCTTTTAGATGAGATTTATTCTCTTTTTCTTGATCTGGGAATTGATGTCATTGATGTTAAAGACGCGTTGATATGGAAAAATAAGGAGGAGGAGGAAGAAGAGGTGGTTACAGACAAGAAAGATATGGAGCTTCGTGAAATAGCCAATGATTCGATTCGGCTTTATCTTTGCGAGATAGGCAAAGTTGCCTTGTTAACCGCAAAAGAGGAAATTGATCTTGCAAGAAGAATAAGAAAAGGGGACCAGACCGCAAAACAAAGGCTTGCGGAAGCTAATCTTAGACTTGTTGTTTCTATTGCGAAGAAATACATCGGACGAGGGCTTTCTTTTTTGGATTTAATTCAGGAAGGAAATATCGGTTTATTTAGAGCAGTTGAAAAATTTGACCCGAACAGAGGATTTAAATTTTCCACTTATGCAACATGGTGGATAAGACAGGCAATCACAAGGGCAATAGCCGATCAGGCCAGAACAATACGCATACCCGTACACATGGTTGAAACAATCAACAAGCTGACGCATGCCCAGAGGCGCCTGGTGCAGGAGCTCGGACGCGAACCTTTAGTTGAAGAACTTGCCGCAGAAATGGAAATGGATGTGAAAAAAGTCCGACATATTTTAAAAATTTCTCAGGATATTGTTTCACTTGAAGCTCCTGTTGGAACCGAAGAAGACAGCAAACTCGGAGATTTTATCGAGGATGACGAGGCTCTTTCTCCTTCTGATGCAACAAACAGGCAGATAATAAAGGAAAATATTCATGAAATGCTTCAGTATCTTTCTCCGCGTGAACGAAAAATTATAGAAATGCGATTCGGTTTAAAAGATGGCGTGGGGCATACCCTTGAGGAAGTGGGACATGAATTTAATGTGACCCGCGAAAGAATCAGACAGATTGAGGCAAAAGTGCTGCAGAAGCTCAAAGAGCATCCAACAAGCATCAAAATTCGTCCAAATTAATCTTAATATCAAAAAATATGCCAGCATCAGCAAATAATGAAGATAAAGTTACATTAGTCACGAAAGACGGTTTTAAAAAACTTAAGGAGGAGCTTGATTATCTTAGAAATATAAAAAGAAAAGAAATCGCAGACAGGATTAAAGAAGCAATCAGCTATGGCGATCTTTCCGAAAATTCAGAATATGAGGAGGCAAAAAACGAACAAGCGTTTGTTGAGGGCCGTATTATTGAACTTGAGGATAAGGTTAAATATGCAAAAATTATTGATGACAAGAAGAAATCGGACGGAAAATCAGTTCAGCTTGGATCAACAGTTAAAGTTAAAAACCGGTCTTCAAAAAGCTCAAAAACTCTTGATTACATTATTGTCGGTTCAACCGAAGCTGACTGGGATAATAAGATTTCAAACGAGTCACCCGTAGGCAAGGCTCTTCTTGACAGAAAAGTAGGGGACAGGATCAAAATTCACGTTCCCGCGGGCATTGTTGAATATGAAATTCTTGATATTGAATAATTATTTCTTTTTGGTTGTATAGACCTTCTTTGCTGTATGTGATTCGGGTTTTTCAACCAGATCTTTCATTTTAGGATAAGTATAAAAGATTTTTAAAATATTTTTTATAATATAGTAAATTGACAGTGCGATTACTGCAAAAAGAAAAAACCTCATACTTAAGTAGGGTATGCCGGATGATCTTGATAACGCCAGCATAATTATTGAAATTCCGCACCATACCAACTGACCCGGAGCGCTTCTAAATGTCCTTTTAAGAGCTTTATTGTTTTTATTCATTGAAAAAAATACTTTCAACAGTATTGCGGCTAATATAAGCGCACTGCCGTAAATAATTATCCAAAGGGTGTAATTAAATGCAGCTCCCGGTATCGGACTGAACAGATAGCTTAGATATTCCATAGTATGGGTATTATATTAATAATTTATGAGAATTATTTTGTTTTATTCTTGAATTTTTTGTTTTTTTTCTTTTCTTTTATCACCGAATCTGAAAGAGCTTCATATTCCAAATCCTCAAAAAACTTTTCTATAAGGGTTTTTGAAGGTCTGATTGCCAGATAGATCAGCACCCCGAAAATATTCAATACCACAGCCAAAATAATTGATACTATTTGTAAAATTATATTATTGGTTCTTGAAATTATATCTTTTGTTGTCCAGATTATTAAAGCAGCCCAAAGAAGAAGCAGATATATAATAAAACATATAAGAAAAATTCTTGATACTCCGGGCTGAATGAACCACTCAACTAATTCTTTAAAACTTGGCATTTTAAATTTTGTCAGGCTTTATTGATTTTCGTTTATTATTATAATGAATTATTAAATAAGATCCAGTCACAATCATTATTACAATAAGCGCAAATACCTGTTCGAGTCTCAAAGACATGATAATAACAGTATCATCTCCTCTTATAAATCCTTCCAAAAACACCATTGTAAAATAGCTGACGGTGCCGATAACTGTTACAATGCCGGCTTTGAATTTTGTTTTTAAAAAAAACAGAAATAAAACTCCGCCAATAATAAGGCTGTATAACGCCGCATATAACTGTGCCGGGTGTATAGGCACGGCATATTTGATTGACGGACTTTCAAAAAGAATACCCCACGGCAGATCCGTAGTATTGCCATATGATGATCCGTCAAAAAATCTTCCGATGTGCCCCAGCACCAAACCGCCGATAGTTGAAATCGTCAGAATATCAAGCCATTTTTTTGTTTGTTCTTTTTCTTTATATGAAAAATAAGCCAATGTTATTATTATGCCGCACAACCCGCCCAGAAAAGATAATCCTTTATCCCATATATAAAAAACATTCAAAATCGCATCAAGATTCAGTTCCTGAAAATAAATTTGATAGTTTTCAACTACAAAAAACAGACGGGCGAAAATAATTGCGGCAGCAAATATTTTTATGCTGTTATTATAAATGAAGTTAAGCTGAAGCCTTTTCATTTTAGCAAGCGAAGTGAAAATAAATACGCCAAGTATAAAAGCCAGGCCCGTACAAAGCCACAACGAATAAATAATAATGGGGCCTATTTGTATAATTATGGGAAACATAAGAAAATAAATTCTCTGGAATTTTAACTAATAATCGCTATTCCTGCAATTTAAAAGTTAAAAACAACCAGCAGAGAAAATATCACAAATAAAGGAAAAATCACAAAATCAGAGAAAATGTTTTTTCTGAATAAATTAAGTTTTAAACTTGTCGCGGCATGCAGTAAAAATATAACAGGCAACAGGTATTTAATGCTTCCTGTCTGGAAAATATAAAATACAGAAGGAACATCGTTAATATAGGGTACCTGTTTGGAAATTGTTATTCCCGCAATAAAATAAAAAACCAGGTAAAAAAACAGCAGCCATCCGGTTAATCCGTTTATAAAATCGAGAGTTTTCTGAAAGATGTTCAGATCGCCCGCAATAATTTGTTCTTTGGCCGTTCTCTTTTTTAAAGTTTTAATATTGCTTTTAAGTATTTTTTTGCTGGATTTAAGTTTTTTTATTGTTTTTTGTATCTCCACTTTGTCGGTTGGTTTTGGGCTTTTAATTAACAATGTATAATATTGTCTTAACTGATTGTTGATTTTTGAAAGTTCTTTCTTTTGGGTTCGCAGTTCCGGGTCCTGATGTATTATTTTTATCAGATATGAAACAAAAAAATCTTGAATTTTAATACTTGCGGTTAATTTTTCCGCATTTTGTACATTGTCTTTCCGCCAGCGCAACAGCTTGTCCTCCAAATCATCGGTAACAGTAAAATCTTTGTGTTTTTGTATGCTGTTTATTAAATTTTGGGTTTCAGCAAGAAGTTCCATCTTTTTATCAATGAATTCCTGTTTTTTTACGTTTATTTCAGTTTTTTGAATAAATTCCAGAAGGCTTGTGCAGGAATTTCTTAAATATTCCAGGTTTGTAGAACTTTTTAACCGAAGTATTTTGTTAACATATGTGATTATGGTTTGTTTGTCTTGGGGTTCCAATGCCTCTCCGAATTCATCAACGGCGGAATTTACTTTTTTCAGCACGTAATCAACCTGTCTCATTAAAAGAGCTTTTTCTTTTTCAAACGCCCTGTCTATATTTTTTATCTTTTTTTCATGAAAAAGGTTGGTCATTTTTTTTACTTCCTCCTGATATATTTTCATCAAATCGAAAATGCCGGCTTTTTTTTGTTCTTCTTTTTCTTTTTCGTTTAAATTGTTTTGAATAATATATTTCACGTCCAGCTGATATTCAGCCATAAGCCTTTTAAAGGCTTCATACCTGCTTTCGCCCCGTATGGTTCCTGCAATGTTGCGGTTGTGGGCATCAATTCCGGAAAATTCAAACAGCATGCCGATTTCTTCTTCTGCTCCTTTATGCGCTTCAACTTTTTCAAGTGAAATTATTGAAAAGCCAAGATCCTGAAGCTCCTGTCTTGCCGTTTGATCCTCGGGGGCATCAACAAGTCCTGAAAGCTGCCTGTTTTCTTTGTTAACCACAATATATTTAAACTGTGCCATTTTTATTTTGTTTATCTACCCTTTATTATACTCTTTTCAAGCCTTTTTTTGAATACCAGCTTTTATAAAGCCGTAAAATAACGGATGAGGTCGATGCGGTCTGGATAAAAATTCAGGATGGAACTGTGATCCTATCATAAAAGGATGATCTTTGATTTCAGCTATTTCAACAAGATTTTCTTTTTGATAAACCCCTGCCACTATTAGGCCTTTTGCTTCAAGTTTTTTTCTGTAAATGTTGTTGAATTCATAGCGATGTCTGTGTCGTTCGTGTACAACATTAACATCCCCATATAATTTTTTTGTTTTTGTGTTGGCCACCAGTCTGCACGGATATTCTCCAAGCCTTAACGTTCCTCCTTTAGCTCTTTCCTGTGACTGGCCGGGCAAGAAATGAATAATATATTCTTTGGGATTAAGTTTTTTGTCTTCATCGAATTCTTCCGAAGTGATTAGAGGATTTTGAAGCACGGACCTGGCAAATTCAATTGTCATTATTTGCATGCCGAGGCAGAGGCCGAGATAAGGAATTTTATTTGTTCTTGCATAATTGGCGGCCATAATTTTTCCTTCGGTGCCGCGTATTCCAAATCCTCCGGGCACCACTATTCCTGCAGCTTCTTTAAGTTTTTTCCATGATTTTTCATCTTTTTCCTCGAGTTTTTGCGCATCAATCCATATCAAATCAAGCGACCGGTTTTGATGGAAGCAGGCGATTTTTAGTGATTCGATCACACTTAAATAAGCGTCATCAAGCCCTGTATATTTACCGACCAATGCGATTTTTAAAGGTTCTCTTTCTTTCATTATCATTTCCACGACCTTTTCCCACTCTTTTAAATTGGGCCTGACTCTTCCAAGCTGCAATTTTTTGGCTATCAACGGTGCAACGTTGTAATTTTTAAACAAAAGAGGAACGCCGTAAATTGAGGATAGTGTCTGCAGAGGAATCACATGATCCTGTGGAACGTCGCAGAATAATGCTATTTTTTTAAGCAGTTCTTTTGCTATAGGATAATCCGCTCTTGGGAAAATAAAATCCGGCATTATTCCAATTGATCGAAGTTCTCTGACCGATGCCTGTGTGGGTTTTGTTTTAAGTTCTTTTGAACCCTGAAGGTATGGAAGAAGCGTAAGATGAATAAATAAAGTGTTTTCCGCGCCTTCTTCCTGACGCATCTGTCTTATTGCCTCCAGAAAAGGCTGCCCTTCTATGTCTCCCACGGTGCCTCCGATTTCAACAAGAATAATATTTGCTTTGCTTTTTTTTGCCGCTTCTCTGATTCGTCTTTTAATTTCATTGGTAATATGGGGAATTATTTGAATTGTCCCGCCAAGATAAGTTCCCTGTCTTTCCTGGGCTATAACATGGGAATAAATTTTGCCCGTGCTTACTGAAGATTGTGCCGAAAGATTTACGTCAATAAATCTTTCATAATGTCCCAAATCAAGATCTGTTTCGGCGCCATCATTTGTTACAAATACTTCGCCGTGCTGAAAAGGGCTCATTGTTCCCGGATCAACATTAATATACGGGTCAAGTTTTTGTGTAAATACACTAAAACCGCAGGCCTTAAGGAGGGTGCCTATAGATGCGGTAGCTATACCTTTTCCTAGTGAAGAGCAGACACCTCCGGTGACGAATATGTATTTAGTGGCCATATATGGTTAAGCAAATTTGTGGACGATTCCTATATTTTTTCTGACTTTTTCAAGCATCTTTTCCGATTCCATTTTCGCTTTTTTCGAGCCTTCGGTTAATACCTTATTAATGTAATCTAAATTTTTGGATAGTTCAATTCTTTTTTTTCTGTAAGGGCCGAAATAGTCCAAAAGTTTATCCAGAAGCAGTTTTTTTGCATCGCCATATCCAAAATTTCCCGCCCGGTATTTATTTCCAAGAGCTTTTTTTTCTTTTTCTTCGGCAAACAGAGAATACAAATAATAAACATTGCATTTTGAAGGATCCTTCGGCTGTTCAAGCGGGGTTGAATCGGTCTGTATACTCATAACCTGCTTTTTTATGACCGCTTCTTCGGCAAACATTTCAATAACATTTCCGTAGCTTTTGCTCATTTTTTCACCGTCGGTCCCTTTTATTGTTGCTGAAGCTTCGGGTATATAAGGTTCCGGCAGTTTAAATGTTTCCCCGAAGGTTGTATTAAATTTAACCGCGATATCCCGAGCTATTTCAACATGCTGTTTCTGGTCTTTTCCCACGGGGACAAGATCGGGAGAATATAAAAGAATGTCCGCCGCCATTAAAACCGGATAATTAAACAGACCTGCCGTAGGTTCCTTTTTGCCTTTTGCAAGAGCGTCTTTCCACGCATGAGCCCTTTCAAGAAGACTGTGAGGGGTAATGCAGTCAAAAATCCATTTTAAATATGTATGTTCCGGTACGTCGCTTTGTCTGAAAAAAACCGTTTTATCGGGATTAAGTCCGAGAGCCAGGTAGTCAAGAACCATGTCCAGCGACATTGCCTTCATTTTTTCAGGATCTTTTACTGTGGTTAAAGCATGAAGGTCTGCAATAAAAATATAAGCCTCAAATTTATTCTGCATTTCAATATGATGTTTCATTGCGCCCAGATAATTGCCAAGGTGAGGGCTGCCGGACGGCTGAATCCCCGATAATATGCGCTTCATTCAGTTTCGGTTAATCAATAATCAAAAATCAGTATAAACTATAGTTCTTTTCTTTGCCAGTTTTCTTTAACCCGTATAATTCAGCCGATTGAAATAGGGTCAACATCAACTCTGCAGTTTTCCGGAATTTCAACATTTTGTATTACTTCCTCAGGAGCGTGCCCCTGAATTAATATGTTCCACCTGTATTTGTTATTCATCTTAAAGATGAGAGCCGGATAAAGTGTGATTCGATATGTGTGCGGAGCGATTTCCTTTAATATGTTATTGATTTTTTGCGCTTGCAGAAGGGCTTTTTTTGGGTTCGGATCAACAAAGGTCAGTTTTATCAGCTTTGAAATGGGTGGGTAATTAAAACTTTTTCTTTGCTCGATTTCATATTTGTAAAAGCTGTCATAATCATGAGTTTTCGCAAGACTGATGGCTATATTTTCGGTCATATATGTTTGTATTATCACTTCTCCGGGAATATCCGTTCTTCCGGCTCTTCCGGCAACCTGGGTTAAAAGCTGAAATGTTCTTTCGGAGCTTCTAAAGTCCGGGAAATGCAGCCCGATATCGGCCAGAATAACACCCACCAAATTAACGTTTGGCAGATGCAGTCCCTTGCCGATCATCTGTGTACCTATCAGGATGTCGATTTCTTTTTTTATTAGTTTTTCATAGATTTTTTCAAAAGAACCCCGTTTTGACATTGTGTCACGGTCAGCCCGGGCAACTTTTGCCTTTGGAAATATTTTTATTATTTCTTCTTCAACTTTTTGCGTTCCCGCCCCAACATATTTAATATTTAATCCTCCACAGACTGGGCATTTTAATGGGGGTGCGGTGATTTTTCCGCAATGGTGGCAGATTAATGACGGTTTTTTTATTCCGCTTTCGGGCATTATCTTATGGTATGTCATGGGCATATCGCAGGAAAGGCATTTTTCCATATAACCGCATTCACGGCAAACGACAGCGGATGCGGATCCGCGTTTGTTTAAAAAAAGTATCGCCTGTTTGCCGGAATTTAATGTTGATTTGATTTTTTCCTGCAATAGTTCACTTAGAATTGAGTAGTTTTTCTTTTCAAATTCATTCCTTAAATCAACCAGCGTTACCGCAGGAAGCATGGCGCCGCCGATTCTTTGATTTAGTTCTACAAGTTCAAAGTTGTTTTTTAGGGCGTCATAATATGATGCAATTGAAGGCGTAGCGCTGCCAAGAACCACTTTAACGCCGGTAAATTCAAATATTTTTTTTATTACATCAACAGTATTGTATCTAGGGGTTTGCTCCTGTTTATAAGTGAATTCGTGCTCCTCATCCAGAATAATAAGCCCCGGATTTTTTACCGGAGCAAATATTGCAGAGCGCGGGCCTATAATAACCGGAGTGTCATTTAAAAATATTTTCATCCATTCCATTGATTTTTGTTTTTCGGTTAGTCGTGAATGTAGTATTGCCACGTTTTTGCCGAAAATTCTTTCAAAATATTCTACCATCTGCGGAGTTAATGATATTTCAGGCACTATTAGAATGCATTGCTTGCCTTCTTTGATAAATTTTTCCGCCAGATGAAGATAAATTTCGGTTTTGCCCGATCCGGTTATGCCTTTAAGAAGGCTTATTTTGTTTGTTTTAAGGATTTTCTGATATGCTTTGTTTTGCTCCTCAGTAAGTATATGTTTTTCTTTAAGGATTTCTTTTGTTAAGACGGGTTCATATTCAAATTTATAAAATTTCGGAGGCAGAAATAGATTAACCGCCTTTTGGATTGGGGCTTTATAATACAGGCTTATCCATTTGGCCAGTTTAATCTGCCAGGCCGACAAAACAGGATGATTAAATAATATTTCGCGAATGTCTTTTACCGGATGATTCGGTTTTACCCCGGTTTTATGCATTACAACCCCTTCAATATATGAATTTCGTAACGGTATTTTTACCAAACTTCCCTCTTTTAAATCTTTAAGATTTGAGGGGATTTGATAATTTAATATCTCAAGATTTTTTGGCATCCGTCTTTTAAGACAGACTTCCGCATAATTGTTCATAATCTACATATTTTAGGACTAAATTGTATAGATGTTATTAGTGTTTGTGAAGAGACATTATTTCTGGTATAAAATAAGGTAGATTTTATAACAATTCGTTTTATGAAGCTCAATTCATCAACAGTTTTAAAAATGTTTGTTGTGTTTTTTCTTGTGGGAGCGATAGGCGTTTTCGCTTATGTCTACAGCCTTAATCAGCCTCAGTCAGCCCGAACCGAAGATGCCATTAAATATACCAAAACATTAAGCAGCGATAAGCCTGAGCAATTTGTAGGACTGCTCGCGCAGGACAGCGAGGGTGTGCAGGCGGGCGAAACGCAGGTGACCGTATATAACCAGAATCTCGCTCTTGTTAAGGAAGCAAGAGAACTTGATCTGGCTCAGGGATATAATCAGGTGAAATACAAGGATGTGCCGTCAAAAATCAATCCATCTTCTGTTATTTTTAAAGATTTGCAGAATGAAGATACGGAAGTGGTTGAACAGACCTATGAATTTGATCTTGTTTCTTTTAATAAACTTTTGGAAAAATATCTCGGCAAGGATTTAACTGTTGTTTCAAAAGTAGATAACGGGACAAAAGAATATAAAGGTAAACTTTTAAGCTATCTGGACGGTATAACAATCGATACGGGCGATGGGATTGTTGCTGTAAGAGATCCCGAAAGCGTTCAGTTTGGAAAACTGCCCGAAGGATTAATTACAAAACCTACTCTTGTATGGAGTATTTTTGCTGAAAAAGCCGGAAAAAGGCAAACACAGACAACATATTTAACAGGCGGTTTAACGTGGAGCGCGGACTATGTTGCTAAAGTAAACAAAGATGACAACAAACTTGATATTAAAGGATGGACAACAATCAATAATACTTCCGGGACCGCATATCCTAACGCAACATTAAAGCTTGTGGCCGGGGATGTAAACGTCATTCAGCCTCCGGTTGCCAATAAATATTATGAAGAGGCGATGCCTATGGCTGACAGTGCTGTAAGAGCAGGCGGTTTTGCCGAAGAATCATTTTTTGAATATCATTTGTATACTCTTGGCCGAAAAACAAATTTAAAGGATAATCAACAGAAACAGATTTCATTATTGAACGCAAAAGATGTTGGTGTAAAAAAAGTTTTCGTTTACGACAGTAATAAAGCATGGAATAAAATTCGCGTTATGCTTGAAACCAAGAACAGCAAAGAGGCCGGAC
Source organism: Candidatus Peregrinibacteria bacterium (assembly GCA_016928915.1). Classification (GTDB taxonomy): domain Bacteria; phylum Patescibacteriota; class Gracilibacteria; order UBA1369; family PNNO01; genus JAFGJT01. The sequence continues at coordinate 113,324 of JAFGJT010000009.1, forward strand.
TCGGTTTGCCACTTCCAAAAGGGATTATACGCGTATATAAAGAAGATTCTTCAGGTGCACTGCAGTTTATAGGAGAAGACCAGATCGATCATACTCCCGAAGATGAGGATATTGAGGTGTTTATGGGAAATGCTTTCGATATTGCTGTTGAAAAAAAGACAACAGATTCAAAAGGAACGGGTTCAATTCTTGATTACGGCTCAAGATGCCAATATCAGGATATTGAGATTGAACTGCGCAATCACAAAAAGGAAGATGTTGAAATTAAGGTTGTTGAAACATTTTGGGGCATTGATGTTTCAACTTCAAACAGCAACTATGAGCCCGAAAAGAAAGATGAGTACACGTATGAATTTAATGTTCCTGTTAAAGCAGGGGAGACGAATACTCTGAAATACACCGTTAAACAGTGCTGGTAAGATTATTTTTTCTTTCCTATAGCTATTTTTTCGTTTAAAAGTTCAACAAATTTATCGACATCAATGCCGTGCATGCCGATGCCCTGTTCTATAGTTTCGAATTCAGCGGCGTGGCAGCCTATGCAGGCGACTCCGTGATCAATAAAAATATCAAAGGTTTCCGGATATTCTTTTAGTACATCCATTATTATTGATTTTTTTGTGATTTTTTTCATAAATAAAATATAGTTATTTCAAACTCGTTTAAACAGATTAAATTTATATATATTGTTGACAAATTTATAATTAAGTTTATAATAACTTCCTTTGTTAATAAACACATGCATTCCCAAACCTTTAAAACCAGAATTTATTTGATGCTGGATAAGCATAAAGATAAAGTAATGGATTTTTATATAAAAAATGGTCCTTACGCTTTAAGAAAAAAATTAAATATTAACGATGACAATCTTTGGGATATTGTTTTTGATTATCTTGTAATTGAGAAAGAAGCTGTGAAATATTGCGTCAGAGTGCACTCAAACTATATAAGCGGTCTTTATAAAAGTATAGGACCCGCGATGCTGCGCCAAAATTTCTGCATACAAGACGAAAAATATAACGATATCTGGGAATATGTGACCGATTATATTGGTATTTCGAAGGGAGCTATTTATGACCATATATCTGAAAATAAAGAAAAATATAATCAATTGATTTATTCCGGCAGAGCTTCTCAAATACGCAAAGAATTCGGACTGGAAAGAAATAAATATAACCAGGTCTGGGAAGAAATACTTGATCTTCTTTTAGAATGCGTATCAATTGAAAATTTTAATTTCGGTATGTTTGATCACGGTCTCAAGATGTTTTCCAACTTTTATAATATCGGCAGAAAACACAGAGGTCTTAAATGTCACTTCTCGGCAAAATCTTAAAATACAGCTGTTTCTGAACCTTCTTTTCTTCATCCGCAAGATCGATTCTGTATATTTCCCATTTGTCATTTAGATATTTGTAATAAGCCAGATCAACGAATTTGGTGTCTTTGCCAAGCCTTTCAAGGTTTATATGGTTATCGCTGTCGGTTCTTTCACTTTGTTCGGTTTTATCATATTCCTCTTTTGTTGCAGGAATGAATTCAACACTTTTATATTTATAGATTGAGATTATCTGCTCTTCGGCTTCCTTAAGGGTATTTGCTTTGATTATTTCACCGGCCATAATTTTAGGAGTTAATTAATTAGATTATATGCGGCTTTAGTTGGCCGCTTATACCCCGAAGACGGGGTTTGTTTTTATTATTTGCGGCCTTGGTTGGCCGGATATACCCCGAAGACGGGGTATATGGTACGCCCGGAGGGATTCGAACCCCCAACCCTCGGTTCCGAAGACCGATGCTCTATCCAATTGAGCTACGGGCGCTAAAAAAATAGACCAGAAGTATTTTGCTGGTCTATTTTAGCATAATCTGATTATTTTTTAAGCCTTTTTTGTTCTTTTATCCCACCATACAAGAACCGTACTGGCTACAAAAACAGAAGAATATGTACCTATAATCACACCCAGTACAAGCGCAAGAACAAACCAGAAAAGGGTTGAGCTGCCTAGCAGCAGCAGTGCCATTAATGTTAATAATGTTGAGAACGAGGTATTTATTGAACGGGCCATTGTTTGAGTCAAAGCAATATTTACAACATCCTTAAAACTTGTTTCTCTATTAATATGTTTTAAGTTGTCACGAATCCTGTCGAAAACAACAATTGTGTCATGCACTGAGAATCCGAGGATGGTAAGCAAGGCCGTTATAAATAGAGCATCCACCTCAACCTTAAAAATAAACCCGAATATTGCATAAATTCCAATTATTAAAAGTACATCATGAGCAAGGGCGATTATCGCGCATATACCAAACCTCCACGGGCTTAAGTTTCTTGGTATTTTTCTAAACGCAAATGCTATATAAAGAACAATAGCGATTAAGGCAACAATTATAGCCAGCGTGGCTTTTGACTTCATTGCATCACCAACCACCGGACCGACTGTTGTGAATTTTATTTCTTCAAGTTCACCAAATTTTTCTTGAAGTTTACTAATAATCGTATCGTGCTGCTCGTTGGTCATGTATTTTGTCTTGATGATATAACCTTCACTTGAAGCAATAATATTTGCCGTTGAAAGGTCGAGAATTTCGGAGCCTGATTCTATTACAGGATCAATTGAAGGAGTTTCGACGGTTGCAATAGGTTCTTCGGCCGGGGCGGGAGCGGGGAGCGATGAAATTTCTTTGCCAATTTCTTCAAGTCCGAGTTTTATTTCTTCGGGTTTAACTTCGTTTTCAAATTTAATCTGCATCAATGTTCCTCCGGTAAAGTCAAGACCCGCCGGCAGACCCCATGCAAAGAGAGCTATCACGCATATGCCAAGCATTGTTCCAGAAAGCGTAACCCAGATTTTAGTATTTTCAATAATTTTTAAAGTTTTGTGCGCTTTTTTTGGCTTTGAGTTGAACAAAAATTCGTTAGATGCAAGTTTTGTTCCAACAAAAAGTTTTATAAATGATTTGGTTATAGTTATTGCGGTAAACATTGAAACCAGAATACCTGCCGCGAGGTTAAAGGCAAATCCCTGAATTATTGAAGATCCAAAGAAAAACAGAATTGCGCAGGTAATTAATGATGAAAAATTTGAATCGCGGATACTGTTCCATGCCTTGTCAAAACCGATTTCTAAAGCAGCGCTAAGTGGCTGCCCTGTACGCATTTCTTCTTTTATTCGTTCAAATATGAGTATATTGGCATCAACCGCCATACCGATAGAAAGAATTACACCAGCAATGCCAGCAAGTGTTAGTACTATTGGATTTGCCAGGAGATAAACTATAAAAAACAGGGCAAAAACAGCCAGAGTTGATGTTAACAGTTTTTCCCATCCATTATCTTTGGAATTTAATACTTTAAGCATGAGATAAATAAACATACCTACCGCTATGAATGCTGCCAGGACGGTATGCAGAGTGCTTTGTATTAAAAACAGCAGTATGGCTGAATATATACTTAATGCGATTACCGCTATTAAACCCGGCAGACGATAATATACAATCATAAATACAGCCACAAGGAAAATACCTATAAGACCCGCCCATAAACTGCTGTTTAAAGCTTCCTGCCCGAGAGTCGCCCCGATGGTATACTGACCGGCAAGAATAATTGGCGCAGGGATTGCTCCTGTATTTAAATCACGAGCCAGCGCATTAGCTTCCTGTAGTGTAAAATTGCCCGTTATTCTTGCTTTGCCGTCGGGAATTTTAACCTGAACCGTTGGAGCCGAAATCATATCCCCGCCTACAAAAATTGCAACAGGTTTTCCTATATTTCTTTCTGTTATTTCAGCAAAGAGCCTTGCGCCTTCATCATTAAATTCTATTGAAACAAAAGGCTGGAAATAGTCATCTGTATCAACAAAAGCATGTTTAAAATGTTGCCCGCTCAACGGGGTGTCTTTCCAAGGATTCGGTATAGTTGAATATGATATTTTTGCATATTTTATCTGTTTTTGGATTTCTTTTCTCTCAGTGGATGGGGTTATGGTTCCCGCTTTTAATATATGAAAACCAAATTCGGTTTCCACGATTTCCGACAGCTGATCCGATTGAGTTAATGCAAGAGCCGCACTTTCAAACGCTTGTGTGTATAGACCATCTCCGGCAGGATCGTTTAAAACACCTCCTTGATTTTTACCTGACGGATCGTCTGTAAATTCGTTTGCAGCATCTTCGAATTTCTCACCGCCTTTTAATTTTGTAAGTATTTCTTCGGCGCGTTTTCTTGCCTCATCTTTTGTTCTTATAACGGATTCATCGGCCCGCTCCGCTCCCTGGTAGGAAATTAAAATGTGACTTATGCCAACTTTTCTTTGAGTGGTAATGGTGCGTTCCGCATCCTGCGAGTCTAAAAGCTTAAGAAGGTTGATTGAGGTCATTTCAACAAGACGTCCGTCAGATGAAACCGTATATTCACCGCCGGAGTCTACGGTGCCCTGATAAACCTCGCCTTTTTTTAAAGAAAATAATTTATCTGCAATATCATTATTGATTTCATCTTTATATTTCCATTCTGATTCAAAAAACGTGACTCTTCCAGGATTTGACAGTTCTTCTTCTTTTCCTTTCATTACAAAATCTTCTCCGGCTTTAACCGCCCGCAGTATTTCGTTGGCTTCATTTTCTATTGCGGATTTTTCATTGGGATCAATTGTTGCTTCTTTTTGTTCTTTAAATTCGAGCTGAATTGTTTTACCTATGATCTCTTTGGCTTCTTCAATATCTACACCAGCAAGATCTACTACTATATGGCTTTCATCAGCCACTTCGGAAATAAAAATATTTGGTTCCGAAACTCCGAGTGAATTTACACGTCTGTTTATTACCTCTTTAACACCCTCAACAATATTTTTTCTGTCAGCTTCAGGTACTTTTCTTAAGTCGATTTTATAATCAAGCTCAGATCCTCCCTGAAGATCAAGACCAAGGTGAGTTTGCTGATTTTTAATAAAATCAGGAGCCCATGAAAGATATGGAGCTTTTATATTCGGTGGCAAATCGAGGAAACCTAAAATTGCCGCCACGACAAGAATAATAATGACTTTAAGCAGGTTGTTGCCTTTCATAGAATTTTGGATTAAATCTTAGTTTTTAAGTTGTTTATGTAAATTGATATCTATATCTTCATTATTGCCTTTGCCTTTTCTGCCGTAGTCATCGTGTAGTTTTACAACATCATCAAGTTCGGGGGTTGATACCTCAAAAATTTCTGAATCTTCAATGGCTTCGGCACGGTGAATAGTATATGGAAGAATATCAAATTTGTCACCTGGATTTAAAATTTTTTCCATCAGATTTTCTTTGTTTTGTCCGTAGGTCATTTTAATCCTTCCTGATCTTAAATATTGTGTTTCTTTCTTTTTTTCGTGATACTGAAGGGAAAACCTGTGTCCTTTTTTAAGCTCAAGGATTTTGCCCGCATAATGGCTTGTTTCAGCAAACCATATTTCACGTCCCCATGGCTTTAGTTTTATTTGTACCGGGTTTTGCATCATATCCATGTATACCGAATTATTTGCCTCAATACTATAGTGCAAATCGGCGTTTTTGGAAAGTTATAAATACTTTTTTGAATCTTTAAGCATTTCCACGATCTTTTTTACATCCTGGGATCTTGAAAGAGGGCAGATAAGAAGGGCATCTTTGGTATCTATAACTGCGATATTTTCAAGACCGATTGTTGCAATTATTTTTTTGGGATTATCGTTTCTTATAACACTGCCTTTTGTATCTATAATAAGATGTTTTCCGAAAATTATATTGTTGGATTTGTTTTTTGAAAGTTCATCATGGATTGATTCCCATGTGCCCACATCGCTCCACCCAAAATCCGCCGGAATTATTTTAACTTCCGTGGTTTTAACTTTCTCCATAATTGCGTAGTCAACTGATATTTTTTGGCAGGCGGAATACTCTTTTTCAATTACGGACTTTTCTTTTTTTGTTCCGACGGAAGCTTTGATTTTCATTAACTTATTATAAGTATCGGGTAGGTGTTTCTTGTATTTATCGAGAATTGTATTTATTTTCCAGACATACATTCCAGTGTTCCACAAATAATTTTTCGATTTTATAAAACTTAATGCCTTTTTATAATCAGGTTTTTCGGTAAATGCTTTCAATTCAAGAATTATATTTCCATCAATTGTGTCTATTCTTTTTCCAACTTTTACCCATCCAAGATTAACATTGGGGAACCTCGCCTTGACTTCAATAATGTTAAGCGAGTTGTATTTTTTTGCTGCTTTCTCAGCTGTTTGCAGTTTTCTTTTAAATTGTTTTGCATCCTTAACAATATGGTCTGCATAAATTATTGCCATAACTTCATGAGGATGATTGATGCTTAAAAGCGTTGCAGCATAACCTATACAGGTTGCCGTATCTCGCAAGGCAGGTTCGATTATGATATTTTTTTTTGGAAATTTCGGAAGCTGTTTTGTGGTTTCTTTAACGAATTCTTTGTTGGTAGCAATATAAATATCATTTTTTTTCAAAAAAGAGATACGTTTTAATGTTTCCTGGAGCATGGTTTTTGTGCCGGTCAGTTTGTGTAACTGTTTTGGCTTTTTCATTCTGCTTACAGGCCAGAGTCTTGTTCCTACTCCGCCCGCCAGTATTACAGCTTTCATGCTATTTTTTTTATTATTAATGATTTTCCGGTCATTTCTTTTGGCTTTTTCATCCCCAATATATCAAGTATTGTGGGTGCAATATCGCATAAACCGCCGCGTTTTTTAAGTCTGGCATTTTTATATTTATCCGAGATCAAAATAAAAATTACAGGATTTAATGTATGAGAAGGGCATTCTTCACCTGTTTTTTCATAGATTTTATATTCTGCATTACCGTGGTCAGCGGTTAAAAGAATATGGTAGCCAAGTTTTTTTGCAACAGGGATAATTTTCCCGATACATTTATCCAGGGTTTCAACCGCTTTAATTGTAGCTTTTAAATCCCCGGAATGGCCCACAAGATCGCCGTTGGCAAAGTTTAATACAATAAGTTTATATTCTTTATTTTTGAATTCTTTTAATAACGCAGAAGTTATTTCTCTCGCGCTCATTTCGGGTTTCTGCGCATAAGAAGGGCATTTTTTTGATGGGATAAGAATTCTGTTTTCAAGAGGATACGGGTCTTTTTCCTGGCTGTTAAAAAAGAAAGTAACATGAGCGTATTTTTCGGTTTCCGCTATTCTCAGCTGAGGAAGCTTTTGTTTGCTTATATATTTTCCTAAATTTAGATTGATTTTTGGCGGTTCAAATACAACAGGTGCAATTTTCGAATAAGGCCCGAAGCATACAAAGAAGGGGAGTATTGTTTTTTTTCTTTTAAACCCGGTGAACTTTTTATTTGTAAACGCTTCGGTTATCTGCTGAGCGCGATCACTTCTGTAATTAAAGAAAATCACACTGTCTTTTTCTTCTATAACTCCATTTTCATCAAAAACAACCGGTTTAATATAATAATCAGACTCCACACCTTTTTGATACTGTTTTTTTAATGCTTCAATCGGATTTTTTTCATTTATTCCCTTCGCGAGAGTAAGCAGATCGTATGCTTTTTCAGTTCGTTTCCAGTTTCTGTCCCTGTCCATTGCGTAATATCGGCCAACCATGGTAGAAAGTGTCCCAACGCCGATTTTTTTTATTTCAGAAGCTATTTTTTTAAAAAAGACATCACTGGACCTTTCGGGAACGTCGCGGCCGTCCGTAAAAGCATGTATATAAACTTTTTTTATTTTATTTTGTTTTGCAAGTTTTAACAGGGCAAATAAATGATTAAAATCACTGTGAACACCCTGATCAGAAATCATTCCGATTAAATGCAGTTTTGAATTGTGTTTTTTTACATTTTTTACAGCGTTTAAAAACGCCTTTTTTTTAAAAAAACTTTTGTTTTTTATTGACCTGTTTATTTCTTCGAGAGACTGCCAGACAATTCTGCCGGCACCAATTGTAAAATGACCGACTTCGGATCCTCCCTGTGAACCTTTAGGCAGCCCAACAGCATTACCTGATGTATCAAGAAGACATTTTGGATATTTTTTTCGCAAAGCATTAATATTTGGTGATTTTGCGAGTTTTACGGCATTTCCTTTATATGCCTTACCCTCGCCGTAGCCGTCGAGTATCATTAATAATACTTTGTTTTCCATTATATTATGTATTTAAAGAAGGGTTGATTCGTAAAGTTTATATATACTGTCACCAAAAAAGATCACAATAAATCCGGCAGTTACTAAAAACGGAGCAAACGGTATTCGCGTTTTGCCAGTTACTTTACCTCCCACCAGCAGCAATATACTTATTAGCGAGCCGAATAAATAAGCAATCAGAAGACACATAATCAAATATTGCCATCCAAAAAGCATGCCTAGTATTATACCAACCTGCGTATCACCTGCGCCCATCCACTGTTCTTTGCTGGCCACTACCTGAAATCCAAAAAATATTCCAGCAGCAGCGCCGCCTATTGCCATATTAAGTATTCCGGGTGTCGGTAAAAATATTGATGCAATTAAAATCAATACCATTACGGGAATCGTGAACAGCTCCGGGATTTCCATGTATTTCAAATCAAAAAAGAAAATCCCAATAAGCGAAAGGCTAATAACAGCATAATAAATATATATTAATGTGCTTTGCATCTCTGAAAAAGGAAATTTAAGGTATAAACCGGCCAATATCAAACCGCAAACCATTTCAAGAATAAAATACCAGACACCTATGGGTTTTTTGCAGTGTCTGCATCGTCCGAGAGATCCCAAATAACTAAACAGGGGAATTAAATCACAAAAAGAAAGTTTTTTTTTGCATGCCGGACATTGCGATCTTCCGAAAAAGATTCCTTTTTTATCGGAATGAATCCTGTAAATCAGTACACTTAAAAAACTTCCGAATATCGTGCCGACAATGAACAAAATTATTAAATTGAATATCATTTTTTTTAATTAAAAATATTAGCCATAAAATGTTCGTTTTCCTTAAGCAGCAGAGCATTATATCTTTGGGCGGCAAGATCACCAACAGCATCCCCGGTGCCTAAGTTATACGCTTTTTTATAATACTCTTTTGCTTTGTTAAAATTGCCCTGTCTTTCAAACATCCAGCCTAAATTAAGGTACGGAGCGTTAAATTTTTCATTTAATGCAATGGCTTTTTCAAGATTTTTTTTAGCGTTAATAAAATCATTATCCGCTACCTGAGCCCAGCCAATAAGATTAAAGCTCATAGGGTCGTTTGGGTTATGCAAAAGGGCTTTTTCGGCAAGTTTTACTGCTTTAGTCGGCTGATTTAATTTGTCTATATAAACCCACAAAGGCCTAACAAAATAATCAACATCAGTCGGATTCAGACTTATTACATTTTCATATTTATTGTTAGCTTTTTCGTATTCTTCTTTTTGAAAATACAATTCAGCAAGCTTTTGTTCTACATGAATTTTTGGCTCATAGCCGTTTTTTTCCGCAAGCTCCAGTTCCTTTATGGCTTCGTCTGTCTTGTCAGCTCCTGCGTAAGCCAACCCCAGATAGAAGAGCGTTTGCGGGTTTTCGGGATCCTGTCTTTTTGCCTCGGTTAACGCGTCCACCGCGTCCTGGAATTTTTTTATTTTTAAGTATGAATAACCCAGAATTATCCATGCGTCACGGTATTCGCGGTTTGTTCTCACAACATTCCATAACAGTTCTTTTGCCATTATCGGTTCATCAACAAGCACATAAGCTTTTGAAATCAATACCTTAAGGTGCTCATGCACTCCGGCTGAATATGTGTCAAATTCATTCATCGCATCTATGAACTTCTGCGCATTTGCTGTAACGTTTTGATTAGTATTATTTTGTATAACCGTGTTTAAAAGTCCGCGGCCTCTTTCATATTCTCCGGTAAATAATGCCAGTTCTCCCTGCAGGTATGCGACTTCGGGTTCATCGCTCATAACCGCATCAATAATGTTTTTTGCCTCCTGAAAGGCTTCAAGTCCAATATTTGCTTTTGCTGAAATTATTTTTCCCTGAACCGTCTGCGGATTTAATTTTACTATTCTTTCGCCCATAAGTTTAGTCTGTTCATAATTTCCAAGAATAAGCTGAAGTTCGCCCATTCTTATAAGGGGTTCTATTTTTGAAGGATTTGCATTGGAAGCCTGGGTATAAGAATCAACCGCAAGATTATAAAAACCTTTTTCATAATATAAGTTTCCTTTTTTAATCAGTTCGTCATAGGATTTTTTTCTTTCAACTTTTTCACCTGTTTCTTCAGGTGTTTGTTCCGTTTCAGTTACCCCGAAAGGTGAAAGCACGGTTTCACCCGGTTCCGATGTCTTATGCAGAAAAGGAATGTCGATTATATTAAAAATATACAGGGTTAATATAACCAGGGTAAAAGTGAGAAGAAGATTTAAAATTGTGAGTATTTTTTTTATCATGAGTATAATGCTTTGTTCCTTATAAAATTACCATGACACAGAGCGATTGCAAGAGCATCTGCGGCATCATCCGGCGAAGGGGCTGTATTTAATTTAAGCAGTATCTGTGTCATTTTTATTATCTGTTGTTTTTTTGCCTTTCCGTCGCTGCAGACAGCCTGTTTGATTTTTAAAGGGTTATATGAAGACACGGGTACATTATTTTCACTAAGCTTCTGGATAATAACACCTCTTGCATGCGCAACCGCAATAGCAGTTTTTGTGTTTTTCGAAAAGAAAATTTCTTCGATTGCAGCCTGCTGCGGCTTGTATTTTTTAATTAAAAAATCTATATCTGATGCTATTTCTTTAAGACGGTCCTCTAAAGTTTTTTCTGCTTTTGTTTTTATACAGCCGAAATTCAGTACTTTATATTCGTCATTATATTCTTCAATAATTCCGTATCCCGTGGTGGCGGTCCCTGGATCAATACCTAAAATACGCATACAAAGGCTTTTATTACATCCTTAATATAATACTTTTATATCACTATTGAAACAATATGTTTTTCTTTGGAATAAGCGTACAAAATAACTGCTTTTTCACCTCTGCTGACGCATCGGTGTTTTAAAAGAAGTTTTTTTATCTGATCAATATAATTTTTTCCCTGAATTTTGGCGATATCTATATGGTTCAGTCCCCAGATCAGCGACAGTTGATTTCTTGTTTTTTCATTTTTTGTGATAACAATTGTCGGGGTATATGGCCTGTGCTTTGCTACATATAAAGCGGATAATCCCGTGCCTGTAACGATAATTAATTTGTTCGCATTTATGGTTTCGGCAAGCTTGCAGGCATCATAACCCATTGCATCATAAATATTTATTTTATTATTTACTGTTCTTATTGGTAGCAGTTCCTTGTTTTTTTTAAGTTCTTTTTCAACGGCTTCCGCAACTTTCGCAAAAACCTGTATTGCTTTAACGGGATATTTGCCGGTAGCTGTTTCATTGGAAAGCATTATTGCGTCCGAGTGATCGAAAATGGCGTTTGCCGTGTCATTGACTTCCGCCCTGGTGGGCTGCGGACTGTCAGTCATTGACTGCAGCATTTGCGTTGCTGTTATTACGGGTTTTCCGGCCATATAACAAAGTTTAATCATTTTTTTCTGGATGATCGGCACTCTTTCAGGACCGACTTCCATTGCAAGATCTCCTCTTGCAACCATTAATCCGTCCGCGGCTTCAAGTATGCTTTCAAGGTTTTGCACAGCTTCTTTTCTTTCTATTTTAGCGATTATTTTTACATTTTTCCCGGATTTTTTTATTATTTTTCTCAGATCGTGGATGTTTTGGGCTTCTTTTACAAAAGAAAGGGCTACATAATCAATGTTATTTTCAAGTCCGAACTGTAGATCTTTTTTGTCTTTTGCTGTAACCGGATTGATTTTTATTGAAGCATCGGGAACATTTATACCTTTATTTTTTTTGATTATGCCGCTGTTTAGAATTTTGCAATATATGTCTTTGCCTGTAATTTTAATTATCCTGCATTCAATAAGACCGTCATCTATTAGCATGATGCCACCTTTTTTGACATCTTTGTAAAGGTTTTTGTACTGTACAGGAATTTTTTTGGGATTTGTTTTTCCGCAGGTAAAGATTATTATTTGATTTTTTTCAACGTTTATCCCCTTGTTTTTAATATTGCCGATTCTTATTTTAGGGCCTTGCAAATCCTGTAAAATCGAAAGAGGAACGCCGATTTTTTTTGCCGCGTTTCGAACATTTTTAATAAGTTTTGCGTGATTTTCGTATGAACCATGCGAAAAATTAAGCCTTGCACAGTCCATGCCCGCTCTGATCATTTTTTCTATCATCTGCGGAGATTCCGACGACGGTCCAAGAGTGCAAACAAACTTTGTATTTTGTACTTTCATTTAAATATCCATTATTTCTTTTAATTATACCAAAAAATTGTGAAATAATGAATATAAATTATTTTACCGTAACGCTTTTTGCCAGATTGCGTGGCATATCAGGATTGTTTTTTCTTAAAACCGCCAGCTGATATGCAAGAAGCTGCACAGGAATTATATTAACGATGGGAGAAGCATTTCCCGCATCAGGCACTTTTATCCAGAAATCAAAAATTTCGTTATTTTCGGGGGACACACCGATTATGTATCCGCCGCGTGCTTTAACCTCCATGGCATTTCCCAGTATTTCATGCTTAGTTTCATCATTGGCCACAATAGCTATACACGGGGTGTCTTTGCTTATTAATGCTATGGGTCCGTGTTTTAACTCTCCGCCTGCAAACCCTTCTGCGTGAATATATGATACTTCCTGCAGTTTTATCGCGGATTCAAGAGCCATAGGATAGTTTAATCCTTTTCCAATAACGTACATGCTTTCATGATTCATAATTTTTTCCGCTAGAGTTTTTATACGTTCTTCGTATCTTGGGTTGAGCATGTCATTTATCTTACTCGCAGCTTCAACAAGCAGAATTTTTCCTTCGTCCAGTTTTCCGGCAACAGCATAAGCAAGAAGGGTTAGAATTGCCAGCTGAGAGGTGGTGGCTTTTGTTGATGCTACGGCCTTTTCAGGTCCAGCCTTAATATTGATTGAGTAGTCGGACATCCGGTCCATTGATGAGCCTTCAACGTTTATTATCGAGAGTACTTTTGCGTTTTTTTTCTTTGCAACTTCTATTGCTTCCAGTGTGTCCGCTGTTTCTCCGCTTTGTGAAACCGCTATCATTAAACTTTTATCCGTAATAAAATCCTGCAGACTCGGGAATTCCGATCCGAAAGCTGAATTAACATGCCTTTTTGCGATTTTGGCGAACAAATATGAACCCGCAAGACATACTTTCCCGGCTGTGCCGCATCCGATCAGATATGTTCCGTAGGCTTTTTTAATTGCCTCGGCGATTTTAAGAATTTTATCCTCATCCTGGTTAATCGCACGCGAAATTGTTTCTTTCTGCTCCATTATTTCTTTAATCATAAAATGTGGAAATTCTCCTTTTTCCGCCTCTTTAGCATCCCAGTTTATTTCAACAATCCGTTTTTCAATTTGTTTGCCGGTTTCAAGATCAAAAAATTCAGGCCGGTCATTAATAACCACCATCTGATTATCATCCAGATACATTACTTTTCTTGTGTATTCCAGAAAAGCCGGAATATCCGATGCAATAAAAAATTCTTTTTCTCCCGATCCGACTATCAAAGGAGATCCTCTTCTTGCGGCGATTAAAATATTTTCATCTTTGCTGATTACAAGAACCGCGTAACGTCCGTGTAAATACCCGATTGCTTTTTTAACCGCATCTGTCAGCCCCAGTTTTATATTGTCATGAATTAAATGGACAATGACTTCCGTATCGGTTTCTGACTTGAATTTATAGCCTTTATTGATCAAATCTTTTTTTAGTTCAGCGTAATTTTCAATTATTCCGTTATGCACAATGGCAATTGAGTTGTCCGAAGAAAGATGGGGGTGGGCATTTTCAACCGTTACTCCTCCGTGAGTAGCCCATCTTGAATGGCCGACAGCAAGAGAGCAGGGTAAGGAGAAATCAATTTTCCCTTCTGCATTTTGTAAATCGAAGGAGCCTATTTTGCCTACTTCTTTATATACATTGATTTTGCTGTCTGTTTTATATGCAACCCCCCACGAATCGTAGCCGCGGTATTCAAGTTTTTTAAGCCCCTGGATAACAAGTTCAGTGGCGTTTTTTTTACTGCCTTTGTAAGCGAAAATTCCGCACATAATTTTAGACTTTAAAAATATCCATTGCGTGGGGATTGTGGAAAATCTGGGTTTTTACAATTTCTTCGGAGATTGTTTTATCCGCATAAATTGTCCATTTTTTCCCCACTTTAATTGATTTGATTCCGTTAATATTAAAATGACTGTTCAATGTCTGCAACAGGGTGTCGCCGACGATGTTTTCTTTGTCGAACGTTAAATAATCAATGCCGTTTTCTTTTATAGTAGTTTCTATTTTTTTAAAGCCGTCTCTAATAATTATTGTTGGTATTTCTTTTGCCAGATTAACAAGTTCTCCTGAATCTATAAGTTTTTTAGACAGCTCCTTAAAATCAACATTGTCTTCTGCGTCAATTTTATAACAGGTCTGTTTTTTTAGTTTAACATTTTTATACCCGATATCCTGAACTGCGTGTTCAATGGTTCTTTCTTCGTTATCCGTTATTACAAGGTCAACCAGAATTTCAATATCGGGCTGCTCGTAATTTTTAATTTCATCAATTAACTTTGATTCTCTTGCGGTAACTAATTGAGGAAGCGTTATATGGAAAGATTTGTCCAGATAAGCCTTCATTGAGTCAAAAATCGCCTGCCCGTTCACAGTTCTTTCGGGATGAGGCATCAGAGCCAGCACATTACCTTGAGGATTGCATATGCCGGCAATATTTAACACCGCTCCATTCGGATTAATAGGAAATTCATTTACAACCTCACCGTTTTTGGAACAATAACTGAAAACCAGTTGATCATTGTTTTGTAAAACATCAAGCAGGCCGGTATCAAGAGTTGTATATCTGCCTTCGCCGTGAGCAACGGGAATTCTCATAATATGATCGTCCTCAAAACAGTTAAAAGCACATCTGCCTTTTTTGGCGGTGCTTTTAATGTAAATCCAGTCATTATAAAAACCGTTCCCCAGAATTTTTCCTGTTTTATCAACTCTTTCATTCCAGGCCAGAGCCATTTCAACATGATTTTTATCAAGACCGGGAATCATTTTTGCTTCAAGAACAACCTGTGCGCCGTTGCATACACCTATTATTAGCTTTCCTTTTTCGGCCTCTGTTTTTATTTTTTTCACTAACGGATCTTTTGATGCGATAATTCCTGAACGGCCTCTGTCTTCATATGCAAATCCGCCGGGCATAAAAAATCCGTCAAATAAAGTGTAATCAATTTTTTGATCATTCCATCTTATTAAAGTTACATCAAAACCAGATCTTTTTAAGGCTCTGATTGCTTCGAGTTCGCAGTTTGTTCCGGGAAATAATATTACGCCTATTTTATGAGACATATTTATATGTTGATAATGGCATTTTCGAGCTCTTTGTGAGCTTTTGTAAGGTTTATGTGTCCGCTACGTGTTATTTTTACCATATCTTCTATGCGAACGCCAAAGTTATTTTCAAGGTAGATTCCGGGTTCTATTGTCATAACCATATTTTCTTTTAATTTAATAGATTTTTCGGCTGTAAGATTTGGTGCCTCGTGTATTTCCAAACCCACGCCATGCCCCAAACCATGCTGAAAATTATTTAAATAACCGGCTTCCTTTATAATTTTTATTGCGGCATTAATAACTTTTTTATGGGTTATTCCCGATTGGATCATTTTGATCGAATTTTTTTGCGCATCCAGCACAGCCGCATACACTGTCTTCTGCAGTACGGTTGGTTTTGCTGTAAAGTATGTTCTAGTCATATCAGAGCAATAATTTTTATATTTCACTCCCATGTCAATCAAAACAACATGTCCTTTTTTTAATTTCCTGTCCGTATTTTGATGATGGGGGATTGCCGTATGGTTCCCGAACGCAACTATCGGATTGAATGATGGTCCATTGCCTCCGCAATTGTGAATTTCTTGAATTATCAGCCATTCAATTTGTTTTTCGCTGACACCGGCTTTTAAATGTCTTTTTATAATATTAAGTACTTTTTCATTAATTTGTTGAGCTTTTTTAATGAGCATAAGTTCTTTTTCGCTTTTTGTTTCCCTTAATGCTTCAATAATACTTTTGGATTCTTTTAATTTAACTCCTTTAGATAATTTTTTAAGGTCATTGTATTGCTTTAAACTAAAGAAATTTTCTTCTATGCCCAAAGATTTTATTTTTAGTTTTTTTAAAAGCCCTGACCAGTCTTTTTTCCATTTTTTATTGATTAATTGTACTTTGAAAATTTTCGGGACAGTTTTTTTTGCATATTCAAAATATCTGAAATCAGTATAAAAATATGCGTTTTTGTTTGTTATTAATATTAAACCCCTTGATCCGGTAAATCCTGTAAGGTAAAAAATATTTTCAGGTTTCATTACAAGCAGGGCACTGAATTTTTTAATTTTTTTTCGTATTTCTTTAAGCATTTTGGAGAAAATGACGTATTATATCTTCAGTCTTTGTTATGTTTTTCGGCATTAATTGGATTTTTTGAACAATCTGATGTTTTCTAAAACCTAAATTTTGTAGAGCCAGTATAGCATCGGAATCAATATCTTTATAACACTCATAATCTGAAGGCTTATCTTCATTGATAACTTTACCCTTTAAATCAATAATAATTCTCTCGGCTGTTTTTTTGCCTATGCCTTTTGTTTTGACAAGCAAAGATGAGTCGCCGCTGGAAATAGCATATTTAAGCGATGAAAGGGGATTGTTCATGATCTCAAGCGCTGTCTTCGGTCCGACGCCCGACACTGTTATTAACAGTTTGAACATATTTAAAGATTCAATTTCTTGAAATCCAAAGAGCCTTATATCATCCTCACTTACAGCCGTATGGATATACAGGGCCACAGGTTCGTTTTCTTCGGTTTCAGCTAAAAGATTTTTTGTAACATGAACCAGATAACCGGTACCGCTGCATTTAACAATAATATTGTTGCCAATTTTTTTCTGAATTGTGCCTTCCAGATATCCAATCATAATAATTAGTTAAGCGTTTTAAATATATCACTTTTTCGATCCTTGCCACCAGTCTGTAAAATGTGTTGAGTATATCTCTTTTAGAATCATTTTTGCTGATTTTGATTTTACGTATTTTTTTACATTATCAACCCAGCTTAAAGTAGGATGCCCGCAGTCAGCATATTCTTTTGCCTGAAGAGCCGTTTCAAGAAGATCGGCTTCATATGCCAAAATGGCCTCTTTTGATGATTTTTTTTCTATTTCATTCCACATTTGTTCAGCTTTTTCTGCAATTTTTGCGGGAAGATTTTTAATTTGATCTTTAAGTACTTTTTTTTCAGCTTTTTTTCTGTCTATATACCTCTGGGCAACCTTATGATGATCACCAATTCTTGATTCCGGGTTATCATGGAAAAGAACGATAGACGCTATTTTTTCACCATTAAGACCCTCCAGTTCTCCGAGAATGTATCCGATAACGGCGGCTCTATAAACATGCTCCGCAACAGTGTCTGTTCTTTTTACGCCGGCGCACTGCGGACCATTATGCAGTATTTTTTTTAGCATACCTATCTCAAAAAAATAATTTGTGATTTTATTTTTTTTCATTCTTAAATTTATTAATAAAACGATTTTTAAACTGTATGAAAGACCCTTCTTTTATATTTTCCCGTATTTGTTTCATTAAATCCACCAAAAAATGCACATTATGAATTGTTAACAAGCGCAGTCCAAGCATTTCCTGTTCAATAAACAGATGTCTTACATAACCTGCCGAATAGTTTTTACATGTGTAACAGCCGCAGCCTTTCATCAGAGGATTTCCGTCGTTTTTAAAAGCTGTATTTGCCAGATGTGACCGACCGTTTAATGTCCAAAAGGAGCCATGTCTGGCATTTCTTGTTGCCATAACGCAGTCGAACATATCGATACCGTAGGAAACAGCTTCCAATATATCTTCCGGAGATCCTACGCCCATTAAATACCGCGGTTTATCTTTTGGAAGATAAGGATTGATTATATCAAGAATGTGATACAGTTTTTCTTTTGATTCACCAACCGAAAGGCCGCCGATTGCAATCCCCGGAAGATTTAAATCCACTATAAATTTTGCTGATTGGGTTCTTAAATCATCAAAAATTCCTCCCTGTATTATTGGAAACAACGCCTGTTTTATTTTACGTTTTTTTTGGATTTTTTGATGTTCTTTTTTACATCTTTCCGCCCATCTGTGTGTTCTTTCCATGGCTTCTTTTATGTATTTTTTTGATGCGTGAACCGGAGCGCATTCATCAAAAGCCATAATTATATCCGCACCTAAATCCGTTTGAATTTTAATAACTTTTTCGGGTGTAAAAAAATGAGTAGAACCATCCAGATGTGATTTGAATTCAACACCATCTTCCTTAATTTTTACCAAAGTTTTTAAATTTTTTTTTGTAAATCCTTTTTCCTGGGCCAAAGAGAAAACCTGAAATCCCCCGGAATCCGTAAGCATTGGCTTTTTCCAATTTGTCCATTTTTGAAGTCCTCCAAAACTTTTTATGATTTTTTCGCCGGGTCTTAAATATAAATGGTATGTATTGGCAAGAATTATTTCTGCTCCTAAATCATTTAACTCCTCGGGACTTACAGTTTTTACAGCACCTTTTGTACCGACCGGCATATAGACAGGTGTATTAATAATACCGTGTGGTGTTTTGAAAATACCTGTTCTAGCTTTTGTTTTTTTGTCACAATTTAATATTTTAAACTGAAAATTTTTCATAATTTTATTGCGTTTCGCCTTAGTAAATGGTCAACAAGTGTAATTGCAATCATACTTTCAATAACAGGCAGAATCCTCGGTATTAAGCATGAATCATGCCTTCCTTCAATTTTAATTTTTACTTTTTTTAAATTTTTTGTTAAAGCTGTCTGTTCTTTTGAAATACTCGAAGGCGGTTTTACGGCAATTTTAATGGTTATATCTTCACCGTTTGATATACCTCCAAGAATACCACCGGCATTATTTGTTTTATTAAACACATCGTTATTTTCGGATCCTTTTAACTCGGCCGATTTGAATCCCAGTCCGAATTCCAGACCTTTAATTCCGCCTATCGAAAAAACAGCCATTGCAAGATCCGCATTCAATTTGTCAAAAACCGGTTCCCCAAGCCCTTTTGGTGGATTCTTCACAATTATCTCAATTGTTCCTCCGGATGAGTCTCCTTCTTTGTATGCTTCAGGATAAGCTATATTTATTACTTTGCTTTTAATTATGGTTGTATGTTTTGAAAGTATTTTTTTTGCAACCGCCCCAGCCATTACTCTTGCAACAGTTTCTCTTCCTGAAGCCCTTCCGCCGCCGCGAAAATCCCACAATCCGTATTTTAAATAATATGTAAAATCAGCATGTCCGGGTCTGAAAATATTTCTTAGATCTTTATAGTCTTTCGAATTTGCATCATGATTTCGGACGATCATAGAAATTGGTGTTCCGAGAGTTTTTCCTTCGAAAACACCTGATAAAATTTCCACTTTGTCTTTTTCCTTTCTTTTTGAAATTAAATTGCCTTTTCCCGGTTTTCTTTTATCAAGTTCTTTCTGAATGTCTTGTTCGTTTAATAAAAGCCCGGGAGGACAACCGTCAATTACAGCTCCCAAAGCCTTGCCATGAGATTCACCCCATGTCGTTACCTTAAAAAGCTTTCCGAAGGTATTGCCAGGCATTATATTTGATTATTTTGAAGCTTTTTTTGCGGGCTTTTTAGCTTTTGCAGTAGGTTTTTTTGCTTTAGGAACTGCGGATTTTTTAACAGGAGCTTTTTTGGGAGCAGCTTTTTTAACCTGTGCTTTTTTTGCATTTGCTTTTTTTGCCGCGGTTTTGATTGCTTTTGCTGCTTTTGGAACTTTTGGAGCTTTTGCTGTTTTTACCGGTGTTTTTACCGCAGGTTTCTTTTCTGATTTTGCAGTTTCAGTTACGGCCGCAGCAGGCTTTCTTTCTTCAAAAATCATTTCACCTTGCTCCGCAGGCACAATTTCTTCGGGCACCGGCTGAACAGACTGATCCAGTTTTTCATGTTTTGGCTGATTTTTTTCCTTTATTGCTTTAATTTCTTCCATTGTCATGAATTTTTCACTTTTTTTCCCGCCTTTTTTATCCATAAGAGTTTGTTTCGCAATTTCCGCTCTTTCTTCGGCAACTTTTTGTTTTGCCAAAAATTTGTCAACACGTCCGGCTGAGTCTATAAGCTTTTGTTTGCCAGTATAAAAAGGATGGCAGGCGCTGCAGATATCGGTTTTAAGTTCTTTGTTTACCGATCCTGCCGTAATAATATTGCCGCATGCGCATTTAATTTCAGCGTCTTTATAATAAACCGGGTGTATACCTTGTTTCATAATTCTTATTAATTAATGCTTAAATTTTAGAAAAGCTTTTGAAATATACTCGAAAATAATTGCAATTGCAAGGAGAATTATTGTTATGAAAAGCCCTGCTGTAAGATAAAAATCAAGATCGAAGACATTAATTTCAAGTAAAATGTCAGAAGGCTCGTTTTTATCGTCAAAAGCCGTGATTTGAATCTTATGTGTACCCAAACTATTGAAGTTAAATATCAGTTCGTTTCCGGTTTGAACCTTTTCTCCGTCTATTATCCATTGGATTTCGTTTATTTCTCCGTCTTCATCGTAAGATCGTTCAGCTGAAAGCCTAAAATCTTTATTTAAAAAGGCGGTATTTATATTTCCGTCAATAATTATAACCGGGCATTTATTATTATCATCCTGATCAGTTTCATCCGGATTTCCGTCATTGTCATCATCCGGATCGGCATTGTCTCCTATTCCGTCCTTATCAAAATCGTACTGCTCTTCGGGATCAAGCGGAAATGCATCAAGCAAGTCATTAACACCGTCTCCGTCTGAATCGGGGTTTTTTGGATCTGTTCCTAAGATTTTTTCATCTTCATCGCTTAAACCGTCGTTGTCATCATCAAAATCAGCATTATCTCCTATCCCATCATTGTCGGTATCTTCATGCTCAGTCGGATCAAGGGGGAATTTGTCGTCAGTATCAGGAATGCCATCATTGTCATCATCAAGGTCCTCATTGTCTCCCTTTGTATCGCCGTCAGTATCAGTCCATTCTTTTGCATCTAAAGGGAATGCATCAATTTCATCGGGGACCCCGTCATTATCATCATCCGGATCTTCAATATCGGGAATTTTATCGCGGTCGGTATCTTTTAATACATTTATAGATTTTTTTATTACATTGTTTGAAGGGTCATCTCCTTTACTGATCCATGGTTCGATTGTAATCGAAATAACCTGGGTGCCGGCAAATCCGGGCATCCAGTCAACAAAAATATCGTCGGTTCCGCGTGCGAATATTGATACTGTCTGGTCGCTTCCAATCTGTCTGCCGGCTGTTTCATTAAAAAATTTCACGCTTCCTAAAAGATCATTATCGCTGTTATTTATCACAGTGCAGTAAATTCTGTTTGCGCTGCCTTCAAGTATTCTATCGTTTGAAAATTTTATACTTGATTCCGAAAAAGCCATGTCGCCGCCCGGATTTGCCGCGGAGCAAATTTGTATATTAAAAACCACAAAGACCAATGCGCATGAAAATATTGCTATAAACTTCCTCATATTTCTAAAGTAAGCTTGTCTGCTGCGGATCAACAGGGGATTTTTTTGTAGCTTTTACAAGATTTTCAACACCTTTAACAACCTGTTTGATTTCTTTTTCTCGCTGTTTTTCCGCTGCTTTTTCGCTTTCTTCTATATCCTTAATAAGTTCATCGGTTCTTAAAATTGAAAGTGAGCTTACCTTGTCTCCCGATTTTAATTTCATCAGATGCACTCCCTGTGTGGCTCTTCCGAGATCAGGAATGCTTGAAAGCCCCATTCGTATCATAATTCCTTTTTTGGAAGCTATAATAACGTCACCTTCATATGTCTTTTCAATTACTTTTGCACCAACCACACAGCCTGTTTTTCCTGTGATTTTGGCTGTAATAACGCCTGTGCCTCCTCTGGTCTGCAGTCTGTAATTTGCAGTATTGGAGCTTTTGCCCAGTCCGTTTTCCATTAATACAAAAAGTTTCGCATCCGGGGTTGTAACAGAATCCATCTCAACAACAATATCTTTATCTTTCAATTTTATTCCCCGCACCCCCATTGATGCGCGACCCATATCACGCACATCTTTTTCATTAAATTTTATTGATTTTCCGTTTTTTGTAACTATCATAATTTCATCGCCGGGGTTTACTTCGCGCACCCATTCAAGAGAATCGCCTTCACGCAGTTTAATTGCTATTAATCCGCTTTTTCTGACATTCTTGAAATCTTCAACAGCTGTCTTTTTTACTGTTCCTTTCTGGGTGGCCATAAACAGATACTTCCCGGCAAATTTTTCTTTTATTATAAGCATGGATGTAACGAATTCATTTTCTCCAAGCTGCAGCAGATTTACAATCGGGTAGCCTTTGGCCTGTCTCATTGTTTTTGGGATTTCATAAACGGGGAGCTGGAATACGCGCCCCTTGTTGGTAAAGAACAGGGCGTTATCATGGTTTTTTCCGTGTCTTATTATTTTAATTTCGTCTTCTTCTTTTGTTGTAACGCCGGAAATACCAACCCCGCCCCTGTGCTGAGCCCTGAAAGTGGATGGCGGAACACGTTTTATATATCCTTCTTTAGACAGCATTACTATCATAGGTTCATTTGGAATTGTGTCTTTTTCGGAGAATTTTCCAAGACCCTGCGGAACGATTTCAGTTCTTCGTTCATCAGCGTATTTTTCTTTTATTTCAGCAAGTTCGTCTTTAATTATTCCTAAAATCAGTTTTGGTTTTGCAAGGATTTCTTCCAGTTTTGATATTAACGCCATTTTTTCCGTATATTCATCTTCAATTTTTTTTCTTTCAAGCCCTGCCAGGGTCTGCAGCTTCATTTCGAGGATCGCAGTTGCCTGCTTTTCGGAAAGTTTAAATTTTTTCATTAATGCGGCATGCGCTTTTTCTTTGGTTTCAGACTTTCTTATGGTTTCGATAACCGAGTCGATATTATCCAAAGCTATCTTTAAACCTTCCAGAATATGAGCACGGTCCTGCGCCACTTTTAGTTCGTACTGTGTTCTGCGGGTAACCACAATTTTCCTATGCTCAATAAAGAGTTCGAGTACTTGTTTTAAATTAAGAAGCCTCGGCTGTATACCGTCAACAAGCGCGATCATATTCATGTTAAAGTTTGTCTGCATGGGAGTCATTTTGTACAGCTGATTCAATATTTTTTTCGGAAAAGCTTCTTTTTTCATTTCTATAACAACACGCAGTCCGTCTTTATTTGATTCATCACGCACATCGGAAATTCCAACAATTTTTTTATCACGTACAAGCTCCGCAATTTTTTCAACAAGCGCGGACTTGTTTACCTGGTAGGGGATTTCTGTAATGACAATAGCGTATTTACCGCCTTTTCTCTCTTCGATGTCTGCGCGGGCGCGCATAGTCATTCCGCCGCGTCCGTTAATATATGCGGCTTTAATCGCTTCCATATCATATATCTTGCCGGCAGTGGGAAAGTCGGGAGCCTTAATAAACTCCATCAATTCTTCTATTGTGGCTTCGGGATTGTTTATTAAATGAACTGTTCCGTCTACAAGTTCACCAAGATTATGAGGAGGGATTGAGGTTGCCATACCAACGGCAATACCGGTTGTTCCATTAAGTAAAAGCTGGGGAATCTTGGATGGTAGAACGGTTGGTTCTTTAAGTCTTCCGTCGTAGTTGTCAATCCAATTTACCGTTTCTTTATCAATATCTGCAAGAATTTCATCGGAAATTTTTTCAAGTTTTGCTTCGGTATAACGCATGGCAGCTGCACTGTCCCCGTCAATTGAACCAAAGTTACCTTGGCCTTTAACAAGAGTGTATCTCATTGCAAAATCCTGAGCCATACGCACCATAGAATCATATACAGCAGCATCTCCGTGTGGATGATATTTACCTAAAACTTCACCGACAACTGTTGCAGATTTTCTGAGTCCTCCCGTATATCTTAAGCCGAGGTCGTGCATTGCATAAAGTATTCTTCGATGAACCGGCTTTAAACCGTCCCTAACGTCGGGAAGCGCACGGGCAACTATAACGCTCATGGCATAATCAAGGTAAGACTCTTCCATTTCCTGTGCAATCGGTCTTATTTGAAGATTTTTCGCGAAAGTAACATTTTCTGAACTTATATCATTGTTGTTGTTTTCGGCATTCTCTTCATTATTGCTTCCGTTTGATTCGTTTTGATTTTCTTTTGTGCTTTCATCAGCCATTTCTTTTCAATTTAGGGTTAGGTAAACCGGCTTTTTTTTCAAAACCGGACGATAGATTAGCATATTTTATTTAAATTGCATATAAAATGTTGAAAAAAGTTATTATTTAGATTGAGAAAACATGAAAAATTTGGTATACTAATAAGAAAATTTTATAAAAAATTATGGCCGAAGATATAAAAACACAAACAGAGCCTGAGTCAAAAACCATGATAACCGAAGAAGATGTACAGGTTCCGGAGTGGCTTGCCAAAAAAGAAGAACCCAAAAAAGAAGAGAAGAAACCGGATGCTTCGGCTCTTCCTGCATGGGTAAGCAGCGCCGCAAAGCATGAAGAAGTAAAAAAAACAGAACCTGTAGCAAAAAAAGAGCCGGAACCTAAAGCGGAAGAAAAAAAACAGGAAGCGCAAAAGAAAAATTCGATTTTTGACAATATTAAAAATTTCTTTACCGTTAGTGATCAGAACAGAGCAAAACTTGCCGAATCATCAGTTGCAAAAATAGAGAAGGCAAAGCAGGAGGGTAAAATAGAACAGCTTAATCCCGAAGAAAAACAAAATCTAATGGAAGCTGAAAAGCTTTATCAGGAAGGGATGGCCTCGGTAAGGGATTTGATTGCGCCGTCTTCTATGCAGATTGATTATGACAAGATAAGGGTTGAGGGCATGACGGCCCAGAGTTTTTATGTATATGCTTATCCGCGATTTTTAGATACGAACTGGCTTTCTCCGATAATTAATTTTGACGTTACAATGGATATGGCGCAGTTTATTTATCCAATTGATTCAGCCGCAATTATGCGTGTTTTAAAAAGAAAAGTTGCACAGATGCAGTCAGCGATTAGAATCGGCGAGGAGAAGGGCAACGTAAGAGATCCCGCTATAGAAACAGCGCTTCAGGATGCCGAGGAACTAAGAACGGCCATTCAAAGGGGGCAGGAGAAATTTTTTCAGGTCGGTTTGTATTTTACTGTTTATTCCGATGATGAGAAAAAGCTTTCCAGAGTTTCAAAACAACTTGAAAGCCTGCTGGGCGGAAAGCTTATTTTGACAAAAAAAACCGAATACCAGACCGAACAGGCGTTTAATACAACTCTTCCTGTTTGTACTGATGAACTTGAAGTTACATTAAATATGAACACTTCGCCTCTTTCAACTTTATTTCCGTTCAATTCATCGGAATTGACCTCAAATAAAGGTGTACTCTATGGGTTAAACAGACATAATGACAGTCTGATTATTTTTGACCGGTTTTCTTTGGAAAACGCCAATTCGGTTGTTTTTGCAAAATCCGGCGCAGGTAAATCTTATGCAGTTAAACTCGAAGTGCTCAGATCTCTTATGTTCGGCGTGGATGTTATTATAATTGATCCCGAAAATGAGTATGAAGCTCTTTGCGATACAGTGGGAGGTTCATATTTAAGAGTTTCTTTAAATGCCGACAGGCGTATTAATCCTTTTGATCTGCCGTCTCCTTTGAAGGACGAAATTGTGCAGCCCGGAGACCTTTTAAGAGCGAATATAATTACTCTTCACGGGTTGTTAAAAATTATGCTGGGAGGGGTTACGCCCCAGGAGGAAGCCATGTTGGACAAAGCGCTTACTGATGTATATGCGTTAAGAGGAATTACCATGGAGATTGAGGATCCGTCGTCTTTTCCACCTCCAACAATGGAAGATCTGTATGATATTTTGACTTCAATGGAGGGAGCAAGAAATCTTGCAACAAGGCTTGCAAAGTATACCAGCGGAACATATGCGGGTATTTTTAATAAACCAACCAATATTGATTTAACATCAGGTCTTGTTGTTTTCAGCATCAGGGATCTGGAAGATGCATTAAGACCGATTGCTATGTATATATTGCTAAATTTTATATGGAACAGAGTAAGAAGTACTCTTAAAAAGAGAATTCTTGTTATAGATGAAGCCTGGTCTTTAATGCAGCATGAAGATTCGGCAAGGTTTTTATACGGTCTTGTTAAACGCGCAAGAAAATATTATCTGGGGGTCACAACCATTACGCAGGATGTTGAGGATTTCGTGCAAAATGCCTTCGGAAGGCCTATTATTACAAATTCGTCGCTTCAGCTTTTACTTAAACAGGCTCCGGCGGCTCTTGAAATGCTGCAGAAAATATTTAATTTAACTGAGGGTGAAAAATATATGCTTTTAAATTCCGGAATAGGACAGGGATTGTTTTTTGCCGGCAACAAACATGTGGCTATTCAGGTTATTGCTTCATACGGGGAAGACAAGCTTGTTACAACAAATCCCGAGGAACTTTTAAGAGCAGAAGCTGAAAATGTTGAATATGCAGCTGCAGAGACGGCAGCAACAGAAGCAACAGAAGAAGCTAAACCCGAAGAACCGGAAAGCGGCATTGATCTTGGACCGGCATCGGAAACTCCCGAAACCGTTTAATTACTTTAACAGCTCCATGGCTTTTTCGAGCTGTCTGTCAAAGTTATTTGCAATATCAGCATCTGATATTTGCACGGCGTAGTCGGGAGTAATCCCGGTTCCGTCAATATATGTTCCGGTGGGGGACGTCCATTTAGCAATGCTTAATTTTAATGCGGAATTATCGTAATAGGTGACTATTTCCTGTATTTTGCCTTTTCCGTAAGTAACAGATCCCACAATCTTTGATTTATTGACATCTTTTAATGCCAGTGCGGCTATTTCGGAAGCTGACGCTGTTCCTTCGTTTATTAAAACGACCGTCTGATATTTGTTGAGTTCGCCTGGCCCGTAAGATTTATCTGCTTCTTTTGAACCGTCGGCAAAAATCAAATGTGCAAAGACCGTTTTTTCAGGCAAAAAATGAGACACAAGGTCCTGAGCGCTTGATAAATATCCACCAGGATTGTTTCTTAAATCAAGAATCAGAGCTTTTGGGTTCTGGTCAGTGAGTTTTTTTAGTTCTGAAACAAACTGTTCATGTGAATTCCCCGTAAATTGGTAATAATGTATAATTCCGATGCCGTTTTTAAGTTCTCCTTCAACATAAGGAACTTCTATTTGGCTGCGAATCACGCTGACTTCAAAAATATAATTGTCTCGTTTAAGTTTTAACTTAACAGAAGATCCGGCCGGTCCGCGCAGCATTGCAACCACCTCGGTAAGATTCATCTGTTCAATTGAAACATTGTCAATTTCCAGGATAATATCCCCGGGCTTAATATCGGCTTTTTCCGCCGGAGAACCTTTTAGGGGCGTAACGATAACCAGATCGCCGTTTTCCTCATTTAAATAAATGCCTATACCTTCAAAAGACCCATCAAGAGATTCTTGATAAGAAATGGAATCATTCGGTTCAAAATAAACACTGTGCGGATCCCCAAGTTTTGCAACCATACCGTCAATCGCACCGTAAATCAGAGAATTTTTATCAATTTCATCTTTGCTTATGTATTCGGTGGTAATTTTATTCCATACATCTAGAAATATGCTATAGGTTTCCTGATTTTCAATATCAGAGTAATACTGCTCAAAATAAATTATTCCGATATCAGGCAGATATTCGATATTTTTATGGACATTTAAAAGTATATGTACGGCTTCTCCTCTTGTTAAAAGGTCGTTCGGATGAAGATAACCCGTTTTATAATCACTGAAAAGCTGCATATTGTATGCGGTTTGCACCAGCCCCGCGTAGGGAACGGAAGAATTGATATCTTTATAGCCGAATGTTGATTCTGCTATATCGGCATATTCAAGTTCGTAAATATAAAAAATTTTCTTTAACCCCTCAAGTCTCGTTATGTGGCTTTCAGAATCGAAATACGGATTATATTCATTGCAATTAATCAGGTTCAATTCAAGAGCTTTTTCAACATAAGGTACAAACCATTCATCGCCGTTAATATTTAAACATGGAGTATCATTTATAAATGTTGAATAAGGCTGGAACCCCGCGCTGCCAAGCAGTAATTTATAAAATTCCGCATTTGTAACGGGAACTGAAGGGTTAAAATTGTCTCTGTCAGTTGAGAGGATTGGGAAATCTTCTGAAAAATACTCTACAGCCTCATAGTATAAGCTGTCTGACGGCACATCCTGAAATGCAGCATAAGCTGTATGTGAAAAAAACGATATAACCGCCATTGATGAAGCGAAAATTTTTTTATTCATAATTTATTTTAGAAATTTTAATCAGTATATTTGAAATTGTCCTTAAAATCAGCTTTTTTATTTGCGCTTTTGTTTACAGAGAGCAAAAAAAATGCTATAATAATAAGAAAATTTAATATATGCAAATGGCAAAAACCATCAAAGATGAAGCAAATAAACTGCACTTGTTTATTTTTGCTCCCAAACAGAATAAATCTGTTGCAGGAATGATAATAAAAAATTTATTTTTGGGCTTAATCGGTTTTGCTATATGTGCCTTAACTTTATACGCCGATAACACGGCAATTTTAAAAAGTTATGGCGACAAACCCCTGGTGCCTCTTCTTAAAACTGGCAATGAATCGGTTTTGGTATCAGATACTGCGGGCCAAAAAACAGTTGTCGGTGAGTACGAATTGAAAGCAGGAAATACTATTTCCACAGGAGCCAGCAAAAACGTTTTTATTATACTGCCTGAGAATGCCGTTTTAAGACTTGATGCTGATACTGATCTGCAAATGACGGAAATGAGCATCGATAAAATCGATAAAAAAGAATACCGGTTTTTATTGGAAAAAGGAAAAGCATGGGTAAATACGAAATATGATGATATAAATTTAATTTTGAATACCGAATATTTGACTTTGGAGCCAAGGAGAGCTTCTTTTAATGTTAGTTATAACGGGGAGTCCGCAAGTGTCTTCGCATATCAGAATGATGTGAATGTGAAAATAATTTTCAGTAATGAAGAAATTAATAGTTTTTGGCTGGCCGAGGGGAATAGTGTGCAAATTTTAAATTCTAAGATTATTCAGAAATATGAAACGATAAAAAAACTTTTGTATTCAAAACTCACAAAAGAATTTAATTACGGGCGAATGAGCCAGCAGGCTTTGCAAGCCGATCCGTGGATTCAAAATCAGATAAATTCAGACAATGAATATGCAAAAACCTTACAGAGTAATTATTATGCATCAATACGCGAATCCGGGCTTAAATCTGTTTCCGTAGGATCGATAGGATATGAATTTAAAAACATTGTTCTGGATTTGCGGACAATTTTAACCCTTACAGAAAGCAAGAAAATTGTTCATGTGGTTGATGCTTTGTTTGAAAATTTGAATGATTCAAAATATCTTTTTATACAGAACAATAATGTTGATGCAAATATCAGGCTTTCAATTTTCAAGGAAGATATTCTGCTTAATCAATTCGTTGATAATGACTATTTTACCGGGGAATTGTATTCAAGACTTAAAGCGGAATTTTATAAAGCTCTTGTATTAAATCCGTCCGATAATCTTTATCCGGTTAAAAACGAGGTGCTTGATCAAATTTTAAAATCTCCGCCATTTAAATCCGAACCGCCCGCTTTTAAATTTCAGATTTTAACTGACAGGTTAAATGATGTGAGCAGCGGTGTATCGGTCAATCCCGAAGCGTCTCTGCAGGTATTTAGAAGTTATTTCAAAAATTATAGAGGATATATTGATCAGTATAAAAATAACCTTAAAAGTATTTCGGATGAAATTAAAAGACAAAATATTTTGGTTGATAATATAATTTCAAAATATCCGAGGCTTTTTAATCTCGAGATCATTCAAAACAAGCAGCTTATGGAAGAAGATTATATAAATACTTTACAGGGGGAGAACGACAAAAAAGAACAAAGGCAGACATTTATAAGTAATAAAATCGATCTGTTAAGCAGAATAAAATTTTTCTTGTTTGACAACGTGATTTCTCTTGAAGACGCAAGGCAGACTGTTTTTGCGCTTATAGAGGATATCGAGGAGATGAAAAAAGAAACTCTTGATGTAGCTGCCGTGAACGAACTTTTTAATAAAAGATTAAGTGACTTTGGTATTTTTTGGCAGTATTTAAATTCTCCTGAATATTCAACAACCCCGCTGCACGGAGCTTCCCACGAACAGCGTTATGAAGCGTTTAAAAAAGTTCATGCCGAGTATGTGTCTTTTCAGGAGGTGCAGAATGAAATATTAGGTTCGGGCGAAGCCGAAGAGGCAAAAACCGTGGAAAACATTTTAGTTGACGCGGAAAAATCGCTAAACGACGCATCAATACGTGATGTGGAATTTGGATTTTATAATGATGTAAATCAAACCCGCATACCCCTTCTTAAGGCAAGGGCAAGCGGTATTGAATTCAGAGGGACTTATGACTGGGAAAAGAAGCTACTTGCAAATATTATGGTCGGAGACAAACTTATTTCAACTGACGGCATAAAACTTGAAAATGTTAATAAATTTATCGTGCAGACAATTACAGCTCAGAACCAGATAATCACCGTGCAGCCTACAACTCCATCCCAGCAGCAAGCAGAAGATCCTCAGGGAACTCTAAAAAATGCCGCAAAAGTTTTTGTTGCGGAAAAATTTTCCAAATCGGGAATGGTGATTACAAAAGACTCCGTAATCATAAAAGATTTTGATAATGGAGAATATGAAGTTAACGATGTATATTATTCAGAGAATAAAAACTGTGTTTTTTCTTTTATTTATAAATCAAAAGAAGATAAAATTTTAGATCTTGCCATTCAGACCGACGCAGGATTAAAGCAGGTTACGGATACTTTTGTTTCAACATTTTTAAAGCCTGTTGTATTAAAGATTTACGAAGAAGCTAAAATATCCTGACAAATTTTTTAAATTGTGCTAAATTCTTTCTGCTAAGCTTTTTATATGCAAGCATTTTATTATTAACGAAAGTTTAATATATGGCAGAGACAAGCAAGAAAACGAGCAATTACGGGGCGGAGCAGATCCAGGTTCTGGAGGGTTTGCAGGCGGTAAGAAGAAGACCTGGTATGTATATCGGTACAACAGATATTGCCGGTTTGCACCATTTAATTTGGGAAATTGTTGATAATGCGATTGACGAAGCCATGGCCGGATTTTGTACCGAGGTTGTGGTGAATTTACATAAAGACGGCAGCTGTTCGGTTGAAGATAATGGACGCGGCATCCCGGTTGACACACAGCGCCAGACCGGCAAATCCGCCCTTGAAACGGTTTTGACCATTCTACACGCGGGAGGCAAATTCGGAGAAGGCGGGTATAAAGTTTCGGGCGGCCTGCACGGCGTGGGAGTTTCTGTTGTTAACGCGCTTTCAGAAGTTTTGGTCGCT
Source organism: Candidatus Peregrinibacteria bacterium (assembly GCA_016928915.1). Lineage (GTDB taxonomy): Bacteria > Patescibacteriota > Gracilibacteria > UBA1369 > PNNO01 > JAFGJT01. The sequence continues at coordinate 144,999 of JAFGJT010000009.1, forward strand.
GAAGTTTACAGAGACGGAAAAGTTCATAGGCAGGAATATAGAAAGGGTGATGTGCAGACATCTGTTCAGGTAGTCGGGAAAACGGAAAAAACAGGCACCAAAATAATATTCGTTCCTGACCCTGAAATATTCCCTATCAGGGATTTTGATTTTAATACGGTACTTAACAGAATGAGACAGCAGGCTTATTTAACTAAAGGCGTAACTATAAGGATTATTGATGAACGATTTGATAAGAAATATAAGTTTTATTTTGAAGGGGGCGTAAAATCTTATGTTCAGCACCTAAACAAGAATAAAGAAAATTTATGCAATGTCGTTTATATAGAAAAAGAGCTTCCCGAAGGGAATGTTGAGATTGCTTTGCAGTATACCGGGGCATTCAGTGAAAATATTTTTACGTTTGCTAATAATATTCATACAACCGAGGGAGGAATGCACCTTACCGGTTTTAGAACAGCTTTAACAAGAACAATCAACAATTATGCAAGAAAGAACGAAATATTGAAAGAAAAAGACCAGAATTTGACATCCGATGATGTAAGGGAAGGGTTGACCGCCATTGTTTCGGTTAAGCTTGCAAATCCGCAGTTTGAAGGTCAGACAAAAAGCAAACTCGGGAACGCAGAAATGAGAACCGCAGTTGAAAATACATTTTATGAACTTTTTACTCAGTATTTGGATGAAAATCCCGGAGACGGAAGAGGTATTGTTGAAAAATGCTGCCTGGCCGCAAGGGCAAGGATTGCTGCAAAAGCCGCGCGCGATACTGTTATAAGAAAAGGCGTACTTGAGGGTATGACTTTGCCGGGGAAACTTGCTGACTGCTCATCACGCGATCCTTTAAATACGGAGTTATTTATTGTTGAGGGAGACTCGGCCGGTGGCTCCGCAAAACAGGGAAGAAACAGAGAATTTCAGGCTATTCTGCCGCTAAGGGGTAAAATTTTGAATGTTGAGCACTCAAGAATAGACAAAATATTCGCAAATAATGAAATCAAAGCCATTGTAATCGCTCTCGGAGCGAGCATAGGCGAAACATTTGATGTTGCAAAATTAAGATACAACCGCATTGTTATAATGACCGATGCCGATGTTGACGGAGCGCATATACGGACTTTATTACTGACACTGTTTTATCGTTATTTTAAGCCGTTAATTGAACAAGGGCATATTTATATAGCCCAGCCGCCGCTTTATAAAATGGCGCAAAACAAAAAGGTTATTTATTGTTATTCCGATGACGAAAAAGAAAAAGCCCTGGAAGAATTTTCAAAAGATACAAAGATAAATATTCAGAGATATAAAGGTCTTGGAGAGATGAACCCCGATCAGTTGTGGGAAACAACAATGAATCCCGAAACAAGAACAATGCTAAGGGTTAGAATAGAGGATGCCGAGAAAGCGGAAGCTATATTTGATACATTGATGGGGGAAGAAGTTCTTCCTAGAAAGAAATTTATTCAGACTCATGCAAAAAATGTTAAGAATCTTGATATATAATAAATTAAAATATGCAGAAAGGGGGTGTTAACAAATGATTACAGTTGTAAAAAACGATAAGGAATCTGTTGATCGTGTAATATCCAGATTCAATAAAAAGGTACAGGCTTCAAGAATTTTGCTTGTTGCGCGCGGAAAAAGATACAGACAGAAACCCCTGAAAAAAAGGCTACAGAGAAAACGGGCCATTATGAGAGAACATTACCGCACGCAAAGAGAAAAAAAGCGTTTTGTCTAACGAAAGTTTAAGCCGCATTAATACCAAATGCGGTTTTTTTGTATTTTATATATGATTATAAAAGAAGCTATACAAGCAGGACATGCAATCGTTAACAACAGTTTGGTTGTAAACATGATCCTTTCACATGTGATTAAGAAAGAAAAATCATATTTGATTTCTCATTCTGAAGAAAGACTTGAAAATATAGAGTATAAACGGTTTGTTTCTTTGCTTCACAGAATTCAAACCGGAGAACCTGCTGCTTATATTATCGGGAAAAAAGAATTTTTTTATATTGATTTTTTTGTGGATAAAAATGTTTTGATTCCGCGGCCTGAAACAGAGCATCTTGTTGAGGAAATCATAGGGCTGGTTAAGCGGAATTTTGGTAACAGGAGGGTTAGAATTTTGGACATGGGCACCGGCAGCGGAAATATTGCGGTAAGTCTTGCCTTGAATATTAAAAATTCGTTGATAACCGCCGCGGACGTCAGTAAACCGGCGCTTGCGGTTGCAAAAAAAAATATCAAACGTCATATGCTTGAAGACAAAATAAAGCTAGTTTATTCCGATCTTTTGAACGAAATTAATGACGAATTCGATATTATTGTGGCAAATTTGCCTTATATAGGGCGTACAGAAAACAATTTTATTGCAAAGGAGGTTGAAAATAATGAGCCTCATTTGGCTTTGTTTGGAGGTGCGAACGGTTTGGAATTATATGCAAAATTGTTTACGCAGATACGAAAAAAAAATTGTGTAACAGGTTATCTTTTGGGAGAAATAGGATTCTCGCAAAAAAAAGGTCTGAATATCCTTTTAAAAAAACATTTTCCTTTGTTTAATTACCGTGTATCTAAGGATTTGGCTGGCTTTGACAGATATTTCGTTGTAAATTGTTATAAATAAATATTTTAATTATGATTGATAAAATAAACAAAATTATCGACGAGTACAGGGAAATCCAGGCGAAATTATCAGAGCCAGACGTGGTTAATAATATGGGGCGCTTTAAGCTTCTCTCAAAGCAGTTAAAGATGCTTGAAAATGCCTATGTTCTAGGTGTTAAGTACGTAAAAGCCGTAAATGAGATTAAAGAAGCTGAAGAAATTTTAAATAAAGAAAAGGATAAAGATTTTGTCGAACTGGCAAAAGAGCAGCATGATTCGGCAAAAATTATTAAGGCGGAGCTTGAGGAAAAATTAAAAATCGAACTTCTTCCGAAAGATCCTAATGATGGCAAGGACTGTCTTGTTGAAATCAGGGCCGGCGCGGGAGGAGACGAAGCTTCTTTATTTGCCGGAGAACTTGCAAGAATGTATATCAAATGGGGTGAAAATCACCGGTATAAGTCCGAAATAATTGAACAGCATGAGGGCACCACGGGAGGTTTTAAAGAAGTAATATTCAAACTGGAGGGGGATGGCGCTTACGGCAAAATGAAGTACGAAAGCGGTGTTCATAGAGTTCAGAGAGTACCGGTTACCGAAGGGTCCGGAAGAATTCACACATCCACTGTCACCTGTGCTGTATTGCCTGTTATTGAAGATGTTGAAATGGAAATTAATCCTTCTGATCTTAAGATTGATGTATTCAGAGCGGGCGGTCACGGAGGTCAAAATGTAAATAAAGTAGAATCAGCGGTCAGAATTACACACATTCCCTCAGGGCTTGTTGTTACATGCAGAGATGAAAGATCCCAGCTTAAAAATAAAGATAAGGCCATGGGCGTCTTAAGATCGCGTTTATATCAGATGGATCAGGAAAAAAAACAGAAAGAGCATAGCGAGGCAAGGCTTTCTCAGATCGGGACGGGAGACAGGTCGGAAAAAATACGCACTTATAATTTTCCGCAGGACAGAGTTACGGACCACAGAATTAAAGCAAGCTGGAGCAATCTTCCCTCAATTATGGAGGGCGAGATTGATGATATGCTGGAAAAGCTTATTCTCGAGGACCAGGCTCAAAAACTTCTGCAGCTTGCTAAAAATTAAATTTTTATTTAATTATGGCAGGCGGAATTGGATTTGAATCAAAAAGCCATGTTCTTGCTGGAGGAAACGGATTTGCATCCATCACATATGATCCGAAAATTGTTGTTTTTAAATCTTGGATCATTACATAAATTTGTGTTTGTAATACTAGAACTATTGCTACCAGCGCAATCAAAACCAGCATTACAATCCATAATTTTTTATTGTTTTGTTTTTCCATCGTTTTACTTTATTATATTTTTTTATTTTGATACGCATTAATTATAAAATATAATATTTACTATGTCAACTTGTTTGTTAACAATCTTCACAGTAAATTAAATAAAAATCAGCTAAGAACTTCCGGAATGTCAGAAACACAATCACAACCCGATAGAGAACGCGTAGAACTTCGTGATAAGATAAAAACATCCGAATACGAAACATGTAAACCTTTTCTTGCTAAGTTAAATCTGCTTTCCAGAGAGGAACTGGAAAAATCATGGGGATCCATATATCTTGAGGAATATATATTGGCAGATTCTTTCAGACAGAAAGGTGCTCATGATTTAGCATTGGCGGGCTACAGAAAACTGCAGGTTCTTTTAGATTTTGTAAAGAAAGCAGGTATTGAATCCGACGATATTCTTTGCAGAGAAGGTGTCTGCCATTATCAGGTGATTCAATGTTATTATAATTTGCAGAGTGAAAATGATTCTGCAAAACGCGAACTTTATTTGTTTTCGGAGGTTCTTGTGGCTATGCTGAATTGCGCATTAAAAGGACATCCTAAAGCCCCGGCCATTGTATCGAAATTAACAAAATTATTATCTGAAGAAAAGCAGATTTCGGTATTGGAAATATATATAATGGTTACTGACTTTTGGACTGTGAGCAAAGGGAAAATGGATGTTGAAAATATGGGTTGGGTATGGAAGCTGGCTTACTTTATTAACAGGTATTGTTCAATTTCCCATGATTTTTATTTGTTGTGTACTCCTCATGTTAAAGATGCAGACAGTTATAGTATTACCTCAAAAAGTTCCGGTGATTTCGCCAGGGAAGTTTTAAAGCTGCTGCCTGATGAATATATTAAAAAAAGTAATCCCAATAAAGTTTTTGCCCAGCAAACACGAACATGGCTTTCGTTTTATCCGGATGTCCTTTCGGCTCATAGAAACATATTAACCGGAGACGGTCTTAATACAACTTTGGATTTTTCCGAGGAAATAAGAGAGCGTCTTAAGAAATCCGTAAATAATTATGTAAGCCAGCAGGATTCTTATCAGGATGAATATATACAGGACTTTGAGTATAATTTGGAACTTTTGGCCTTATGCTATTTTGCTACCGCATATACTTATCCTCAAAAATATCAACAGGAGCTTATAAATCTTAAAATCATTTATTCAATAGCTGAAGAATATTATCTTGAACGTATACAGCAGATTATACAGATCTATATCGCCCGTCTTGCAGTTGGAAACGGCTATTATCATGACGCTGATAAGGCTCTTGGAAAAGGATACGATTTAAGAAAACGAGATAGAAAAATTAATAATGGCTACGACCATATACTGGATAAATGGCTGGATGTTTTAAATTGCGAAAATTTATTGCAGAAACACAGAACTGAACAAACAATTGTTCAACAAAAGGATAATATACATGCCAGCTGTATTGATGAAGCTGAGCTTGAATTTATTGAAGACACACAATTCAATTCGCATGATCATATTGATAAAATTAAACAGATTGAAGAGTTTTTTGCTGAATATACTCATCCTAAAGCCAAAATAAATCTCAAAAGGGGGGTCTTTTTACCGCTTGAAGCGCGGACTTATTTTCTTCTTGGGCGGGTTAATGTTGAAAAGGTGAAGATTTTTAGAAAAGATTTGTCTGAGGATAAGGATTCGAAAATCGGCAGAGAACTCCTGGATGCCTTTGAAAAAGCGCGCAACTATCTTTGTGAAGCGTTCAGCATATTGAAACAGATGGAATACAGCGAACTTGAGATGCTTGATGATATAACCAATGAATATATTGAAATGGTCAGACTCAACTATCAATTATCCGGTCTTTTTGATAATGAAATTGACAAGAGGCTGCCTAAAAGAAACGAGATGGATAAAATTGTTACAAATTTTGAACTGCAGAAGTGTGTGGAAATTATTTTTGAAGCTATTCAAACAAATAGTATTGATCCGCGTACTGATTATTCTAAGCAGATTGCTACTTTTGTGGAAAAAGGCTTGATGCATATAATTCCTGAAGTTAGAAGTCTGTATATAGTTACCAGATCTGAAGAAGAATGGGATTTATCCCAGTTTCAAAAAGAAGATATGAAAGCTGCCGTTAATCATACTCTTGTAAATTCTGCCGGAGAGGGGTTGGCGAAATTTGATTTTTATCATACAAAACACGGGAAAATTATGCTTTGTATTAAACTAGATAAAAGTGAAAAAAGAAAAATGATTTTGGAAATTGATATCCCTTTAAACGAGCACGCAAATAATCTTTTACTTGCAATAACAAATTTAATTACCAAACTACTTAAACATTTTGATCTTCGAAAAGAACTTGAAGAATCAACGTATGCTGAGTATAAAAAAAATAAATCCAACGTTCTTGAATCAGCGCATGTCATATTTGAAGATTTATTTTTTATTCATAAACCAACCCTGACTCATTCCAGAGATGTTGCAAATATGCTTTTAATTTCCGCACATGAAATAAAGAATGAAGATCCTAACGCGGCAATTGATGAGGAAGAAATTTATTATGCCGGACTTCTTCATGATATTGGCAAATTGGATCTTGATCCTTTTTTAATTTTGGATAAAGCCTCGAAGTTACTTCCATACGAGAGAGAGCGAGTCGAACAGCATGCTTTGTGTACTGTAAAAGTACTAAGAGGGCTTCTTGGATTTAAAGATTTTAAAAATCTTATTGCACTTGCAGTTTCACATCATATTAATTACGGCGTTGAGCAGGGTTATCCATTTTGTGCAATTGGAGATGATATTCAAAATGTATTAAGAAACCTTTGCATGTATTTTTTTGAGCATGACAAAGATTTTTTAACAGACGAGGAAAAGATAATTTTAACCTCCGAAGAATCAAAATTGCCGGAGCCATACTGTAAACTGGCGCGTGATATTGTCATTTTAGACCAGCTTCAGGCAATTCGTGCAGCGGACAGAAATTATCGCATACCTATTCCTCTCGATCAATTTGAGGGTTATTTATTATCAAGAATCGGTCGTGATTTTGATCCAAAAAGGGCTTTAAAAATTATTGAGTTAATCAAAAATGGTCAGTTTAGCGTTTTTATTGCACGTACTCCGACTGAAAGCAAAAGTTTAAAAAATTTAAAAACTACATTACTTATAGATTGGGATGATATTCTTGAGTTTTTAATTCAGAACAAAAACTTATTAGAAGAAATCTGCGGAATTCCATATAATGCTATGATTCAATATTTTAAAATCGGCAGGGGAAGGAATTTGCAGATAGGTTATTCGGCTTTGCGGTCAGGATTCTGTCAAATTTTTATCGACCATGAAAAAACAAATGGTTTATCTGATGATGAAGCAAGAGAAGCGGGCAAAAAAAAATTTTTCCCTCTTGAAGAAAGAATTTTTAATTTTGTAAAAGAATACTTTAAAATTGCTGCATGATACCGGTTAGATAACGTAATGGCACCCCAGGGATTTTTGCCTTTTTCCTGAAGATTTTAATATTTCAACAGCGCAGTCCAGTATATTTCTTATTTCATACTGTTTGATATTATGTTTTGTTAATTTTAAATTGTTTTTTGTTAAAAGCAGCTGTTTATGAGCATTATTGATATCTTTTTTAGTCCTAATAATACCAGCATTCTGCCACATTATATTTTTAATTTTTTTTTCAATATTCAAGTCGAACTTTTTTTGTTTATTGATTTTAAATGTACCGTTGGTTTTTGGAAATGTTTTAATTTTGTTTGATTTTGGCACGTTTGAGCTAAATACAATAGCCTCGAGAAGAGAGTTGCTTGCGAGCCTGTTTGCTCCGTGAACACCCGTACATGCAGTTTCACCGAACGCATAGAGGTTTTTGATTGAGGATTCGCCTTTAAGATTAACTTTTATTCCCCCGCATGTATAATGCGCTGCCGGGCTTATCGGTATCCGTTCTTTTGTAATATCAAGGCCTCTTTTTTTTAACTCTTCATATATTTTTGGAAATCTTTTTTTTATATAGTCTGGTTTTTTATGGCTTATATCAAGATAAACCTGTCCTTTTTTTTGTTCATTATAAATCGCTCTTGCAACAATATCCCTTGGCGCCAGCTCTCCCTGTTTATCATATTTTTTCATAAATCTTTTGCCGTTTGAATTGATTAAAATAGCTCCTTCTCCGCGTAGAGCTTCTGAAAGCAGAAATCTTTTCATTTTTTTTACGGCAAGAGCCGTGGGATGAAATTGTATAAATTCTAAATCTTTAAGCTTCGCTCCCGCACGTGCGGCCATCGCAATTCCGTCGCCCGTTGAAATTTTGGGGTTTGTTGTATATTTAAAAACCTGCCCAAGTCCACCCGAGGCAAGTACAACGGCTCCTGAAAATATTTCTATAATTTTACCTTCTTTAAGCACTAAAAGTCCGTAACATATTTTATTTTTAATGATTAAGTCAATTGCAAAACCGTTCTCCCAAATTTCAATATTTTTATTGTTTTTTACGGATTTAATGAGTGTTTTTTCTATGGCATTTCCAGTATGGTCGCCCACATAAGCAATTCTTCGTTCGCTGTGTCCGCCTTCTTTTGCAAGCAGGAGTTTGTTGTTTTTATTTGCAAAAGGGACCCCAAGTGAAAGAAGCTTTAAAATCTGTTCCGGTCCGTGCTTAACCATATATTCAACCGCCTTTTTATTATTGTGGTGAGCCCCCGCATCAAGTGTGTCATTAATATGTTTATTAAAATTATCCAGCTGATCCATTACAGCGGCAATGCCTCCCTGAGCATAGTTGGTGGTGGATTCGATAATTTTTTTCTTTGTCACGATTAAAACTTTGCCTTTTTTTGAGGCATTTATTGCAAAGTTCAATCCCGCAATACCCGATCCGACAACAATGTAATCATAATGTTTCATGCAGACTAACTTTATAGAAACGTAATACGGATTGCAATTTATTCATGTATTTGATAATTTTAAAACCTGTTTTAACTTATTTAAAGCCATAATAGTATGAAAATTGCTTGTGCAAAGCCTGAACTTATACTTCCCGCAGGATCACCCGAAAAGATGGATTTTGCTTATATGTACGGCGCGGATACTGTTTATATGGGTATTACTGGTTTTAGTTTAAGATCGCGCGTTAATGATTTTTCACCTGATTTATTGAGAGTAAGCATTGAAAAAGCGCATAAAATGGGTAAAAAGGTTTATGTGACTATTAATGTATATCCGCACAATGTAAAAATTGATTCATTTCGTGAACATATAAAACTGCTTTCAAAAATTAAACCCGATGCACTTATAGTTGCCGACCCTGGAGTTTTTAGTTTGATTAAAGAGGAATATCCGGATGCCAAGATTCATATTTCGGTGCAGGCAAACTGCCTTAATTATAAAACCGTAGAATTTTGGCATAAAATGGGTGCTAAACGCGTAGTTTTACCGCGCGAATTAAGTCTTTCTGAAATACGGGAAATTCATGAAAAAGTTCCCGGAATCGAGCTTGAAGCGTTTGTTCATGGGGCAATATGCGTTGCTTATTCCGGAAGATGTCTGATGTCCAGTTATTTTACTCAGCGCGAAGCAAATCAGGGTATATGCGCCCAGTCATGTAGATGGAAATATAAAGTATATCTTGAAGAAGAAAAGCGGCCGGGCGAGTTTATGCCTATCGAAGAGGACGATAACGGGACTTATTTGTTTAATTCTAAAGATATATGCGCTCTTCCGTACCTTAAAGAGATGGTTGAGGCCGGGGTTCAGGCGTTTAAAGTTGAAGGAAGATCAAAATCCATTTATTATTTATCAACAGTGGCTTCGGTTTACAGAAAGGCAATTAATAATATGACGGAAGGAAAGACGTATGATCCCAAATTAATGGCAGAACTTGAAAAAATCGCCAATCGTGGTTATTCACCGGGTTTTTTAAAAGGTGTGTTGGACCAGAATGATATACACTATGAAAAAAACGAACCTGTACAGACACATAAATTTGTTGGGGTAATTCGTGATACAAGGGAACATAAATCATTAAAAAAGTATTTGTACGAAGTAGAAATAAGGAACCGTGTGGAAAAAGGTGACAGTATTGAAATTATGACTCCGGAAGGAGTAAAAAAATCAAAAATTTTGAGTATTTATGATTTGAAGAAGCCCGAAGAGATTGGTGTTGCGCACGGTGGAGCCGGAAATAAATTTATTGAGCTTAAAGAGAAATTACAAAAAGGGGCTTTTTTAAGAAAGATTTGCTAAAAATGCGAAGAATGAGGCCCTTTAAATGCTCACGGCCGCATGTAGCCCCTTCGGGGCTATACTAATTCCAGAACTGCACGTCCTGCCAGACATTATTTAAGCTTTGTCCCATACCCGAAAAGTCCGGTATGAGTTTTACAATAAAGTCTTTTAAAGCATCAACATTTCCTTTTAATGCCATAATATTATTATTTACAAGCGTAAACAGGTAATAAGTAATTCCTATGGCAAGAAGCAGCGGGAGGAGGGTAAGAAAAACATGAATTACGGTTCCCCAGATATGCGCGCGGTGTTCTTTTTTCTGGAGTTTTAACATCTGTTCAAGCAGCTCGTTGTTCTTTTTTAAAAGTTCGATAATTGTCAGATTAGGGTCGGTTATTATTGATTCGTTTTTCATAATTTTAGGGTCAGAGTTATTTAATTTTTATAATTCCATGATAATCTTTTCGCTTTTTTCTTCAATCCCAATATTTTTATTAAAATTCATAATTAAATCCGCGTTTTTTTTATAGAGTGCTTTCCTTTCTTTCCAGAGTTGTCTTAATTCTTCTTTTAGAGTCTTTTGATTTGTAATAAATGGTCGTTTAATTTTGTCATTTTTAATGTTTTGTTCGAGTTCTATTAAATTTCGATTAATAAAAATGATTTTTCCGAATTTTTTTAGTAATTTCTTATTATTATTGTCTAAAATTGTTCCACCGCCCGTTGCAATTACCACATCTTTTTTGTTGATTAATTTTTTAACCGCTTGTTTCTCTTTTTCTCTAAAATAAGCCCATCCATGTTGTTTAACAATTTCTGTTATTGCCATTTTTTCATGTTTTTCAATTTCTTTATCAAGGTCGATAAATTTATATCCCAATTTATTGGCAATTATTTTTCCGATTGTGCTTTTTCCGCTTCCGCGCATACCCGTTAAGATAATATTTGGAATTTTTTTTATTGAAAATTTTGCTCCGGTACTTTTTAAATCATTAAAAAATATTGGATAGCTTTTTGACACACAATCAGGATTTAGTATTTGCAGTCCGCTGAGTTTTGTACCAAGCAAAGCAAAGCTCATTACCATTCTGTGGTCATTATGACTATCAATTAATACAGTATTTTTAATTTTTTTCGGATTTCCTTCAATTTCAAAACCGTCTTTTAGTTCTTTGCATTTAATATTTATTTTTTTTAGCTCCATTACTGTCGATTTTATGCGGTCGCACTCTTTATATCGCAGATTTTCGATATTTATTATCTTGGTTTTTCCTTTATTTAATGCGGCTAAAATTGCTACAGCTATTGCGGAATCTGGTGAGTTGTTCAAATCATTTTCAGCTCCGAACTTTATTTCTTTTATATTAAGTTCCGGTTTAATAGTTGTGATTTTTTTCATATGTAATTTAGATAATACAGAAAAATATACCGCCTGCGTAGCATCACCGTTAATATTGTAGGATGATGCATGATAATTTTGACCTTTTTTGATAATAAATTCTTTGTAGTTGATATTTTCCACTTTCACTCCAAAATCTTTCATTATTTTAATAGTCATATCGATATATGGTCTGGAAACAAGTTTTTCTGATACCAAAATTTTGATGTTTTTATCGAGGAGGGGAGCAATTATCAATATCGCAGATAAAAACTGGCTGCTTTGCCATCCTGATATTTTGAATAATCCATTTTTGTATGATTTTAAACTTTTTTCTAAATCTTTTATTGGTCGCACCATCAATCTTTTACCTCCTTCTATCTGAATTTTGAATTTTGTTAGGAATGATAAAGCGGTTAAAAACCTTAAGCCCAAGCCGGAATAGCCTATATATAGTTTTTTATTCGGTTTTTTGAATTTTCCTTTCGCACCAATCACTTCCAGATGATTTTTTTTCTTAATTATTTTTATACCGAGATTTTTTAATGCATCAATTATATAATTAACATCATCGCAATATACAATGTTGTAAAGTTTTGTTATTCCATCTGCTAAACTCGCAATGAATAAAGCTCTTATGCTTAAGCTTTTTGAGCCCGGCAGGGTGATTTTTACATTTTTTATACGTGATGATTTGAAAATTACTTTCCGCATGCATTTAAAATGTCATTTTTTGTAATTCCCGTTGTTAAAATAACTTTTCCTGTTCTTTTTGGTAAAACAAAAACATTTTTTTCTTTACGTATTTTTTTATCAAACTGCAGTAAATCCAGTATGTCTTGAGTCTTAATATGTTTTGGTAAGACAACCGGTAGTTTAAATGTTTTTATAACCATAAAAATCTTTTCTGCTTGTTTTTTTGACAATAATTTTTTATTTTCAGCTATTTTATTGATTAAAACCATGCCGATAGAAACGGCTTCTCCATGGGGAATTTTATATTTGGACAATTTTTCGATGATATGACCGAAGGTGTGTCCGTAATTTAAAATTTTTCTGATATTTTTTTCTTTTTGGTCTTTTCTGGATATAGAATTTTTAATTTTTATACATGTTTTAATAATTTTTAATAGAGTTTTTTCGGATTTTCTAGTAAGGTTTTTGTCTTTAATCTTATTATATTTTGCATAATTTGTTAGCATTTTAAAAATTCCTGCTTTTCTTATAACTCCGTATTTAATTATTTCCGCAATTCCATTGCTAATTTCTTTTTCTGGCAGTGTTTTTAAGAAATCCACATCAATATATATATTTTTTGGCTGATAAAATGTTCCGATCAGGTTTTTTCCATAAAAATTGTCCACACCGGTCTTTCCGCCAATTGACGAATCAACCATAGCAAGCAAAGTTGTTGGGATCTGAATACATCGCATGCCTCTCATATAAATTGAGGCAATAAAGCCCGCCAAATCACCGACAACTCCACCACCTAAAGCCACTATGCAGTCGTCCCTGTGAAATTTTTTTTTAAAAAGCTGTTCGATTATTTGTTCAGCTGTTTTTAGTGTCTTATTTTTTTCACCGTTTGAAAAAGAAAAAATTTCAGCATTAATTCCGGACGTTATTAATTGTTTTTTTAGTTTATTACCGTATAATTTTTTAACATTTGAGTCTGTGATTATTGCGTATTTACAGCTAAAATTCAATTTTTTTAAAGTGTCGGTGAAATTTTTACCTAAAACTTTTGTGAATTTAATATTTTTCATGAAAATTTCATGATAAATCTATATTTTTTTCCCTACAGCTTTTGCAATTAGTTTTAATTCTTTCATCAATTTTAAAAATTCAACAGGAATAAGGGCCTGAAATCCGTCACATAAAGCTTTTTTAGGTTCGGGATGAACTTCAATTAATAGCCCGTCCGCACCCGCGGCAATTGCCGCTTTTGCCATTGGGGGTACAAGGGAGGGTTTGCCGGTTGCATGACTCGGATCGACTATAACGGGATAATCGCACATTTCTTTAAGCAGCGGCACGCTTGCCAGAGCCAATGTCGCACGCGTATCGTTTTCAAACGTTCTAATTCCGCGCTCGCAAAGGATTATATTTTGATTTCCATTTCTGGCTATGTATTCGGCCGCATAAAGAAGCTCGCTTATCTGAGCGGATTTTCCTCTCTTTAACAATACTGGTTTTTTTGCCTTTCCCAAAGCTTCAAGAAGGAGAGTGTTTTGCATGTTTCTTTCTCCAACCTGCAAAACATCAGCATATTTTGAAACCAAATCAATATCTTTTGCATCGATTACTTCACTAATAACAGCCATTTTTTCTTCATTTGCTACCTTACGTAGAATTTTAAGCCCTTTTTCTCCCAATCCTTTAAATGTTCCCGGCATTGTACGTAATTTAAACGCTCCTCCCCGCAAAATTTTAGCACCTGCAATCCTGCAGGCATGTGCTGATTTTTTTGTGTACTCGTAAGTTTCCACTGTGCATGGACCAGCCATAATCTGGATTTCTTTACCGCCGATTACTATATTGTTTCCGATTTTTATCAAACGTGTTTTATGCTTTTTCATAGCGCAAATAATGTACCAGCGCCAAGTTTGTTTGTAAATGCAATGTATTTTCAGTTAAACTATGTAATGTATTTAGTTAAAAATTTGACGTACTGATTGAAAACTGATGAGAGAAAAATTATTTACAAAAAAAAATTTAAGAATTTTAAAAGAAATCGCGGTTTCGGATTTTAAAGTGCGTTATCAAAATTCAATTCTCGGCTATGTGTGGACGCTTTTCAAACCCCTGCTTCTCTTTGCGGTTTTGTATGTTGTCTTTTCGGTGTTCATGCGGTTTCCTGTTGAAAATTATCAGCTTTATCTTCTTCTGGGCGTTATTATCTGGAATTTTTTTGCCGAAGCGACAGTTATTGCATTGCGTTCTTTTGAAACAAAACAGTCGCTTATAACAAAAATATATTTTCCGCGCATAATCATTGTACTTTCCTCAACACTTACTTCGTTTATGACTTTTGTTTTAAATATGCTGGTTTTCTTTGTTTTTTTAACGTTAAGCAACATCGGCTTTCATCTGTCATTTTTCTTTTTTATTGTTTATGTTGTTGAGCTTTATTTTATTATTCTTTCCGTTTCGCTCATTGTTGCGGCTTTGTATGTTAAATTTCGCGATCTTTCGCACATTTGGGAGGTTCTTTTGCAGGTTGGCTTTTGGCTTACACCAATAATATATCCGCTGTCTATGATCCCGGCTGATTATCACCGGTTTATATATTTAAATCCTCTTGCAAGGATAATAGAGTATTCAAGGGTTGTTTTTATAGACGGATATATTCCCGCAATTAATTTAAATGTTGTTTTGCTGCTAGTTACAGTGTTGTTTTTTGCTTTAAGCCTTTTAATTTTTAGAAAGTTTGAGCCGCAGATTGCGGAAAATATATAAATTCATGCAAATTTATTAACCTAAAAAAGCAAGAAGAAAGCAAACAAACAAATCAACAAGCATATAAACAAATCAACCAGCCCACCCCCCAACCAACAAGCAAGTATAATTTAATTATATTAATCAAACTAATTGAAGAATAAATAATGGACCAGATCATAGAAATTAACGATCTTAGCAAAATATTCCGTATTCCACATGAAAGAAGGAATACTTTAAAGGAAAATTTTCTTAATTTTCATAGAAAAGTTAAGTTTGAAGATTTTTATGCGTTAAAAAATATTAATTTAACTGTTGAAAAAGGTGATTTTATCGGGATTATCGGCAGAAACGGTTCCGGCAAGAGCACCTTACTTAAAATTATTGCGAATATTTACTCTCCAACAATCGGCAAAGTAATTGTTAACGGCTCGATTTCGCCTTTTCTTGAACTCGGGGTGGGTTTTAACGGAGATTTAAGCGCGCGCGAAAACGTTTATCTGAACGGAATAATACTGGGGCTTTCACGAAAAGAAGTTGATAGAAAATATAAAAAAATTGTGGATTATGCCGAACTTGCGGATTTTATGGATATGAAACTCAAGAATTTTTCTTCGGGCATGCAGGTAAGGCTGGCTTTCTCAGTTGCAATTCAGGCTGATGCTGATATTTATTTATGCGACGAAGTTCTTGCGGTAGGGGACGCATCTTTTCAAAAAAAATGCTATGAAACTTTTAGAGAATTTATGAAAACCGGAAAAACAATAATATATGTTACTCATGATCTGCCCAGCGTTAAGGAATTCTGCAATAAAACAGCTCTTCTTGATCATGGTGCGATTTTGTCATTCGGTCCGACCGAAGAGGTCGTTAAGAAGTATTTGGAGAGCCTGGATGGTTAGTTTTATTAAGAAAATTTGAAAACAATCTCACACGCTGATCAATCTTCTCTTTTGCATTATTAATTCCATCATAAAGACCTTTAAGCCATTTTTCGGGTGAATCGTTCTCGTTTTTTATCCAGCCGGTATGAATTATTTCATGATGTTCAGCGCATAAAGGTATGATATTTTCATGGTTTGGAGACAACGCAAACCTTTTTGTATGATGAAGTACTGTTGAGGGCTTGTTGCAGCCCGGATAACCGCACATTCCCTGATATTTATTTTGAATTTTACGTTTTATTTCCGCGGGTATATGCCTTGTTGTATTGCTTGCGTAAACAATTTTCTTATCGGATTCGGATTTGCTCATATTAGTAATAGTTGTATTAACCGGATTTTGAATCATTTGATTTGATTCGGATATTTTTTCCTTACATAATTCGTTTGCAATATCAAATTTATCTTTAATAAGTTTTTGCATTACTTCACACCAGGTTGCATATCTTTTTATGGCTTTTTCCATTTCCTGTTTGTATTTTCTGAGTTTAAAATCGGTTTTTTTATCAACGTCAAAACTATAATGAATCCTTTCGTCAACACTTGACATATCAGAAAAATTTTCAAATCCTCTGTTGTTTCCGAATAATGAATTTTGGGCTTCAGTTAGGCTTTTTTGACTATCCGGATTTTGTAAAATTTCAGGTCTGGGCCGGATTTCCCGAGCCCAAACCTGAAGGGCGGGTTTTGACATTTCCATAACCTTTTTTGCCAGTATTTCCTGATTTTCTTTTGTCGCAATAGTTGCAACAACACGCATTTTATGAACTCCAACTTTTGGCAATATATTTAATAAAGCGGGCTTATCGTTGATATGCTTTTGCAGCTGCATTGCGACTTCAACCGTATATTCTCCGACTCCTCCAAGTCTTCCGGCAAAATCAACAATTGATGCAAAACCATATTTACGATAAAGATTTCTCTTTGCCACCTCCGGCAGAAGCGCGACAAAACGTTTTTTCCAGTCGCGGGCCTTTGCTCCGACATCCTGACAATATTGATATAGTTCCTTATCAGTCATTGTAACAATTTTTGATAATTTATAAACCAGCATAAATTAAAAAATTAAGGATAAAATGTTGTGGAAATTTATGTAGGTTTTGAAATTAATTTTTAAAGAATTTTCGAAATTAATCGTATAATCATTTATTGAAAATAATTATTGTTGAAGATAATATTTAATGTAAAATCGGCTAAATATTTATAAAGTCAAATTGATTTCCACGCTATTATTTTTTCATAAGAAAGAAAAAATTTCAATGTTAACTTTTCGTTTCACATAGCGTAAATTTAAAAATTGTAGTGAATATATACTCACCTTAAGTATCTTTGTATAATTTTTTTATTCTTGAATAAATAAAATGTTCAAAAAGACCAGGCGCAAAAAAAAATTATTTCTTTAAAAAAATATAACTGACTACGGATTTAAAATACATGACAATTATAAAAAATAACAATATACTTTTCTATAAAGATTTATATATTTTCAGCGTCTCTTTCGCGCATTTATTCCAAGTGAAATTTCGGGCCCGTTCAATTCCCAACTTTGAATACTTATCCCTCTCCGATGGTGATTTGACAAACTCTAAAATCCGACCCGCAATATCAGAATGATTCATTGGGTTAACATATTTTACCGCATCTCCGCCGACTTCCGGCAAAGACGACATTGATGAAGTTACAACCGGCACACCGCACGCCATGGCTTCAAGAACCGGCAAACCGAATCCCTCATAAAATGATGGATAAACAAACACTTCTGTTCCGTTTAACAGGTAAGGAACCTCTTCGTCGCTTACAAATCCCGTCCGTACAACGTCGTCGCCCAAACCGAGTTCACCGATTTTGCGGTATATTTCCTCATAAAACCACCCGTCTTTTCCGATTAAAACAAGCTTATGAGGGATTTTTTCCTTATTTTTAAGCTCATAAAACGCCTGAAGCAAATTCACAAGGTTTTTTCGCGGTTCGATAGTTCCCAGATAACAAATATACGGCTCTTCTATGCCGTATTTCTTCAGAACACCTTGAAGAGCAATCCTTTCGTTTTTAGCTGAATCAGATTGAAAATCGGCAACTGCTTTAAGTCCGGAATCGTTCCCTAAAGTAATATCTGTTTTAACTCTCGAATTGTTTTTCTTTCCGATCGGCCTGAACCTTTCATGCACCCCGAACGGCGTCACAAAAATCCGCTCTGCCGGAATGCCGATTCGTTCAATAATATCCCGTTTTGTGTTCTGGGAATTCGTTAAAACCGCATTCGCATACTTTTTAATGCCTTTAAACCTGTAATGATAAAGAATTTTGTTTTTAAGAAGATGATACTGCGGGTAAAGAATCGTTGTAATGTCGTGAATAAACGCCACCGTTTTAGCACGCGTGGGCTGTTGGCATATCTCGGAAATCTGATAAAGATCGCATTTTTCGGTGATGTTCTCAAGACGAGGCCATCTTGCCATCAACCACCATGCCGTGATTAACCGTTGCGGGATTTTATATGCATGCATGCGCATATTTCCAAAAGGAATCTTAAAGTCTAAACCACAGTACTTTGCATTATCCCGCAGATTAAAGGCATAAAGGTTGTACTGATTCTCGCGGTCAATCTTAAAAAGAGAATTTAAAAGATTAAATTGGTACTGCCCGATACCCGTTTTTGGCATGCTTAGAGCCGTAATGTCGAATCCGATTTTCATGCGTTTAAATAAATTATTGTATTCTTGTTGTGTTTATCGGACGAGTTTAATAGAATTAACTCGATCAATATTCGGATCAATAAACATTCTCATGGCCAAACCAAGTTTAACAAAAACTTTATCAAATCTCGACAAGAAACGCATTTTAAATTTTCTGGAAAAAGTTACGCGCGATATTGCCGCACTTAAGCGAAAAGAAACAAAAGACAAGAAAAACGTATATATAAATTCATTGAAAGAAGAGGCGAATTTGTTAAATTATTTCAGGCGCTTTGTTTCACCGCGTAAAGTCGTCGGAAAGGTCATAGACAAGGCAAAAAATAAGTTTTATTACGAAACCGAATATTTTATTGGTGAAATAGTGGCAAGGCAGGAAAGGTTTAACCAGAAGGTTATTAAGTATCTTGAAAAGCTGGAGGCGGAGATTAAGAGTTTAAAGAAGAAATAACATCCTGTACTTCCGGTACATGATTCTTTTTTTCTCTAAACCCACTTATTATTGTTTCGATTAATTTTTTATAAGTTTTTTGAAACTTTTCTTTTGAATACTTATTGCTTGATTTTTTCGCTGATAATGATAAGTGCTTTATAGTTATTTTTTCCTTTATAAGCCGGATTGTAAGTCTTTTCATATCTCTTTCGTTCCTGAATCTAAATCCGTTTACACGGTTTTCCACTATTTCTTTCTGCCCGCCGCCGTCGAATACCACTGGTACGCAGCCGTTTTGCATTGCTTCGACTGTTGTCATGCCAAAGTGTTCGATTAATACGGGGTTTTTTCCCAAATTTTCATTTAAACCGCAGGCATGCCAGAAGATTTTGCTTTTTGCGTAAAGCTTTTTTAGGTCTTCATTTGATAAATTAGTAACAACTTTTATAGGGCAGCCGCATGATTTTATATAATTTTTTACCTGAGCAAGATACGCATTTTTTTTAAATGTTCCTCCGCATAATACAAGCTTCCATCCTTTTAAAATTTTTGGATTTTTTTTGTATAATGAGCAAAATATTTTGGCCATTTCAAGCTGTTTTTTTGAACCTTTTACTTCAAAACGGCTTACAGAAAGAATTATATTTTCTTTAATAACCTTACCCTTGTATTTCATATCTATCGGCGGATAAATCATTAAATTGCTTTTTAAACCCCACTTTTTTTTAATCCATTCGTCTGTGTATTTTGAATTTGAAATTAAAAAATCATACTTTGATGGATAAAAGTAATGACTTCTGTCTGTATCGGGAAAGTGGCATAAAAAAATATTTTTTAAAGCAAGTGCATTAACAGAAGGCACCATGTTTACATTTATAAAAAGGTCGTAATTTAAAACCTCATCCTCGATTTTTTCAAATGGATTTCGGGCAGCACCTATTGCCAGACTTGGATTGATTTCTGTGTCTTCTTTATATATTGGCAGTTCTATGATTTTTAATTTACAGCCTTTTAATTTGAGATCATACCAATTTTCGAGCTGCGAAATCGTTACAGGTTTATTTGACACTAAAGTTATATCTCCTGTCTTTTTTATCGCTTCTGCAATTGTTAAGCCGTATTTCTGCCCACCTCCGATAAAATGCATGGCACGGTCATATAAACAGATTCTTGGTCTTCTTAAATTGCAAAAAAGTTCAATTTCGTTTGTTAGATTCTGGATTTTATCCAATGGATATATTTTAGACAGCTCAAGCATTATTTTTGGGTATACTCTCTTTATTACAGCTTCATTTTGTGTTTTAAAAAGTTCAATTACCCCGAATTTAATATATTTAAATAAAACATCAAATTGTTTATGAATATATGGATAAGACTTCGGAATTTGTTTGGCAAAATCATCGGGTTTTCGTTTAGCAATAAATAAGAATCTGTTACGGTTGCAGAAAAAACATGGAATTTTGTTCTCATCACCAGTCGTACCGTGGAGATCATGATAAATAATGCTTTTTGGATTTATAATAATTTTCCACCCTTTATCGTTTAAGCGAAAGCCGAGGTCGACATCTTCGTAATACATAATAAAATCTTCATCGAGACCGTTAACATCTTCAAGAGCCTCCCTTCTATATAAAACACAGCAACCCGAAGCGGCTTTTATTTTTTTTCCTTTTGTATCCTTTTTATTATCTTCTTTATGGATATTAATATCTTTATAATAATAATCTTCAGCATCCTGAATCCCCATACTGTTAATTTTTTTTGTTTTTGAGAAAAGGATTTTAGACATTACTCCGCCGATTTTATTATTTTTGCGGGCGGAATTTATTAGTTCCTTAAGCCAGTTTTTATCAGCCTTAATATCCGGATTTAAAAATACAATAAATTCGCCTTTAGATTCTTTCGTACCCAGATTCAGCGCATAAGCATAATTGTTTTTATTTGTAATGATGTACCTGAGATTTTTGTATTTTTTAAAGTTACTGGTGTGATCTTTGCCGGGTGTATTATCCAAAATCAAAATTTCATAATTAATGCCTTTTAGATCTGATTTATAGACAGATTTAAGGCATTTTTTAGTAATTTTTGGGTTGCCAAAATGTACAATCAAAATTGAAACATCCATACTTTAATTTTATGCAAATCAATGATACATTAAATAATGATTTTTAAAAGAGTTATATGCTGATTGACACTCATTGCCATATTCAGATGCCGCCGCTTGATAAAGACATCGAAGGTGCAATTAAACGCGCCAATCAAGCCGGAGTTTATAAACTGATTGTTGTCGGATGCGACCTTGAACTTTCACGCAAAGCAATTGGAATTTCTGAAAATTATGACGGGGTTTTTGCTACAATAGCGCTTCATCCGCAGGATGCGAAAAAATTGACGGATAAAATGTGGGCTGAATTTGAAAAAATGGCTGAAAATAAAAATGTCGTGGCAATAGGGGAGACCGGTTTGGATTATTTTAAAGAATACAGCCCCAAAGAAAAGCAAATTGAGGTATTTAAAAAACACATTGAACTGGCTTTAAAGGTTGATAAACCGTTGATAATTCACAATCGTGATGCAGATGAAGATTCAATAAGGATTTTGCAGGAATATAAGGTGAAAAAAGCCGTTTTCCACTGCTATGCAAGCGGTGTCGAGTTCGCGCGAAAAGTCTGGCAGGCCGGATATTTTACGTCTTTTACAGGAATGATCACCTATCCAAAAGCAAATGCGTTGAGGTCCGTTGTTGAAGAGTGTCCCCTTGAATGCATGATGGTGGAAACTGACTGTCCCTTCTTGGCCCCGCAAAAATACAGAGGAAATACAAACGAACCCGCCTATGTTGTTGAGGTCGCCGCGGAAATCACGAGAATAAAGAATAAAGATTTAAAAGAGATAGAGGAGATTACAACGAGGAATGCGGAAGAGTTTTTTGGGATATAAAGAGACACAATTTGATTGACGGGAATCTATGTATGTGGTTTGATATTTGTCTATATTTAACAATTATTATCATGTCTAAAAAACCTTCAAAACAAGCTTCAGATGTTAACGGAATTGAAAAAACAGATTTAAAGGATAGAATTAAAAATATGCAGGATTGTATTACTGATGCATCTAATAAGGCTATACAAACCATAGCAGAGGGTCAGAGGGATGGTATCTTTTATATATTAATTATTGGTCAAAGCCCAGATGGATTTGTAATGACTAATAATTATTATGGAGTAAAAAATCATACGGTTGAAAAAATAGAATTTTCATGTAAAAATAAGCAAACACCTTTAAAAGAACTTACACCAGAACAGCAATCCGACCTGTTTGCGGTTCTTGAAGAACGATTTAATAAGAATCATAAAGAGTATTTACTTAAAAAAACAATCAAAACATGGAGTGATATTAAAGAGGCTTTTGAAGCAAATAAACAGGCTTTATGGAGTGTATATCAAATGGAACAAGCCGGTCACGAACCTGATGTATATTATTGTGATGATGATGGTTTTGATGTTGGAACATGTTCTTTAAATGCCCCGGAACCAGATTCATCTTTTGCGGATGCTACTAGAAGAGCAGATGAGATAAGAACAAACATTATGACAACAGAAGAATACCGTAATAAATTATTAAAATTTAGAAATGATTGTGATAAAAAAACAAATTGTTGGCTTGTTTATAAAACATCTTCCAGATTTTCTCCAAAAACAGGTGGCCGTTTTGGATTTGGAGTACGCATAGGCGATGTGGATTCCAACAGTAAATTAGGTTGGCGCGGCACAGTAAGAGTCCCTTGGAAAAAAACTATTTAAATTTGATTTTTATAACGCTTTTACAACTTCAAAAATATCTTTAGTCTTTATTAAATTTTTCCCCGAAGTTGTTGTTATTTTTTCTTTTGTATGCGGCACAACGATTGTTTTGAATCCTAATTTTTCGGCTTCTTTAACGCGTTTTGAAAGTTGGCTTACATTGCGGATTTCGCCGGATAATCCTATTTCTCCTATGAATACTGTGTCGGAGGGTACTACTTTTTGCATGTAGGAAGATGCGATTGCGACGAGTACGCCGAGGTCACAAGCGGGGTCGTTTAGGCGCATACCGCCGACAACATTTACGAAGACATCTTGGTTGGAGAGGTTAAAGCGGGCGTATTTTTGGAGAACTGATATTAAAAGTTGGAGTCTGTTTATGTCATAGCCGGTTGCGGTGCGTTTTGGGTAGCCGAACGGGGTAATGTTTGTTAGCCCTTGAGTTTCCACGAGAATCGGGCGGGTTCCTTCCATTGTTACCGTGATTGCCGAACCTATGGGGTTTTCTTTTCGTCCTTCAAGAAAGTGCGCTGAAGGATTTGCGACTTCCACCATCCCGTTTTCGTTCATTTCGAATATTCCGATTTCGTTGGTTGAGCCGAAGCGGTTTTTTTGTGATCTTAAGATGCGGAAATTTTGGTATCTGTCTCCTTCAAGAAATAAAACAGTATCAACCAGATGTTCGAGTACGCGCGGGCCTGCAAGATCGCCCTCTTTTGTTACGTGGCCGATTAAAATTATGGGTGTATTGGTTGTTTTCGCGAATTCCATAAACTGTTCGGTTGCGTAGCGGATTTGGCCTATGCTTCCTGAAAGTCCGGTTAAATCAGCGGAATTTAACACCTGAATTGAATCAATAATTACTATATTCGGTTTGAATTCGTTTAAAGTTGCGATAATTGTTTCAAGGCTTGTTTCGGACAAAAAAGATAGATTTTCGGAGTTGATTTTTAAACGCTGGGCACGGGAAGCAATCTGGTTTTGGGATTCTTCTCCTGAAACATATAAAACCGATTTATTCAATGACAAAAGATCATTGCAAAGCTGGAGAGTAAGTGTGGATTTCCCGATTCCGGGTTCGCCGGTTAGTAATGATAAACTTCCCTCAATTAATCCTCCGCCGAGAACTCGGTTAACTTCGTTCATCTTTAAAACAAGGCGTTTTTCAACATTCGATGTTGAAATTAACGATACGGGAGTTTTAGGTTTAATTGATTTATGTCCAACCGATTTATGCGCGCGTACCGAGGGTTCTTGAATTTCAGCTTCGGTAAAAGAATTCCACTCATCGCATCCGGGACATTTACCCACCCATTTGGGGCTTTCAAATCCGCATTTGCTGCAGGTAAAAAGTGATTTGATTTTCATAAGCATTGCGTTAATCCTGACTACTATGCGGTGCCCGGCAACATTGTATTGCTAAGTACCTCATCATATATCGCTTCGGTCTTTTTTGCCATAATTTTTGCGTCAAAGGCCTTTTTTAACAGTTTAAATCCTGTTGTTATAAATTTGTCAGTAAGCTTTGGGTCGTTTAAAAGTTTAATAATTCCGTTTGCAAGACGGTCTTCATCATGCGGGGAAATGAGCATTCCATTAACCCCGTTTTCTATAATTTCCGGTATCCCGCCCACTTCACTCGCAATAATCGGCAGTTCTGCGGCCATTGCTTCCAATAAAACCAGTCCGAAAGCCTCTTTTACGCTTGGCAGAACAAAGACATCAGCTGATTTCATTATTTGCGGAATATCTTTACGGAAACCGAGAAAAATCACATTGTTTTTGATGTTTTTTTCTTTAGCCAGATTTTTTAATTTATCTTCTTCAGGTCCCGCACCCGCTAAAACAAGTTTGCATGTAGGACAGCTTTCAATAACCTTAGGCATTGCATGAATAAGATATTTAAGACCTTTTCGTTCATGAAGCTCAGCCACGCTCAATATGATTTTAGAATTTTTTGTCGCATTAAAGTGCTGTTTTCTATATTCGTCACGGTGTTTAAAATTAAAACTTAAAAGCTGAGATTCAAACCATGTAACATCAATTCCGTTGTGGATGGCCGTAATGCGGTTTTCAAGTTCGGGATAAAGGTTTAACAGGAGTTTTTGGTTGGAATCGGAAACCGCAATCACATGATTAACGTTTTTTAACAGCTTCCTTGTTATATATTTTTTAAAACGCGGAAGTTCAAAAGGATCATGTTCGGTTATCACGGTTGGTACATTGTATTTGCCCGCTAGTTTAAGCGCATAACGGCACGAAGCGGGATTCCACACATGCACATGCATTAAATCAACCGCATTATGTCTTAAATATTCCTTTAATTGGAAATAATGACGGAGATCATGTTTATGAGCGACGTTAAGCCTGACAACTTGTATATTCTCGTTTTCAAATTTTTTGGCCCATTCATCAAGATTTTTAAACCCGGAACATACCAGTGTGATTAAATATTTTTCCTTATCAAGAAATTTTGCCAGAAGATACATCTGGTTTTCAGCTCCGCCAAGCAGGGGAGTGTCTGTATAAAAAAGAATATGGATTTTTTCGTCCGTTTTCATTATTTGTATGAATTTATTTTTAAGAATTACTTGCCTCTAATATAGCGATCATGATAAATTTTTGCACGCGATTTTGTAGAAAATTCGGTTTAGTAATTTCGGGTCAGTAGCTCAGTTGGTAGAGCAGTTGCCTCTTAAGCAATTGGTCCCGGGTTCGAGTCCCGGCTGACCCACCAGTGCCGCGACGGCAGTTAAAATAAAAATTTGTGGGGCATTAGCTCAGTTGGCTAGAGCGCTTGCATGGCATGCAAGAGGTCGTCGGTTCGAACCCGATATGCTCCACCATATAGCTCATTCTTATTAGCTACATCCCCCCTGCATTTTTTTAATTCGGTTTTAAAAATTAAAACATAACATTCCCTATAAACCATGAAAATGCGTTTGCCGCGACTGACAGAATAATCGCGCTGCTTATCCGCAGTTTTAGGGTAAACCAATAGAAAGCCGCTTCCGCCAGTGTTACTAAAATTTCGGCCGCAAGAATATAAGTAATCCCGCTTTTTACAAATGCCGGTAAAATAAACCATGCATAAGGAAGTGTTAAAGCGGATGCGAGTGCAACAAGAATCAATAACTGAATGTATGAAACCGAGTTTATTTTAAGCCGCCCTCCGAAGTATTTTTTCAGGAGGGCGGCTGTTAAACATTCTAAAACAATGGTTAATGCAAGGGCCTTTAAAAAGGCCAGTTCGTATAGCATTATTCCAATCCTTCGTAAGTCATTGACGGCAGATTCGTGACTTCGGCTTTTAATCTGTATGCAATTTCAGCCATTTCGCCGCGCGTAAGGTATTGTCCGAATGACAAAATTGAAGTCGGAATTGCATTTTTGTCTTCAAGTTCTTTAACGTAAGACATGTACCATGGGGTTAATTCGGGGGTTTGTTCGCCCATAGCATTAACAATAATTTTTGAGGCTTCCGCAAAATTGATTGTTTGTTCAGGTTTAAAAGAACCGTCCGGATAACCGCTAATTACAGCATTGAATTTTGCAACACAAACATAATCAAAGTACCATGGCGGCTCGTTTCCTCCGACCATAGCAAATACCACATCCGTAAAGAGAGTGACATTATAATCATTTGCTACCGTGTAATTTTCCGCACAGGTTGTTAATGCTTCCTGTGTTGCAACCGCTCCCATTATTATTTTGGTAAATTCCGCGCGGTTGATAGTGCTTTCAGGTTTAAAAGAACCGTCGGGGTACCCTTCAATGATTCCTTCGTCTTTAAGGAATTTTAAAGCGGTATAATACTTGTTTGTTGTATCAACATCAGTAAAAACATCTTCTGCGGGTTCTTCTTCGGAAGCGCCCGACACCGCGGTTACCATTCCTTCGGTAACCTCTGGTTCGGTTTCATCGGTAAAATATTTTGTTGTCTTAACCGGGATTACAAGAAGCATTTCATTTTCAAGATCAAGTTCAACAATTGTATATTCGTTTTCAATCCTATCAACATTGCTGTCTTCATCAACAAGAATTTCACCGAGTTCCAGTTCGATATTGGTCGGATATGCTTCGTCATCAGTGCTTGGGTCGTATGGATCAAGTTGTGCTACTTCCACAGCATGTTCGGCGGTTAATCCGAATACTTTATAAGTATTGAATTTATAAGCTTTTGTGAAACATTCATTACTAACAAATGATGAAATACTAACCATTGAGTCGTCCGGAGCAGTTTCGTATCCGTATATAGCCATGGTATCAAGCATACTTTCCGTATTATTAAAATACGCGCATACCGGAACCGCTTTTTTGCCTTCAGGCAGGATGTCCGCATAAGCAGTGCTTGCAAAAAGCATGCTTACAACAAGACCCAGTGACAATAACTTTTTCATTGTGGGTTTGTTTAAATTATAAAAAAGTCATGTTTTATTATATAATCAATCGGGAAAAAAACAATTCCTAAAATTATTATGGGGCATTAGCTCAGTTGGTAGAGCGCTTGCTTCGCATGTAAGAGGTCGTCGGTTCGAATCCGATATGCTCCACCAAATATCCCTTCTTAGGGATACTTGGCGGCCCCTGCATTTAAAGGTCCGCGTTTTGTATTCTTCTTTAATATATCAAAAAAATATTGCTTTTATAAATAGGGGACTGTATAAATATTTTTAGTGATTTATTTGTTTAATTCTGTGCCGTGGTGGCGGAATTGGTAGACGCGCAGGACTTAAAATCCTGTATGGCTAAAACCATGTGAGGGTTCGATTCCCTCCCGCGGCACCATTTTTATATTAAAACCTATACTTGAAATCAGAATAAAAATGATTTAGAGTTATTTCTTATTTTTATTAATATTATAAGTTTATGCTTGATTGTACATCATTGCCACCGTATCAGGATACCGAACTTAATGAAAAAGTGCCGAATTTAATTGCTGTATCTAAATACATATTAACACAATTAGCAAACGAAGATGCTCCTCAAAAAAAAGAAACATTGTCAACGGAAATCAATGATTTTTTGACTCTTTTAAGGGATGTGCGTATTAGAATTCATCAGGTTTTATCTTTTTCAAGAAATACACTTAATAGTCTTATTAATGAAGAGCGTTCGGATGAAAACAAGCAACTAATCATTGATTTTAATCAGCATTTAACTGAATTAATTGAACTTCAAAGAGAATTAATAGATATCCATAAAGAAATACGCGACAAGGTATTTATTATAGGAATTGATATTTTATAAACGGACAGGAGATATCTTTCTTAAATCTTCCACAACCTTCGGAAGCACTTTTAACAAATATTCAATATCTTTCTTTGTTGTATATTTCCCGAGTGTAAATCTTATGCTGCCGTGCGCGATTTCGTAACTGTGACCGAGTGCAAGGATTACATGAGATGGGTCAAGTGAACCAGAAGTGCATGCTGATCCTGATGATGCAGCTATTCCCAACATATCGAGTCTTAGAAGCATAGCTTCGCCTTCGATATCCAGAATTGAAACATTTACATTATTCGGGAGTCTTTTTTCAGGATGGCCGTTTAATTGAACCTTTGGAATTTTTGCGAGAATTCCTTTTATTAACATATCGCGGAGGTCCGTTAGTCTTTTGTTTTCTTTTTCTTTGTCTTTTTGCGTCAGTTTTAAGGCTTCCGCAAGGCCTATGATTGCGGGTACATTTTCGGTGCCCGGCCTTAATCTTTTTTCCTGTTCGCCGCCGTACATTACGGGCCATATATTTGTATGTTTTCGTATATATAACACTCCGATTCCTTTCGGCCCGTAAATTTTTCCTCCGTTTAAAGTCATTAAATCCACAATTAATTTATCAACATTCATTTCGAGTGTTCCGGCTGCCTGACACGCATCGGTGTGAAAGGGGATTTGCTTGTTTTTGCAGTACCTACCTATTTTCCATATCGGCTGTATTGTGCCGATTTCGTTATTTGCATACATAATTGAAACCAAAACAGTATCTTTGCGAATCGTTTTTTTAACTTCATCCGGATTAATAATTCCGTCTTTATCGCAGTTAATATAAGTAACTTCAAAACCCTCCCTTTCGAGCTGTTCGCACGGATGAAGAACAGCATGATGCTCAATTGTTGAAGTAATAATATGTTTTCCTTTATGAGCGTTTGCCCTTGCCGTCCCCAGAATTGCAATATTGTCGCTTTCGGTTCCGCCTGATGTAAAATAAATTTCTTCGGGAGAGCATCCCAGAATTTTTGCAATATCAACACGCGCTGTATCAACAGCGATTTTTGCGATCTGTCCGGACTGATGTATAGATGACGGATTGCCGAAATTCATAGTAAAAAAAGGCTCCATTTTTTTTAGAACCCGCGGATCGCACGGAGTTGTTGCCGCATAGTCGAAATATCTCATTTTGTTATTCTCCATAGTACTGCATTTTATATTGTTCAATCATCCTTTCAACGCGCGGCCTGCATGCGCCGCAGCCTGTTCCGGCTTTTGTTCTTTTCTGAATATCCTCGAATTTTTTACCGCCTTCGAGTACGGCATTTTCAATTTCGGTATTTGTAACATCAAGGCATCTGCAGATAATTTCCGATTTTTCCTTAATAATCCTGTGTTCTTGTTTGGATTTTCTAAAATAGTCATTTATTGCGGCTCGGATCGCTTTATCACCAAGCACGGAACAGTGTATTTTTTTGTCGGGAAGACCGGATAGTCTGTTTACAATATCCTGCGGCGTTATTTTCATTGCGTCTTCCAGAGCCATTCCTCCTTTTTCGGTAACCATTATTGAAAGAATTGAAGTTGACGCTATTGCGGAGGCGCAGCCAAAAGTCTGCCATTTGCATTCCGCAATCGTATCCGTAAGTTTATCCACCTTAATCCATATTTTCATCATATCCCCGCATGCGGGACTGCCGACATAACCTACACCATCGGCTTTATAGTTTTTCGGATTTTCTTGTAAAAGATTTTTCGGATTGAAAAAATGTTCTTTTACAGTGTCTGAATAAACCCAGCCCGCGCCATCCTGTTGGTTAGCGTGAGAATTATTTGAATTAGTCATAAATGTGGTTTCAGTTAACTTTAAACGATTTAACAATATTTTTCGCGTTTTCAGTAGTTACCCCGTCTGCATCGCTTCTGTATGCGGCTGTTGCCGTGTATGCGTCAACGCCGTTTACAGCATATACCTGAATTAATCTGATTAAAGGATCTTGGGCGCTTTCTTTGCCCTCAAACATTATTAGCATTGATTTGTTCATTTTTCCGCCAATTAAAACATTAAACTCAGTGTCCCTTGAGATTTCTTTATAATTAACCAGAGATTTTTGGTTTTCAAGTATTTCGGATTTTGCAAAATCCACACTGCTCATGCCGGTTTTAAGTATTTTTTTTGTAACATTCGCGTTTTCGGTAAATACATCACTTTTAATGTTGTTTCTAAAAATAACCTGTGTTTCTATGGGTATTTCTTTTGAGAAATCTTTGGCTTCTATTATTTCCCACGAGTTAGGAACACTTATTGAAAAGGTTGATGCGTTATATGTTTTAAAGTTTTTCAGATCAGCTGTCTGACCGGCATTATCTCCGCCTCCGAAACATCCCGTAAAAACCAACAGACTTATTAATGAGCTTAAAAGGATTGCTTTTTTCATGCTGAATTGTTATTTGCACCAGTATTTTACCCGATTTTTTTACATAATCAACTAAACATTGATTTTTATGAAAATCTACATATGATATACGCATATGAAAATTGGAATTTTACATTTTAAACCCGCTCCGACTCTGCGTTCAAGAAGGCTTCCTTCTGACGTTAAGATGCTCCGCAATGCTGTTAAGGAACTGGGGCATACACCTAAAGTTATTGCCGAAGACAAATGCCAGCTTTATTATACCCGCCATCATGCAAAAGTTTTATATGCAGGGAAACCGTTTCCTAAAGTTGATATAATTATTCCCAGAGTTTCATTATTGAATAATGTGGGGCTTCACGCTTCAATTCTTGCGCAGTTTCAACTGCAGGGAATACCGGTTTTGCAGAGTTACAAATCGGTTTTACGAGCTAAAAACAAATTAAGAACCCTTCAGTTTTTAAGTAAAAATTCTATACCGGTTCCAATAACAATTGTTGTAAAACGTTTTGAATTTCTTGATGTTGCCATCAGAAAAGTCGGAGGATTTCCGATTATTATTAAAACTCCTTTCGGCTCTCTTGGTAAAGGAGTGGCGATTGTTGAAAGCAAACGCGCAATGCACAGCGCGTTTGATCTTTTGCTCACCAGCCCCGATTTTTCATCTTTGTTAATTCAGGAATATGTAGAAGAAGCTGCCGGAAAAGATTTAAGGGCTTTTGTTATCGGAGGAAAAGTTGTCGCGGCCATGCAGAGAAACGCGCAGGGCGATGAATTCAGGTCCAATTTGGCTCAGGGAGGAGTAGGGAATTCCATAAAATTAACAGATGAGGAAGAAAGAATTTCTTTGGCTGCCGCAGAAGCGCTAAAGCTTGATTTTGCGGGCGTTGATTTATTACGTACCAATAAAGGGCCTGTTGTAATGGAGGTAAACTGCAATCCGGGTCTTGAGGGAATAACCGAAGTTACGGGTAAAGATATTGCAAAAAAACTTATAAAATACGCTGTTTCAATAGTTGAAAAACGCAACAAGTAAGGTTTGTATCTTGATGATTTATCTTTTTTCGATAATCATATCAATAATACCGTATTTTTTAGCCTGTTCAGCGCTCATAAAGTTATCCCTGTCCGTATCTCTCTCGATCAGTTTAAGCTGCTGACCGGTGTGTTTTGCAAGCAGTTTGTTTAAGCGTTCTTTGGTTTTCAGAATATGATCCGCGTGAATTCGTATATCTGATGCCTGACCTTCAATTCCGCCCAAAGGCTGGTGAATCATTATTTCGGAATTCGGCAGAGCAAATCTTTTGCCTTTTTCTCCACCTGCAAGCAGAACCGCTCCCATTGACGCGGCCATTCCCACACAGACTGTTGAAACATACGGTTTTATAAGCTGCATTGTGTCGTAAATTGCAAGTCCCGCGGTTACATGTCCGCCCGGGGAATGAATATATAGCGTGATATCCTTGTCAGAATCCTGATTTTCAAGGAATAACAGCTGCGCTATCACGTTATTTGCCACAGCATCGTTAATTGCAGATCCAAGAAAAATTATTCTATCCTTTAAAAGTCTTGAATAAATATCATACGCTCTTTCACCCGCGGTTGTTTTTTCAATAACAGTCGGAATTAAGATGCTTGACGTAGAAGGTAAAACTTTTTTAGAATCTTTTTTGTTCATGGTGAATTTGTTTTAAGGGTTAACGTTTTTAATCACTTCTTATATTGTACCAAAAATCATGAAAAAAATCTTATAAAATCCCTTGACTTCCTTTTTACCATTACATTAAAATAAGCGAGCATTTTTGAACGAATATGTTCTTTAACATTTAGGGTGTAATAGAGAAACCTGTTTATTTTAATTGTTTATTTGTTTATTTAGCCAACGGCAATTACCAATTTATTGGTATTGTCGTAACTTCATAAATTTTTTTATGAAGAGTTTGATCCTGGCTCAGGATTAACGCTGGCGGTGTGTCTAATACATGCAAGTCGCGCGAGGGTTCGACCCGAGCGGCGGACGAGCGAGTAACACGTTGGAACCTGCCCCAAACTCAGGGATAACACCTAGAAATAGGTGCTAATACCGGATAGTCTCGTAAGAGTAAAGCTACGGCGGTTTGGGAGGGGCCTGCGGCCTATCAGCTAGTTGGTAAGGTAACGGCTTACCAAGGCTATGACGGGTAACTGGTCTGAGAGGACGACCAGTCGCGATGGGACTGAGATACGGCCCATACTCCTACGGGAGGCAGCAGTAAGGAATCTTCCGCAATGGACGAAAGTCTGACGGAGCAACACCGCGTGGTTGATGAAGCCCTTTGGGGTGTAAAGACCTTTTCTGAGAGACGAATTCTGACGGTATCTTAGGAATAAGCACCGGCTAACTCTGTGCCAGCAGCCGCGGTAATACAGAGGGTGCAAGCGTTATCCGGAATCATTGGGCGTAAAGCGTTTGTAGGTGGATTGTTAAGTTGGGTGTTAAATTTTGCAGCTCAACTGCAAAACTGTGCTCAAAACTGGCAAACTAGAGTATTGCAGGGGTACGTGGAATTCTGTGTGTAGGGGTAAAATCCGTAGATACACAGAGGAACACCAAAAGCGAAAGCAGCGTACTGGGCAATTACTGACACTCAAAAACGAAAGCGTGGGGAGCAAACGGGATTAGATACCCCGGTAGTCCACGCCCTAAACGATGGATACTAGGTGTTGGGGGACTCGACCCCCTCAGTGCCGACGTTAACACATTAAGTATCCCGCCTGGGGACTACGGTCGCAAGATTAAAACTCAAAGGAATAGACGGGGACCCACACAAGCGGTGGAGCATGTGGTTTAATTCGATGGTAAACGGGGAACCTCACCCAGACTTGACATCTTCCGAATCCTCCGGAAACGGGGGAGTGCCGCAAGGAACGGAAAGACAGGTGCTGCATGGTTGTCGTCAGCTCGTGCCTTGAGGTGTTCGGTTAAGTCCGTGAACGAGCGCAACCCTTGTCCTGTGTTGCATTTTCACAGGAGACTGCCGGCTTTAAGTCGGAGGAAGGCAAGGATGACGTCAAATCAGCATGGCCCTTATGTCTGGGGCCACACACGTGCTACAATGGCCGGTACAAAAGGCAGCAATCCCGCAAGGGGGAGCCAATCCAAAAAACCGGTCTCAGTTCGGATTGAGGGCTGCAACTCGCCCTCATGAAGTTGGAATCGCTAGTAACCGCGCATCAGCCATGGTGCGGTGAATACGTTCCTGGGTCTTGTACTCACCGCCCGTCACACTATGAAAGGTGGGGGTGCCCGAAGTACCGTTATCTTTACGGAGCGGTCCTAAGGCAAAACCACTGATTGGAGTGAAGTCGTAACAAGGTATCCGTAGGAGAACCTGCGGATGGATCACCTCCTTTCTAGGGAGATGAATGAACCTCTTACTTAATTGAAAGATGAGTTCTATATGGTTGAGAGTCCTTTTTAGGACTTGGTTTCTCTATTACGCTCTGGATGTTAAAAACATTAAAAAAGCAAAAACATGTTAGATGCTTATACAATTATCGGTTTTATTGGAGCTCTGGTGTTAATGGTAGCTGTTGTTATGAACCAGCTTGGCAGATGGCAGACAAATGATTTTGAATATGATTTTATAAATCTCATTGGAAGCGCAATACTGGCTGTCTATGCATGGCAGATCGGAAGTTATCCATTACTTGTATTGTTCGTTGTCTGGGCTTTGTTCTCGGCAAAAGACGTTGTAGGCGACGGTTTTCATCAGCTTTTCAAGAAAGGCAAGAAGGATGAATCAAAAAAAGAAGAGCCGACAAAAGAAGAACCCAGAAACGAAGAACCTAAACAGGAAGAAACCAAGGGGCTGTAGCTCAGTTGGCTAGAGCGCCTCGCTTGCACCGAGGAGGCCAAGGGTTCGACTCCCTTCAGCTCCACCAGAAATTTTTATGTAAAAAATTATTTAAATCCAATATAAAAGTGCAATCCAAAGCTAGCCATTTTTTTGAGTATCTTACATGGGTGGGTTTTTTGGTAATAATCACTTTTTCTGTTTATAACGACGGGGGAATAGATATATTAAGCCATCTTTTCCTTTCAGGTTCACTGATCATTTTTGGCATTCTTTATCTTCTTTATAAAAAGCCTTTAAAATATGGAATAGAGTTAATTCCATTATTGTTTTTTTTAGTTTTCTTTTTATTATCTTTTGTTTTTAGCCAGACAAAAAATGTCGGGCTTTTTGAATTAATTCTATTTATATCCGGGGCGTTTGTTTATATATATGTTTCAAGTCAAAAATGGGACTTTTCCATATTTGAAAAATTCATGAAATGGATAGTTGTCATTGCGGTAATAATTACTTTGTACGGTTATTTCCATTATATATTTGACCCGTTTAACAGGTTTACATCTACATTTGTAGAGCGTATTTATAATTTTGTAGGATACCCCAACGCATATGCAAACTTTATTCTCGCCGTAATCCCGATTCCTTTTTATTTCCTTTATAAAGACGTAAAACCATCTGTCAGGCGGGCATTATATGTTTCTTTAATATTAATCATTTCCGCTTTCTTTTTAACTTATTCAAGAGGAGCGTTTATTGCTTTATCTGTGATTTCTATCCCTTATATTTTAGGTATTTTATTTTCGAGCAAAGGACATTTAAAACAAGGTATTAAAAAACTCAAGACCATTGTGTTGTTAGTAGTCTTATCAGCTATATTAACAATTCCTGTAAACTATTTGCGCAGTATGAATAATTCGGAGGTTGCTTCTTTTGCTGATAAAATCACACTTGAATCCGGTGAAAAGGACACATCTACAAGCGACAGATTGGAATTTTGGGAAGGAAGCATAGAGATGTTCATGGATAATCCTGTGTTTGGAACCGGACCTGGAAGTTTTCAGTATGTTTTTCCTGCTTATCAAAAAACACTGCTTGCAAATTCAAACAGCCCCCATAATTTGTTTTTGAAATTGTTGGTTGAAAATGGCGTATTTGCAATGGCTTTTTTTGTTTTATTTATGCTCATACTGTTTTTGCGTGGAATAATGGTATATAAAAATTTTACAAAAAACGAACGATTACTGATTTTTACCCTTGCCGCAAGCATTATTGGCAGTTTGCTTCATAATATGGTTGATTATAATCTGAATTTTGTTTCAATAATTTTGCTGCTTTTTATATTTTTTGGAGTTATAGGTTTTATAATAAATAAAAATTCCGACAAATTTGTTACAGAATTAAAAGTAAGATTTGTTAAATATTTATTGGTTTTAGTTGGTTTATTAATGTGTTTTGTTGCATTGCACGAAGTATATTATTCATATGTTTTTATTCAGGCCCGAGCAGCTCATAAAGCAGGGGATTATACGGCAGCCGAAAGTTATTATACGAAAGCAAAGGATATTTTTTTAAAACGTGATTTATTTATTGGTTTTGCTCAAATGAATGTTAAAAAGTTTGAAACAGAAGGTGATATTAAATATTTAGAAAACGCAGAAAAGTTATTACTGACAGGCTTTTCATTAAACAGTCACGATGCTTTTATTGTTAATTATCTCGGAGATATTGCTTTTGATATGAATAAAATTGAGCAGGCAAAAAATTATTATGCACAATCATTAAAATTAGATCCCAAAAATAATCTTGATTATTATTATGATAATTTGAATGTGGATGATGCTTTGACTAAGGAAGAGATAGATGACTTAATTGCTCTTCTTGATGATTACCATGATAAACTCGCTCAAAATGCGCATCTTACAATTCTTACCGGAAATCCCGATTCAGCCGTTATGATTTATGAGCTTTTACTCTCTAAAATTAAAGATACTGAATTTGCTTTTGTTTATAATGATAAATTATTGGAAGGTCTAAAGCAGATGCAGGATACATACGAACTGGAAAAATCCAAATTCGAAAAACACTATAATTTAAAGCTGACAAAAGAGGATTAATATATTTTAAAAACACACATCGTATTGATATCCGTTTTTGTTATATTTTTGTTTGTACAAATTGAGTTTTTCTATGAATTGATTCCAGTCTTTGGCTATATCGCCGGAACTTTCAAGTATTTCAATAATACACTGAGCATGTTTAATTTCCGGTTTCATTGATACAAAATGCAGATTATTCTTTGCATAAAACATAAAATCTTCGATAATAGGATATAGCATTTTATCAAGATATTCATCAGGAGGAGATTGATTGATTGCTTTAAGGGTTTTAAGGTAATAATAATGGACCGCAAGCGAGTTCTTTGGATCTATTTGGAGAGCTTGTTTAAAGGATAAAATGGCTTCGTCATATTTTTTAAGATCATATAAAATTCTGCCTTTATTTAAAGGTCCATATATATCGTGTGGATTAATTTTAATATGTTCTTCAACCATTTTCATTGCATTTGAAAGATCATTTTTTAAAAAGTAATAGTCGCTTAATTGTATCCAGAATTCCCTGGGATATAAACTTTTTGAATATTTAGAAATATGGCTTTCAAGTTCTGAACTGGTATATCGTTTTATTGTTTGAAAATCCGAATAAGGGTCTGTGTTAAAATAATCTCTTATTCCTACCAACGATAAAATTACTGATATGGCACAAAATGCCAGAAATACTGCTTTTTTAGTAATTTGAAACTTTTGTTGTAATCGTTCAGCCTTTCCTTCATTTATTTGATTTATTAAAAGCCCGAGAGTTATAGCAAATACAATATAAATTAAAAGAAAATTTAAGTTATAGTCAATCATGTTGTGCGCAAGCCCTCCGAAAATTGCCACGGCCATAAAATTTTTCTGCGGTGTGGATTTTTTTATGCTTTTAACCGCGATTAAAACGAAAAATACTATTAACAGTGCTGCGCAAACTACCCCGCTTTCAAACGCTGTTTTTAAAAAGATATTATGAGGATGATCCGAGTTTGCATATAAAAGTTCCTGTTTTGACGGATAAATAAATCTGAAGGTCTGGGGTCCGTAGCCGAAGATCGGTTTTTCCAATATCAAACCAAGGGTGATTCTAAAAAAATCGCTCCTTTCTTCTATCGATGTAATATTTTCATTGTTTGAAAATGTAAGCTTATCTCCAATGTCGTAAGTTTGGATATTATGCTCTGAACGTATAAATAAAGTCAGAGATATAAAAACTGCGCCGACAATTATTGCTATAATCCATTTGTACTTATATAACAGAAAATATTTATAATTAAAATAAGCTAAAATAATTAACTGGATTATAAAAGCTATATATGCGCCTCTTGAAAATGTTAAGTATAGAGCTGCTATTATTAAGCCTAAAATACCTATATTGAGTATATTTTGAAGCCTTAATTTTGACTCGGTTATTTTCAGTCCCACATACGGCCACATAACAAGCAAAAACATCGCTACTGCATTTGGGAATCCCTGAGCTTTGGCTAAAGGATTAATTATATTGCTTATAACTCTTATGTCGGAATTAAAAGCGAAATGGTAAAGACCGTAAATGCTTAATACTGAAGCTGTTAAAATCAGTCCCCATTCTAATATTTTAGTATTTTTTAACTGGGAAGTTATAAGTATTGTGTTTGCAGCCGTGAAAAATACAAAAATTTCGGCAATTCCGTATGCTTTTATATCAGATAACAAAAATGAAACAATTATGGGTATTCCTATAATAAAAAATAATTCGGTTTCAAGATATAGTTTAATTTTTTTAATAAAAAATAAATTTAAAAGTGTAGTTCCTGCAAGCATTAGTATCACTTCACGATAACCCAGGCCGATATCATATTTAACACCGTATCTTAAAAACATCGCAAAACACGCAGCTGCAAAGAAAATTTGAGGGATAGCCCATTTTCGCTCAAGTTGCATATTTAAATTTTGTTTATATTGAGGAAACTACCAACTATTTTATAACTTTCATGTTTTTAATCAATCAAATCTTCCTCTTTAAAACGGGGCTGCAGACTCATTGAGATAGGCCTGATTCTCTGGTATTATCAAAATAAGAAATTCAGCAGCTAAAACTTATAAAATGTTTTTGCACAAATATAAAAATTTCGCATTAGGCACCGTGTTTGTTTCACCGATATTAGTGCATTTTTGGACCATTTTAAAATATGGCTTAAATATTCCTTTCTGGGATGATTTTGATACTGTATTTTCATTCTTAATCAAATATTTAAACACTAATTCTTTATTTGAAAAATTAGCATTGGTTTTTGCCCAGCATACTGAACATAGATTTGCCTTAAACAGAATAGTGAGTTTATTAAATTATTATATCAGTAATGTTGACTTTAAATTACTTCTGATAATCGGAAATCTGGCTCTTATCGGTGTTTTAATAATTCTTTACCGCGCTTGCAAAGTTTCAAAAAATAAGCTTTTTTTTCTTATCCCGATCCCTTTTCTTCTTTTTCAGCCGCAGTATAATGAAAGTATTTTCTGGGCAACCGCGGCGCTGGCAAATTTTTTTATTTTATTATTTGCTTTTTTGGCTATTTATTTTCTTCCAAAAAATAAAAAAAAATTCTTTATTTTATCAATAATTTTTGCCCTGTGCGCCACATTTACAATGGGCAACGGAATATTTGTATTTCTTATCGGCTTATTGGTTTTGGTATATCAAAAACGTTATCGTGAAACCATTATTTGGTTTGTGGTTACAGCAGCGGTCATTGCATTCTATTTTTATAATTACATCAATCCGGCAAGCCATCCCAGCCTATTGCAGGCATTGCTCCATCCTCTTGATATAATAATTTGTTTTTTCTCTTTAATAGGCGCGCCTTTAGCTTCGCTTCACCCATATTTATTAAGTCTTTCGCCATATTTCGGCATTTTAATTGTTTTATATTTTATTTATTTAACTTATAAAGCTTATTTTAAGAAAAATATCGTTATTTATTCGTTTTTTCTTTTTCTTTTGATTTCAGTGTTTTTAATAGCTTTTGCTCGCAGCGGTTTTGGACTGGAACAGGCCTTTTCTTCAAAATACATGATAGTAGGTATTTTGTTTTATATCCTCAGCTATATTTCACTTGTTGAGATTTTTCCGTTTATTCAGAAAAAAAAATACGTGTTTGTTTTTATGATTTTTGCCTTGGTATTTAATGTTGTTGCATATTATTCAAATTTTAAATACATAAAAGACCATCATGATAGTTTGGCGGGCAGCATGGAACAATGGCGCGAGACCAAGTCCGGCTTTTTGTTATATCCTGACCAAGACAGAGCAAATAAGCTCCTTTTAGAAGCGATGGATAAAAATATATATACGGTTAACTAGGTTTTTAGTTTATAATCTGTTCGAATATTTGTTTAAAACCTAGAATGAAAAATTATCTTGCTTTGCTTCGTCCCACACAATGGATTAAAAACCTGTTTATTTTGCTGCCTTTGTTTTTCGGCTTAAAAATTACAGACTTGAACCTTCTTTCTACAGCCCTTTTGGCGGTATTTTTCTTTTCGTTCGTAACAAGCGCCGTCTACATTTTTAATGATTATTATGATCTTGAGGAAGACAAAAAGCATCCCATTAAAAGAAACAGGCCGTTTGCCGCCGGAAAAGTTTCTATTAAAAAAGCATTTATACTCATGGCGGTGCTTTTTGTTATTGGATGCGCAGGTTCCTGGGTAATGGCTCCTTCGATGTTTTATTTGGTTTTGAGCTATTGCTTTTTTAACGTGTTGTACACCCTGAAATTTAAACATATTGTTCTTATAGATATCGTAATCGTAGGGATTGGCTTTGTAATCAGGCTTTTAATAGGTGCTGTTGTTACAGGGTTGGCTCTTTCGCAATGGATTGTTACAATGATTTTTTTGCTTGCTCTTTTCATTTCCATTGCAAAACGCAGAGACGACATGTTGATTTATCTTAACGAAGGCAAAATGACGAGGAAGGTGATGGATGGCTATAACATGGAATTTTTGAATGCTTCTATGGTTTTGGCGGCATCAGCTGTTGTTGTTTTTTATATCATCTACACTGTTTCACCAGATGTAATCGGCAAAGTTCACACAGATAAGCTTTATTTTACATCTGTATTTGTTGTGCTCGGCGTTCTTCGATATTTGCAAATCGCTTTTGTTGAAAACAACAGCGGTTCACCCACTGAAATTCTTTTGAAAGACAAGTTTATTTTATTCACGATTTTGGGATGGGCAGTCACATTTGTTGCTCTTACATATTAAAGAAAAATGTCAAAATTAATTATTAAATATAGTGCATTTGCTCTCATTGCGATTTTTGGCAATATAATCGTGCAATTCATGGTTTTTAATAATTATACCGGTCCATATCAGCTACTCGTTGCCATGGCTTGCGGTACGGTGGCCAGCCTTTTTATTAAATATTTTCTGGATAAGAAATTCATTTTTTATTTTAACAATAAGAGAAATAATATTTATAATTTTGCGCTTTATTCATTTAACGGCGTTTTTACTACATTAATTTTTTGGGGCATAGAAACAGCCTTTTATATTTTCCTGCCGTTTGGGGCGGCAAAATACATTGGGGCATTTATTGGGTTATGCATTTGTTATGTGATTAAGTACCACCTTGATAAACGTTTTGTCTTTGTGGAGTTTCCGTATGACAAACTGCCTGCATTTGAAGATATTGGAGATATTCTGGATATGACTGTTATTCTTGATATTGACGGAACTATTGTGGCTGATAATTGTGATGAAATTGCCGCAGAAACAATGGTTGCAGTTGAAACGTTAAAGAAACACAACACGGTTTATTTATGCACAAATTCATTTAACCGCATTCGCAACGCCAAAGTAGAGAAATTATTGGGGCTGAAAATTGCCGACATGAAGCATAAAAAACCGAGCAAAAAAATTTTGGAAACAATGTTTGTGGAAAATCCGAGTCGCCTAGTTGTAATTGGTGATAAGTTTTTAACTGACGGTTTGTTTGCCAAACGCATAGGCGCGCAATTTTTAATGGTTAAAAGAAAACTTTCATTCAACGAGCCTTTATTGGTAAAAGTAATTAATTTTATTGATGGTATGGCATATCATTTCGCTTATTTGTCTAAAAAATAGATTTATTTTTTCTTGCAAATATATGATATTTTTGGCAAAATTACGTGGCAGAAAAAACAACAGGGGCTTGTAGCTCAGCTGGTTAGAGCGCGTCGCTGATAACGACGAGGCCCGTGGTTCAAGTCCACGCAAGCCCACCATTTAAATATTTGACATTTAACAGGTCTTGTTAAGTTTTTTTGACAATTGTTTTTATTGATGTTATAAATTTAACCTTTAAAGAGTTAATATTTATAATTATGAATCCTATTGATAAAAAGAATTGCAGTAATGATTATAAAAACGTAAACAGAGTTACTTTGAGCGGTGTTGATTTTTTGTTAAGGCTTAATGAAGACGGCACCTATTATGTGTCATTGGAAAATCCGGATTTAAATGACCTGCCAGACGAGCTTAAAACAATCGACCTGTCTTGTTTGAAAATTGAGGATCTTGAAAGAATCGGATTTTGCCCGATTGTTGAAACAATCAGATTTGATGAAAACAGCAGTCCAAAAACCGATGATTATTATTTGAAATCCACCAAGCATTCTGTTCATAGACTGGGCATACATTTTGGCGAAAATACTGAAGATGAGAAATTATTAGCAAATGAAAGAATTTGTCTTAATAAACTGTATCGTTTATATATGGGAAGAAATTTTTTAAAAACATCCTGTATTTACAGACACGGGATGTTTGGCGGTGAATATGTAAGTGAGTTTTTTTTGGTTGTTAAAATTGAAAACGATAATGTGTTTACTTTGGAATCATGTTATCGTCCCGGACATATTGAAGAAATAACTTTAACACAGCTTCTTGATTCCTTGGATCTTTACAGCCCCGTTGAACTGAATAATGAGATTATTATTGAAAACGGACAGGTGACTTCAAGAAGAATATTCAAAAAAAGCAGACCATGTAGGCTTGAACATTTACAAGACGGAAAAGTCTTTTGTACACAGGAATTAGACGGAAGCGTTAATAAAAAGAGGCCACCTCCGGATCGGTTAAATTAATTTATTCATATCGCAGCGCTTCTACGGGGCTTAAGTGAGATGCTTTTCGTGCAGGGTATAGACCGAATGCAATGCCAAAGAGTAAAGCCGCCGATATAGCGAGCAGTACGGCATCCAGAGTTATTGTTAAACCAAATGAATATCCCAGACTGCCTGACACCCACTCAATCAGAACTACTACAATGCTCCCAAAAATAATTCCTGCTACTCCTCCCAAGCCGGTAATTATAATGGTTTCTAATAAAAATTGTCTTTCAATTATTTTATTTTTTGCTCCCAGCGCTTTACGAAGGCCGATTTCGCGTGTTCTTTCAAGCACCGTAAGGTACATAATGTTCATAATACCAACTCCACCGACAACAAGTGATATCCCTGCAACCGCAAGAACGAGCA
This sequence comes from Candidatus Peregrinibacteria bacterium, assembly GCA_016928915.1. GTDB lineage: Bacteria > Patescibacteriota > Gracilibacteria > UBA1369 > PNNO01 > JAFGJT01. Next base: position 187,890 of record JAFGJT010000009.1, read on the forward strand.
GAGTTATTCCAAATGTTACAACCCCCATCATTTCCAGGGCTTCCTGCATGCTTGTTACCCTAAAATCGTCTTTATCGGGATTATCTGGCGGCAGGGAATGCCTTTTCCTCATAATGGATGTTATATCGGCAACTGTTTCTGATGTTTTTGACAAATCTTTTACCTGTAAAAAACCATAAATTACATGGTCAACGCCAAGCAGTTGTTTTTGGGCTGTCTTAAGCGGCACAAAAATCATTTTGTCATAATTGAAATAAAAAATTCCGCCGCGTTTTTCTGTAACGCCGATTACTTTAAAATTCACTTGGTTTATTTTTATTGATTTGCCTATCGCATTTTCTGCTCCGAAAAGTTCCTCTTTAAGATCGTAACCCAGCACTGCAATTTTTGCCTGTGATTTCTCTTCTTTCTCATTAAAAAATCTGCCTTGGCCTATTTTTATTTGTTTATCAATTTCGGTCAGTCCGGCGGTTGTTGCGTAAATCATGGCTGTTTTGCTGTTGTTTCTGTATACGGTCTTAAACTGTCCCAGAATACCGGCATAATAATTTCCTATATTGGGGAGTTCCTTTAATGCTTCAAAGTCTTCAACCTTAAGAGTTGTGATTTCCGCGCCTCTCATCATTGCCGACATCATTTCCATATCCGAAACATTCGGTATTTTCATTTCAACCTCGATTGTATCGGCTCCAAAAGCTTCAACCTGATCTATAATATATTTTTCAAGCCCCCGTCCGGCTGAAAGCACAATAATTATTGTGGCTATTCCAATTATTATGCCTATGGTAGTTAAAATTGTACGCAAACGGTTTGTTTCAAGCGCCTGAAGGGACAAGGAAAGAAGAAGTTTAAACTCACCCAGGTTAAATCTTTTTTTTGCCGTATTTTTTTTATTCGTATCGAAGCGCATCAATAGGGCTTAAGAGTGAAGCTTTTTTTGCGGGAGCGTATCCAAAAATAATTCCGATTCCAACAATCACCCCCGCGGCGATTATGATTGAATCAGGCGTGACGATTAAATCCCAGTCATAACCTAGATATTGTATTGTAAAGGCAACCAGTGCCGAAAAACCCCCTCCGATAATTATTCCCAAAATTCCTCCCAGACTTGTTATGGCCACTGCTTCAATCAGGAATTGTTTCATTATATCCTGTCTTTTTGCTCCTATTGCTTTCCGCAGACCGATTTCATGGGTCCTTTCGGTTACAGCAATAAACATAACATTCATTATGCCTATACCCCCTACAATTAAAGCTATCGCGGCAATCGCGGTAAGAAGCAGTTTTATGCTTCCCGTTACATTTGTTAAAATTTGCAAACCCTGTTCCTGGCTTGCAACGGTAAAATCATCATCTTTAGGATTGGAAATCCCGTGTCGCGTCCGCAGTATCCTTTCTATATCCTCTACGACCGCATCCATATATTCCGCATTATCAACTTTGACTCTCCCCATACTTATATGGTTTGTGCCTAAAATTAATTTTTGCATTGTTTTGACCGGAATAAAAACAAGAGTATCGTTATTGGTAAAACCGCTTGCTCCTCTTTCCTGCATATAGCCTATTACCTTAAAAGTTTCATTTTTGATTTTAATGTTTTCTCCAACGGGATTCATATCCCCGAAAAGATCATATTTTATTTGCGATCCAAGCACCGCAACTTTAGAAATACTGTTGTCGTCAATATCATTAAAAAACCGGCCACCATCTATTGCAGCATCTTCGACCGCGGGATAATCGGCAGATGTTCCGGTAACTGTTGATTCCGCTTTTTTATTTTTATAAAAAATCGGCAGAACGGATTTAGTGTAACCTGCAACCCCGACTACATGCGGAATTTCTTTTAAGGCTTTAATATCTTCGCTTTTAAGGGTTGTTATTACTATTCCGTATGCAGCGGCCGGCGCTTCACCTTCTTCACGACCGCCCGGAAGAATGCCTATTAAATTGGATCCCACAGATTTTATTTGGTTCACTATCAACGATTCCGCGCCGTTTCCAACCGACACAATCATTATTATACCGGCAACTCCTATAATAATTCCGAGGATCGTTAAAAAAGCCCTTATTTTATTTGCAAGAAGGCCTTTAATCGCGAGGCTTATTGTGAGCAATATATTCATGTTTTTCGCTTATTTTTCTTTCAAAAACCATACCGTCCTTCATTCTTACGATTTTTTCAGCATGGTCGGAAACATTGTCTTCATGCGTTACAATGATTATTGTATGACCTTTTCTATGAAGATCATCAAAAATCCCCATAATTTCTTCGGTTGATTTGCTGTCAAGATTGCCGGTTGGTTCATCTGCAAGAATAAGACGCGGATTATTGATAAGTGCCCGAGCAATGGCTACGCGCTGCTGCTCGCCGCCCGAAAGTTCATTCGGGTTGTTTTTGAGCCTGTGTGAAAGCCCTACTGCTGCGAGTGCTTTTTTAGCTTTTTCAAATTGAATTTTTTCATCAATTCCGGCATATATCATTGGCATTCTTACGTTATCCAGAGCTGATGTTCGCGGAAGCAGATTAAACGCCTGAAAAACAAAACCAAGCTTTTTGTTTCTTATTTCGGCAAGATCATCTTCTGTAAGTTTTGTAGTGTCGGTTCCGTCAAAGAAATATTGGCCCGAACTTGGAGTGTCGAGAAATCCTAGAATATGAAGCATGGTGGATTTGCCGCTGCCCGAATGTCCCATAATCGCTATAAATTCGCCTTCGTGCACTTCAAAATCAACACCGCGCAAGGCATGTGTAACAATTTCTCCGGTTACATAGTCCTTTTTTATATCTTTAATGGATAAAAGCGGCTCTTTATGCATCTTAACCCTATTTAATAAAAGTAATAACTTTGTCTCCTTCGTTAAGTCCGGAGATTACCTCGGCATACTGGTCGTTTTCAATACCGGTTGTTACATATACTTTTTCAGGTTTCTGCAGACCCGGAATCTCAACATATTTTTTACTGTCTTCGTATTTGATTGCTCTTACAGGGAGCATTAAGACATCCTCTCTTTTTTCGGTTTCAATTTCAAGATTGACGGTCATTCCCGATTTAATGCGTTCATCCTTGCTTGTGAATGCTGTTTTAATTTTATAATAAATCACACCCTGAACAACGGTTTCAGCAGGGTCGATTGTGATTACCTCCCCGTAGAATTTTTCAGTGAAATCAAAAGCATCAATTGTCATTGTAACTTTATCTTCTTTGTTAATTTTAACTATGTCAGTTTCAGGAACATTCGCCTCAACTATAAGATCTGCTGCATGTACCGTAATAAATGATTTCAGACCGGTTTCACTTACCGTGATGTTTTCGCCGACATCTCCCGATACATATGTGACTTTTCCGTTTATTGGTGAATAAATCTGGCTGTCTTTATAGTCACGTTCAGCCATAAGAAGAGCAATCTGGGCCTGTGAGGCTTGAGCCGCAAGAGGAGCAAGGTCAACGTTGCGCGCCGGTGATTTTTTTAACTCAAGCCCGGCTTGTGCGCTGTCGAGACCGGCTTTTTTAAGCGCAGCCAATGCTTCAGCATTTTTTATTGAAATTTCGCTGTTAAGTTTTGCCTGTTCAAGCGAGTGTCCTGCTTCGAGCAGTGCATTTTCAGTTTGTTTATATTTATTTTCAGCCGCATCTATCTGCAGCTGGTATGTAAGTTTTAAAGTTTCAATATCCTGCAGAGAGCCGGTTCTTAAGGTTGAAATTGTATTTTGGGCGTCCTGAAGATTTAAAATTGCACCCGATAACGATGAGGATTGTGCCTTAACCTGTTTGATTAATTCTTCAAGGTCGGTTCTGTCGTAAGGGAGCCGTTCAAGCTCATAACCGGTTTGTGAAAGCAGCAGAAGCAGTGAATTTGCAGCTTTTATTGAGGCTGCAAGAACTTCATCAATTTCATCCGTGGATGATTCGGTTGTCAGGGTTTGGTAAAGCTCCCGCGCCGCATTATAATCTGTCTGAGCAGGGGAGTGGTAATTGTATTTAAGCTGTGTTTTTGTATGCTGATCCAGCAAAAAATATCCGGAACCCCTTATTCCAATAATTCCTTCAGCAACATAAAAGCCGTCCTGCATCAAAGGAAATAATCCGTCCATTAGGGTTTTTGCTGAATTATATGCGTTATTTAGCGCAAGTGATTGTTTGGTGTCTCCGGTTAATTCAAGATTTTCAAGCTCTTTTGTGGTAAGTGCAACTGTGTTTAAGTATTCATTATAAGCCGCGTTTTTATTGTCAGTTGCTATTTGATAAGCAAGAGTCGCAAGGCTTATGTTTGAGGTGCTTAATTTTTTTGTGTTGTCGAGTTCAATAAGTGCCGCATCAAAAGACGCATCAGCGCTTTTAACTTCTGCTTCTGCTATTAAAATTTCTTCGTATTTCGCTCCGGCACGTGTTTTTTCATATTGTGCATTTGCATAATCAAGATTTGCTCTCATTCTGGCAATTTCCAGTTCCAGTGTTTGGTTTTCAAGCGATGCAAGCAGCTGGTCTTTATCAACATAATCACCGGCTTTTACCAGAATTTCTTTAACTTTACCTCCTTTTTGAAAATGCAGATCTATTGTCGGATCCGCTTTAATTCCACCGGTTACATCAACTGTCTGAATTATTTCTCCTTTAACAACTTCAGCAAGGACATATTCCTGTGAGGGTTTATTAAAGACAAAAATATTTAACAATATTATAATGCCGGCTATTGCAATTACCGCAAGTACTATTCTTTTTTTAAGAATTTCTCTTAAGCCCATAATCTGATATAAAGCCCTATAAATTTCTAAAAAATTTTAGCCTTCACAGGTGCAAAATGCAAGATATTAAATTTTAACTCTTGACAAGATAGTGTAAGTGTATTATATTTTGTTCTTATTTATTTTATTATTATGATAAATAATTGTGAATCAAATAGACCGTGTTCTTCAGAGAGCTCAAAAGAAGCAACATTAACTACAATTGATGCTGGTTCGGTTAGAAGCGGACTTAGAGCGAAAATTTTCGCCTTGGGACTCGCTATTCTTTCTTCGGTCGGTTTTGGCTGCAGGGGAGGTTTATCGTGTTTAAATAAAGAAGTTGTGGGTTGTTCGTGTGATCCGCATGACAGTTCCGACAATAACAACAATCTTAAAGAAAGGTATAGATATAAGGGTGATGATTAATTATAATATTATTTAATAATAAAGTATGAAAAGATTAGATCAAAAAACAGGCTTAACTGAAGCGCCTGCACAAAAAGCTTCAACAGAATTATCCGCTCCGTCTAAGTTAGGAAGCCGGATAGCGGCATTGGCTGTTTTAGCTCTTGCGGCAGGTTGCGGGGAGGACAGCAAGTCCGAGGATTCCGCATCGGATACTGTAAAATGTTTGGGAAAAGAGGGAAAGGCAATTGATACCAATATCGAAAAAACGGCTGATTTAGTTGCTCGATGGGACTCAAGATGCGACAAGCTGGAATCCGGCGATCCGACAAAAAACGATGTTTGCGCTGTGGCCAACGGAAATGCTCAAAAAGCCCACCAGGACGGACAAAAGAATTTGGAAAAATTGTTAAAAGCTGAGAGAGAAGGTGTAAAAAACAACAAAATTGATAAATATGACGTGTGCAGGTCTGCCCGCACTGATTTACAGAGAAAATTATCAAGAATAAGACAGCCTAAATAATTGAATTTTTTCTTGCTAACTTAATAAGTTGGGATTATATATTAGCTGTAATCCCAACTTTTTTTATGGATAAAATTTTGTTTGCGGTAATAGGATTTCCTCTTTCATTCCTTATTATTATATACAGGGCGAATATCAAACAGTTTACCGGGGATCTTGATTTTGCCGAGAAGTGGTTTGGAGCAGGCGGCACTTATACGCTTATTTTGCTTTTTGGAATTTTTGTTTTTTTTGCGACCCTAATGTATGTTACAGGTTCACTTCAATATGTACTTTCGTCAACTCTCGGTCCTCTCTTCTTTGCAAAATAAATTTTGATTATGACAATCAATTTTTATTTTTTTATTATTTTTAGTTGACAATGAAAAACCGGTTCTATATAATCCAAGCACTAATTGTTTATTCCTAGCTTTTACATGCCAAAAAACCCGTACATACTCTTTTACTTAAAAACGTAAAAAAACCGTTTAGTTTTTAGGTCGAAAAGAGTGTGTACATAAGTTACACACTTTTTTTTACACTACTGACGCTCATTGAAAATCAGGCGTGCAAATAATTAAATTAAGCAATTAAATCCATAAATTGAACACCATTGTCAATTGTTAAATGTTAAGTGTTGCTTTGCGATTTGTTATTTTTACAAATTGCTAGTCAAATACTTTTTAAATATAAGTTAAGAAAGAGTATAGAGTGGATGCCTTGACACCAAACTCCGATGAAGGACGCAGCTAGCTGCGATAAGCTTCGGTGAGCCGCTAAGCAGGCTTTGACCCGGAGGTTTCCGAATGGGGTAACCCCTTTAGAGTCATGTCTAGAGACCCTCCCGTTTTGCGGGAGAGGAGGACACCTGGAGAACTGAAACATCTTAGTACCCAGGGAAAAGAAATCAAATAGAGATTCCCGTAGTAGTGGCGAGCGAACCGGGAATAGCCCAAACCGTGTATTTCGATACGCGGGGTTGTAGGAATCCAATATCCTTGTTTATCTTGTTAGCCAAAGGCTCCTGGAAAGGACCGCCACAGCGTGTAACAGCCACGTAGGCGAAAACAAGTAAACGAGGTAGGAGTTTCCTGAGTAAGGTCGGACACGTGTAATCCGGCCCGAATCTGGGAGGACCACCTTCCAAGGCTAAATAGGTTTGGTGATCGATAGTGAACAAGTACCGTGAGGGAAAGGTGAAAAGTATCCCTGTTAGGGAGATGAAATAGTATCTGAAACTCTATACTTACAAGGAATCGGAGCCTCGCTTTATGCGGGGTGACGGTGTACCTTTTGTAGAATGGGCCAACGAGTTAGCTGTATGGCGCAGGTTAAGGGAGTTATACCCGAAGCCAAAGTGAAAGCGAGGATTAATAGTCCGACCTATATGTGTCATGCACTAGACCCGAAGCCGAGTGAGCTATCCATGGTCAGGATGAATCTATCGTAATTGATGGAGGAGGTCCGAACCCACCATTATTGCAAAAATGGGGGATGAACTGTGGATAGTGGAGAAATTCCTATCGAACTCGGCGATAGCTGGTTCTCTCCGAGATAGCTTTAGGGCTAGCCTTGTGTTAATAGCACGGGGGGTAGAGCTCTGTTTAGGCTAGGGGACGAAATAAGTCTACCAAACCTAGATAAACTTCGAATACCCGTGTGACTTTCACAGGAGTCAGACAGTGACAGCTAAGTGCCATTGTCACGAGGGGAACAGCCCAGATTATCATCTAAGGTCCCTAATAAAGCTTAAGTGGAAAAGGATGTAGAATCACGTATACAACCAGGAGGTTGGCTTAGAAGCAGCCATTCCTTTAAAGAGTGCGTAACAGCTCACTGGTCTATGTGTTTCTGCGCCGAAAATTCAACGGGGCTCAAAGCTTTAACCGAAGATATAAATGGTTCCGCTTCGGCGGAATCGTGGTAGGAGAGCGTTCCTGACGCTGTGAAGCTAAACCGCGAGGTTTAGTGGAGTGTTAGGAAGTGAAAATGTTGGCATAAGTAACGATAATTCGATGAAAAATCGAATCACTGATTGTTCAAGGTTTCCCAAGCAACGTTAATCGACTTGGGGTTAGTCGGGCCTAAGGCGAGGCTGAAAAGCGTAGCCGATGGACAACAGGTTAATATTCCTGTACAACTTGTTTTTCGCCCAAGCAAAACCGGACCAATATGTTTTCCGATTTCGGGGACTTCGGTTCCTGAAAAAGGGCTACATAACGGAAAAGTGGCGCTAGCTCAGGAGTGACCTGGAAGGATAGTTGGAGCGTGTTAATGAATTCACGTGCAAGCTGTTAGCTTATGCTCTTATAGGCAAATCCGTAAGAGTTCGCGAGCAGTTACGCAAAATGCTTTGGGTTTTCCCGGGGTGATTCCAATGACTTCATCCAGCAAGAAAAACTTCGGTAGCGAGAAAAACAGGTTTCCGTACCGCAAACCAACGCCGGTGAACAGGTAGAGTATACCAAGGTGTTCGAGCGACCCACGCTTAAGGAACTCGGCAAAAAAGCAGGTGTAACTTCGGGATAAACCTTGCCAATGAATATGTATTTATATGTATTTGTTGGCCGCAGCGAAAGATCTCATGCAACTGTTTACCAAAAACACAGGTCTCTGCAAACTCGTATAGAGTATGTATAGGGGCTGACGCCTGCCCAGTGCCAGAAGGTCACGAGGATCCCTTCACGGGGAGAATCTAAGCCCTGGTGAACGGCGGCCGTAACTATAACGGTCCTAAGGTAGCGAAATTCCTTGTCGGGTGAGTTCCGACCCGCACGAATGGCGTAATGATATGAGAACTGTCTCAAGCGTGGACTCGGTGAAATTGCAAAAACGGTAAAAATGCCGTTTAATTGCGGAAAGACGAAAAGACCCTGTGCAGCTTTACTATAACTTGACATTGTATCGAGATATTTCTTGTGCAGGATAGGTGGGAGACTTTGAAGCCTCGGCGTTAGCCGGGGTGGAGTCATCCTTGAGATACCACCCTTGAAATATTTTGGTTCTAACTTTGTCCAGTCATCCTGGCATAGGACAGTGTTTGGTGGGTAGTTTATCTGGGGCGGATGCCTCCTAAAGAGTAACGGAGGCGCGCAATGGTTCCCTAGCGCTGGATGGAAATCAGCGTGATAGTGTATTCGCAGAAGGGAGCTTAACTGCAAGACCAACAAGTCGAGCAGGTGCGAAAGCAGGTGAAAGTGATCCGGTATTTACACGTGGGTGTGATACCGCTCAACGGATAAAAGTTACGCCGGGGATAACAGGCTTATTGATTCCAAGAGTTCACATCGACGAATCAGTTTGGCACCTCGATGTCGGCTCGTCGCATCCTGGGGCTGGAGAAGGTCCCAAGGGTTTGGCTGTTCGCCAATTAAAGCGGTACGCGAGCTGGGTTCAGAACGTCGTGAGA
>JAFGJT010000010.1 GCA_016928915.1 Candidatus Peregrinibacteria bacterium
AATTATCAAAATCCACTGGCTTTTTATGATGAAAATTTTGTACAATCACTACCTAACCGACCCTCCTCGATGTATTGGACCTATACAAAATATTGACATATTTTGTATCTTTATCATACAATTAAACCTTATCCTTAATTCTATTTTTCATATGCAGGTCAAAATAACAAAAGAAATCGACGATCCTAGAGTATATGATATTAAATATGGTTTTAATGAAACTCTTGAAGACAGTAAGTTTCTTTTGAATCTTCCTGAAAACTTTGACGCTGTTGCGGCCGCAAAAAAGCTGGATGCTAAATTATGCCCTTATGCTTCACCGATTAAGTCCAGCATTATTGATATAGCAATTGCCGTGCGCGAAGTACTTGGAGTTCAACAGTATATCGGGGACCCTTCATCCAGAAAGACTATTGGGAATGCCGTTAAAGAAGCGTATGAGATTGCCGGAAAAATCGACTGCGAAACAATAATTGAAAGACTGATGTTAAGAAGAAATACGTTGTTAAAAAATAAATAAAACATTCCTGTAAATTAAACTCAAAAACATCCTGCTGATTTTTGGAATATTAATAGCCCAACTGTTACATATTCTTTCAATGTACGTGCCCTTTATGCAGGGTATATTAAAAACCGAACCAGTTGATTTTGTTGACTGGCTCGTGCTTGTTCCAATAGCGGCGCTTGTGCTTGTGGTAATAGAGGCGTTTAAGATAATTCTAAAAAAAACACTGTTTAAAACTGTAAAAACAAGTACAATCATTTGAAATTCCGTATTAAATCGGATATATTTGTAATAATTAAATATTAATAAAGTTACCCATGAAGAATTTCATTTTAAAATTTTCTTTTGTGCGGCTTTTTCTGTTGGCGGCTCTTACTTTTTTGTTAACTCTTTTATTTGGCGGATCCGTATTCGCCGCAACCTACACGGTTACAAACACCAATAACAATGGTGCGGGCTCTTTCAGGCAGGCAATACTCGATGCAAACGGTAATGCCGGTCTTGATACAATTGACTTTAATATACCGGGGGCCGGCCTACAGACCATACAGCCACTAACCCCACTTCCGGCCATTTTGGACCCTGTTATTCTTGATGCCTATACTCAACCGGGGGCACAAGCAAATACACAGGCAGCTCCTTTAGTATCTGATGCGGTACTACTGATTGAATTGGACGGATCCGTTGCTGGGGCTGGCAACGGTCTGCGTTTATCCGCAGGTGGAAGCACTATTCGCGGCCTAATAATAAACAACTGGGCAAATAACGGAATTCGAATATTTACAAATGGAAACAATACAATTGAAGGCAATTACATTGGGACCGATTCGTCAGGAACAATCGCACTTCCAAACGGTTCAGACGGCATTATTATTACTGACGCGACAAATACAAATAATATTATTGGAGGAAATACCCCAACCGCAAGGAATGTGATTTCAGGGAATACGAACAACGGAATAAATATAACAAATGGCTCAAATAATAATGTTATCAGCGGAAATTTTATAGGCACTGATTATTCTGGGACATTGGACCTTGGAAATACTTTTAACGGAATAAGAATTATCGATTCACCCACAAATATTGTTGGAGGCACGACTGCCGCAGAAAGGAATATAATTTCCGGTAATGACAATATTGGTGTAAATCTGAATGGTGCCGCGACTACCGGTTGTTCTGTTCAAGGCAACTATATTGGAACTGATGTAACCGGTTCTTTAAATCTTGGCAATTCGCAGGATAATTTAAGGATTGCCAATGGCGCCACGTCCAATTTAATAGGCGGCGTTGCTGCCGGCGAAGCAAATGTAATAGCTTATAGTGGAGATAACGGGGTTTCTGTGCAGGGGGCCGCTACTGTTAGCAACAGCATCAGGGCCAATTCGATTCATTCAAATACAAATCTTGGTATAGATTTAAGAGGAAACGGTGTAACCGCAAACGACAATCAGGATCCAGACGCAAACGCCAACAACCAGCAGAATTATCCTGTCATTACATCCCTTCTTTATAATTCCGTAACAAACAATACTACAGTTACAGGAACCTTAAACAGCACCCCATTAAGTAATTTTGACATTGATTTCTTTGCAAACACATCAATTGATCCTACCGGATACGGTGAAGGGCAAACGTATCTTGGTTCTGTGAATGTTTCAACTGATGCACTCGGTGATTCGTCAGTTTCAGGTGTATTTGCAGGAGATTTATCAAGCGCTTTCATTTCTATGACCGCAACAGACACTGTCACCTTCGATACTTCAGAATTCAGCAAAATTGATTCTGTTGATTTATTAATTACCAAGACAGTTGATGTTCCTTCACCCATCCCCTATCAGACGATTAATTTCACAATAACAGTAACAAACAACGGACCAGATACAGCAACCGGTATCACAGTAACCGATATTATTCCTGGATCTCTTACATACCAGTCAGATACTCCCAGCCAAGGCACATATACAAGCGCAACAGGTATTTGGAATATCGGGAGCCTAACTAGTCTTTCCTCTGCAACATTACAAATAAATGCAAAGGTTAATTCAGGCGCATGCGGTGCAGCTACAAATACAACAACAATAAAATCGATTGATCAGCCTGATACCGATACGTCTAACAATTCCGCAAGTCAGGCTCTTACGTATCCGGCATGCCCTCCTCCTCCGCCTGTAGCCGGCGGTTATCGTGAAGGAATTAAAGTCAAAAACGGCAAACTCGTTATTGAAGATCAAGAAGGAACAACAACTACGGAAGAAGAGAAAACGTCTAAAAAAGATTTTTGCACAAACTTTGTATTCGAACCTGAAAATAAAAATGAGGTTATGCGTTATGAATTTATTAAAATGATGCTTGAGTTTAATTGCTACGAAGTTGTTGATTCTGTTAATGTAAAAGGATCTGAATTTAATGACTATAAAAGACAGCAGTATGAAGATAAAAAAATCGATCTAGCAGTAAACTCAATGTATACCGCTTTTGATAAAGGTTTTATTGACGGCTATTCTGACTCTACCGTAAAACCTTTTAACCCCATTCTGCTTTCCGAAGCTGCAAAAGTTGTTTATTTAATTTCCGGCGAGTCTGATGAAAGCTTTAAGGCTCAAACAAAAAATTTACCTGCAACGCTTGAAAAAGGTCAGTGGTACGTGAAGTATATGCTTTACTTAATGGACCTAACTAATCATGAAACCCTGGATCCGGGTGCGAATCTAACAAAAGATTTTGCTTTAGAAATTACTGATTTAGTTCTTAAAAAAAATGCAATCTAATTTGGAGCGGGTAACGGGAATCGAACCCGTGTCTCAACCTTGGGAAGGTCACGTAATAGCCACTATACGATACCCGCATGTGCAGAAAAATAATATAGCTATGGCGCTTTTTAGTCAAATATAGTAAAATTTTCTACGTTAAATTTTAATTTTAAAAAGATGCAACTCACAAATAAATTACTTGTGTTTGTTATATTAACAATGCTTTTTACGCTGACCGGCTGTATCAAAGAGAACACGGATATTAATGATGCCGAGCCGAAAGTTATAACCGAAATTCCCAAAGATAAAGAATCGTGCGAAGCGGCAAACGGTATATGGGGATATATTGGCTTGTCGCCCGTTGAGCAGTGCAACTTAAAAACTTCCGACGGAGGCAAAGAATGTAAAAGCTCCGATGAATGTGAAGGCACATGCCTGGGCGAAATTCAATCTTTGCATAATTCCGAAAAGCTTATGGGTAAGAAGATGAAAGGCAAATGCAGCTATGTATATACAATTGTAGGCTGCCATGCGTTTATTGAAAACGGAAAGGTTGATCAAGTCATCTGTATTGATTAAATATCTTAAATTAACATTAAAATAATGAAAAAAATATTTTTGGTTTTTGTTTTATTTGCAATGCTTCTTCAAAGTTCAGGTATTGTTTTTTCGCAGTACACATGCAGACATATGGGCGTTAAGGATGATACAAAACCCAACCTTATTCAGGCATGCAACGATGCTTTTTTGGCATGCGAGGAGGTTAGGCTTGGCCTTGAAACAATAAGCTCCTGCGAAAGCGCATGCTGGTCAATAGGCAGGTGGGCTTGGTGCGAAGCATACGAAGGCTGCCTGCATAATATTGATCAGGTTAAACCCGGAAGCGGCGAGGAAAAATATATGCAGTGCATTGAAGCATGCAGGGCAAAAACTTATCAGACTCCGCCTGACTGTATAAATGAGCTAAAAATCTGCTGCAATAATGTGATAAGCGCCGAAGAAGATATTGAAGAAGATATGTACGATACTGATATACTGGATAACGACGAACCTGAAGAACCTGAATTATCCTATAAAATAGTTGTTAACGATAAAGAGTTTACAGTTATGGGCGACGGTTCTTCAACATACGACATTACGGCGCATGTGGAAGACAGTAAAGGCAAAAAAGCTGAATACCCCATGTGGATTGAAATCAGGACTCCAAACAATATAAGACCCGGAACTCTTGATATTAATAAAGGAATTGAGGGGTACGGGCATATGGAAATTGATGCCGTTTATACCGCTCCGTTTATTGAAGATACTGAAAAAACTGAAGACGCGGATGAAATTATTGATTTGATTTACATTTTTGCGACCATTGAAGGAAAAACGCAGTATCAGGTTATTAAAGCGATAATAAAAACGCAGGCCGTCGGATTTGATGTTGTTTTAAAACTTGAAAAAGAAGGTTTTGAAACTAAAGAAGTTAATACAAGTTTTAACAAAGGCGCTCTTTCGGGAATTTTATTTTATATGGATGAAGATGACAAAGTATATCTTAACGGAGTAAAAGTAACTTTGGACGGAACTCTGGGTGATGCGAAACAAACTCCTATTCATCTTGTAAACGAAAGTAAAAACGGATCATATTTTTTTGATAATCTTGCAAAAGAAGGCGAGGATACGGTTGATGTTGAAATGAAGCTTTCCGAAAGAACAAAAAAAATGCTGGATAAGAACAAACAGCATACTGAAGCCATTAAAAAAAGAACCGGGAAATACGAATATACCGGTGATTTCCCAGGGAAGCATTTTAGTGATTTTCCAACAACTTTTATTAAAGATATTGCGGAAGCTGACTTTAAAAAATCAAAACAGATCAGCGGAGCTTTGGAAATGTCAGCTTACGGGCTTTATTTTATTGAGTATTATTCAAGAAAAGCCGAAGAGTCCATGAATAATTTTGAGGAATATTTCAGGAACACCATAAAAGACACAATCGGTTTTGTTAACGGCATCTGGAATATAACAACGGGCATGTTCAACATTGCAAAAAACGATAATAAAGGTTTGCTTGCCAAAAAATTTGAAAACTGGGTTTCAAGCTCAAACGCGGGTTCGGGCCAGCTTGCCGCAACCGCAAAAAAAACATTTAAAACCATATTTGCGGCGATGAAAAAAGGCATACAGTTTGACATAGAAGACAAAACAACAGAAATGGGATATCTTGCTGAATTTCTCGGCGGACTTGAGGGTGTTATTACAAATGAATTTGTAAATGCAACCGAAAAAGAATTAACAAGCGATAAACCTCGCGAAGATGATGACTGGATTTTAAAAGGGGTTTTGGACAAAGTGCATAAATATTATTATCGAACTTATCTTGATGAAATAAGCAATATCGCAAAAAAATTCAAAATCAGTTACGACGCGGTCCCTTTTGACATTGAAAGAAATATTAAAAAAGCCGAAGAAACATTTAAGGGGAATACCCGCGAGCATGACAGAAGAAATGAACTTCAGTATGAATGGGACGTTGACACCGCATTTTTAACGGAACTTATCAATGTGTCAAAACCTTTCGCAAAAATGTGGCTGATGACCCACTATCCGGACGCTGCAACGGTTGATAAAGCGGTTGATGTTGCGGGGCATGCTTTTAATGCGTTAAAAGCCGCGGCCAGCATGAACCATACTTATGAATGGTATATGCTTTACCGAAGGGATGTTAAGGACCTTAACACTTCTCTTTCAGATCTTTTTAACGGCCAAACCGTCGCGTATAATCATAAAAACGAAAAAAAATCTTTATTATATTTAAACAACCTTCCCAACATCGCTTCGGGCGTTGTTTTTGCCTCGCCAAACACAAAAACAGAAAGCAAAATTCTGGCCGATATTGCAAAAGCGGTTGAAAAAAAAGATATTGCTTCGGTTGAAACTCTTTTAAAGGAACTCGATGAAATACGCGTTCAAAATACCAAATCAAGAGAGAAAAACATTCAGGAAATTAACAGCAATTTGTCCGGTCTTTCACAAGAATTAATTGAAGAATCTTTAGATGCCGAGGCTTTAACCTCTTCGTTTGAAGTTGAATCCGTACTTATGGACCTGCGACTTTTATCGCTTGCGGTTGATCAAGGCGAAGAGAATTTAAATTATTTTAATGAAGCAGTATCGGAAATCGCCAAAAGCGAAGAAGATCTAAATATCAAATTGTCGAAAGTATCGGAAAAAATCGCAAAAGGAGAAGTTGTGTATCAGATCGAGCAAAACGTTTATGCGAATTTGGCATTCTATATAAGTTTTGTTATTGCGGGCCTGGGATTGGTTTTATGTTTAATTTTCATTATTAAAAAGAAAAGGAGCATTGGAGTAATTGTGCTTTGTTGTTCGGCTCTGCTTGCTTATCTTGCGTTCAGTTACTCGGTTGCGAATTATAAAAAAACCAAAGATACGACCGATTCGGACGTGACTCAAGAAGATATAGATAAAGAAACCCGAGAAGAAATAACGAAACCTGAAGACCGCAACATTGAAGATCCCCTTATAAAACAGCTTTTTGACGAATAATCAAGGTTTTCGCAATACTTTAAGTACATGCCCGGCCCCGTTTCTTCCGAGCAGGGATTTAACTTTTTTTCTAACTTCACCGTTTGCCGCGCAAACCGAAATTGTCGCGCCCTTGGCAATTTCCTCAAACACATCTTCCTTTTTATGAGCAGTATATTCTGTATACATTGTGCCTATCATTTTGGCTCTGTGGGCGTCGCTGCATCCTATCGCGGCAAGTTTTACGCCTTGCTTAACAAGTGCTTCCCTCACATTTTTAAATACGCTTAAAGCGAATTCAAAATTTCTGAACCATTTTTTCACCTCGCCCGCTCTTCTGCCGTTTGAATGTCTTTGAATATTATCAAAAATTGATCCGTTTAATAGTTCTACTCCGTCAATAACCCCGCTTCCAATCAAATCCGTTGTTGCGGAATGAGAATTTCTGGTATGGTCGCGCCATGCGGGATGAAACACAATGGCAACGCCGGGGTATGAATCCTTATACTGCTCGATATCTTCAAGACTGCAGTTTGTTTTAAGTGTGTCCGGCAGCTGCGTACGCGCGTAAGGATCCTTAAAAATATACCCGATATGATATAAAAATCTATCATAAATACATGATATTTCGCAGCCCAATAGCACCAAAATTTCTTTTTTAATCTTTGTCCGGGTTAAATTAACTTCCTGCGTTTCCATGAGGGCTTCCTTAACATCATTGTACCTTTCGGTCACTTTATTATGTTCAAGAACCGCTGCTATATCAAGATTTGATTTATTCAGAGCTTCAGCAATTACTTGAGGTTTTTCGCCGTGCCAGCCGTTATTGGCGGAATAATCGGTATGGATGTGGAAATCAGCCCTGAAACGCATTAAAATTATTTTAAAAAAAGGCGTAAATATTGCGCCTTTGTATTGCTTTTGTCAATAAAAAAAGCCGCTCTGCAATTAGAACGGCTTAATTTTTCTTAATTTTACATCATTATACTCCGGGATATTTCTGCAAAACAAACTCCACCATGTTTTCGGCATCGGTTTGCGTTACTGTCCCGTATGGTATTAAATTTTCATTCTCAATAAGCTCTATTATAAACATAAAATATTTCGCGAACCATTCCACTCCGCTTATGCTCTTGGGTAAAATTGTCCATAAAGGATTATAACTATTTGTTGCTTCACCTAAAGCATTATATAAGATTTTTGAGGCTTCGGCGTTCACAATTGACGAATACGGCTGCAAAGTGCCGTCCGCATATCCGTTAATAATACCGTTATCCACCGCCGCATACATTGTTGCCACTATAATATTTTCTTCAACATCTTCGTAAGTTTTTCTGGGATAATCGCTAAATGATTTTGTGCCCTCCGGCATTTCTGTCGGCAAATCATAACAGTTAAATTCAAGCATTAATTTTGTAAATTCATAACGTGTTATTTTCTCGGGATCTTTTGGGGAAAACTCATAAGAACAATATTTTGTGTCTTTTTCATGCGATGATTCATCCTGAGCTTGAGTTTCAGAAGTATCCTGAAAAACATAACCTTCGGGTCTTCCGCCGGCTATGGGAGAGCATGTAATCGTTAAATTAGCCGTTGCCGCGTTATTTAAAATATCATTATCAAACTGTCCGCTGGCCGATATTGTTGCCGTATTTGATAAATTTCCGCATGATTTGACCTGCGCATTTATAGTCAAAGTTTCACTGCTCCCAAAAGCCAAATTTCCTACATCCCATATGCCGGTTGTACTGTTGTAGGTTCCGGCCGAAGCAGTATAAGACGCATATTGAAATCCGCCGCCGATAAGATCGGTAACTTTAACATCTGTTGCATTGTTAGGTCCGAGCGCATTTGAAACGGTAATTGTGAATGTTACACTCTCGCCCTGCCGCGAAGCCGCAGTTGAAGTCTTTGAAATTGAAAGATCGGCTGAAGCCATGGGTCCGAATTCCGAAGTGCGCAATGATTTATCGGTGGTTGTTGCCGTTATGTATTTGCCGGTGTAATCGCCCGCAACAACAACGGTAAAAGCCCCGTCTCCAAAAGCGTCAAGAGCGGCTATTATAGTTGAACCAAGATAAGTCTGTCCTTCTCCGTATCCCGTAGGATCCGCCGCATCATTGGCAAAAACCTCTATTCTATAATTATCTCTTAAAGGCACACTATGAAGCGAACCGGTTATTGTTGTGTTTCCTCCGGAATAAACTACAGATTCAACAATCGGATAATTTTGCAGATTGTTTGCGCCAAGATCTGCGTCCGATGCATCATTTAAAGTAACTCCGTCGCTTGCCAAATCTATTCCGATTCCGCCGTTATTATAAATTGAATTTATTTCAATCTTGTTATCATCAGTTGAAAAAGGCGGATTTTCTTCAAGCACCGTTACCCCCGCCCAAGTATTGTAAGCAATAATATTTCCTGATCCCGGAATCGTAGAATCCCCAACATAAGATCTGTTTGTGCCGTTATGCAATAACACGCCTGTTCCCGTATTTCCCAGAGAAGCAGTACCTGATGAATCTGTCCCAATTAAATTTGTATAAATTCCAATTCTATTTGAAGTAATTGCGGCCTTATCATCCCCAGAAACACTTACACCATTACCTGAATTACCCGAAATAAGATTTTCCTCAACCCTTACATCATCGGAAACAAAAATATCAATACCGCCTTTGCCGTTTGCAATCGCAGTTGTTCCATAAACATCTGTTCCTATATAATTATTATCTATGTGATTCCATCCAAAAAGTTTTGTGGTCCATCCGCCGGCAACATAAATACCGGTAACGGTATTTCCCGCGATATAATTTCTTTTCCCGTTTCCTATATCACTTGGTCCGTTTCCAATATTATTCCCGCTTATTGACGCGGGTGAAGATATAAGTCCCATTATAATTCCAAAATTACCGTTTCCAAGCCCAACCAGCCCTGTTTTATCAAGACCGATAAAATTACCTTCAATATCACTGCCGTTAACACTGTCCGAAAATTCTATCCCGCTTCCGATATTTCCCGAAATAACGTTTCTGTCAGCCGGATTTGGGCCTCCAATAATAATATCATGCGCTTTTGTTACGTATATGCCGGCCCCTCCGTTTGGAGCCGATGTGGTTCCGGATAATGTTGTGCCAATATAATTTCCCTGAATTGTAACATTTGACCCTGCAATACTTATGCCGTGCTGAGGACAATATCCTATTGCAAAACCTTTGATTAAAACAGGATCCCCGGCTACAACCGTGTTAATATCAAAACAATTTTCACCCGGTTTAAGACCGCTTCCGTCAATCATTACATTTAATATTGCATCTGAAAGCCCGGGAGCAGGAACGGTATTTGGAGTAGAAGTCCAAGGTTGTGTGTATCCGTCAATGGTGAGCGCTTCGGTAATTGAAATCGGGGCCGTAATGCTAATTGACCAGCTCGGAAAAAATCCGGGCATATTAAAAACTATATCATCCGCGCCGGGAGTAGCATTTGCAATCGCAACCGCTTCTTCAAATGAACAATCATTGGCCACACCGGTTTTGCACGCTCCTCCTCCGGCAGACGGATGACTTGGATCATCAACTTCAAAAGTCGCCGCAAAAGCGGTTGAAGTCAAAATTACAGAATAAACAAAACCAATGCATAGCAGAAATAAAAATCTGTTAAAAAAGGCTTTCATTTAGAGTTTGGTTAATGTTGGGTTTTGGTCACAGATTGGACCAAAATTATAAATACTACAAAAAAATCTTTACAGCAAACAACCACAACATATTATTTGATTCCGGCTATTTAATTTTTTTTCTTTGTCTTTTTACATAAGCGACAAATCCTACCCCTCCCGGTCCGAGAACAAGAATAAAAGGAAGCAAAGCGCTGCCCGCGCCCGCGGATAATAATGAAACCTGAATTTCATCTTTCATACTGGCCGGTGTTTCCTCGTGTACATGAATATTGTCTACCGATACCGGCATAAAGAGCATAAGAGCCATAATGATCAATAATCCAATAAATAATTTCTTCATATTTGTTTTGGTTGCTTATCATAATATTATAGCTTAAAACAGCTAAAAAAACAATAATTTAGAGGGAAACACGAAAGAAAGAGCACCATCGGGTGAAAATGCGGAAGAAGGAACTCTCTCTCGCGAGTTCTTTGGAGCGGGTAACGGGAATCGAACCCGTATCTTCAGCTTGGAAGGCTGACATAATAAACCATTATACGATACCCGCGTGTTAAAACATCGTATTTAAAACATATTTAAAAAGCATTCAGAATATTATAGGAAGCCTAAAAAAAATTCAATTAAATTTCAAAAATCTCTCCGGCTTTGGGCCAGTTAACATCTTTATATCCGTTTTCCTCCAAAACTTTTTTAAATTTTTCACCAACCTCCTGCTCGCCGTGAACAAGAAAAACCTTTTTTATTTTTTCCACCCGGCCGATGTAGTCAATTATATCGCTTCTGTCGGCGTGCGCGGAAAAAGCTTCAATTGTATGAACTTCACTTCTTAAATGATAAGGTTCGCCGAATATATTAACTATTTTTTGTTTTTCCATGATTCTTCGGCCCAATGTATGTTCAGCCTGATAACCTACAATCAGCACTGTATTTTTTGGATCTTCAATATTATTTTTTAAATGATGAAGAATTCGTCCGAACTCGCACATTCCCGAGGCGGAAATTATAATGCACGGTCCCTGATAGTTGTTTAAAGCCTTGGAATCTTCAACCGCTGTTATGTATTTAAGTTTTCCAAAACCGAACGGATTCTGTCTGTTATTTATGAATTCGCGGTATGTATCGGAGTCATAGCATTCGGGATGTGCAATAAAAACTTCCGTAACATTTGCTGAAAGCGGACTGTCGACAAAAATCGGGCATTCGGGGATTTCACCGTTTTTTAAAGCCACATTCAGTCTATATACGATTTCCTGGGTGCGTTCAACGGCAAAAGCGGGAATGATAAGTTTTCCTCCTTTTTTATATGTTTTATTAACAATTTCAATAAGCATTTTGTTTGCGTCCTTTAGCGATTCATGCAGTCTGTCGCCGTACGTGCATTCGGTAATAAACACCTCGGACTGCGGCAAAACCTGCGGATCGCGCAGAAGCGGAATATTTTTTCGCCCCAGATCGCCGGTAAATCCTATATATGTTCTTTTATCCTTGTCTTTTTCATAGGTGATAATATGAATAAGCGCGGACCCCAGAATATGGCCCGCATCATAAAAGCACGCCGCAACCCCGTCTTCAACAACAAAAGTTCTTTCGTAGCCTATACCGTAAAACAGCTTCATTGCGGCCTGAGCGTCTTCAAGGGTATATAAAGGCTCAACTCTTGGTTCCCCTTTTTTTAATTTTTTCTCATTGATATATTCGGCTTCACGCTCCTGTATGTACGCGCTGTCGGCAAGCATGTGCTGGCAGAGGTCGCGTGTTGCGAAAGTGCAGTAAATCGGCCCCGAAAACCCATGTTTTACCAAAAGCGGCAATAAACCGCTGTGGTCAATATGCGCATGTGAAAGAATAACCGCATCAATTTCCTTTGGATCAAACGGAAAATTTCTGTTTTTTTCATCGGCTTCTTTACGTTTGCCCTGAAACATGCCGCAGTCAAGAAGTATCTTTTTGCCGTTAACATGCAGCAGATGTTTGGAACCGGTTACTTCACGCGCAGCTCCTACAAACTCAATTTTCATAATAATTTTTGTTTATTTCTTTTGTTTATTTTACCATAAAACGCAGGTAATCGCAAAAAATTACCGAGTAATATTTGGTTGCCTTACAATAGTTTTACAGCTAAAGCCCGGCACCAAATTACCGAGTAATATTTAGTCAATCAGCATAATTTTGCCGGCCCGGATTTTATCCTTAAATTCCTCATCGTACTCGCCCCAGCTTATGAACTTTTCCAAAAACCGCGAACTTTCTTCATCATTCATAAGTGTCGGCTGGCTGTGCGGAATTGAATAAGGAAAAAGGTATAAAATCCGGCGATCTTTTTCGAGCACAACACCAACGCCCAGACCTTCCTGTGTATCAACTGAAAAATACTGGTCAAAAACAAAATTACCGAGTGAGTAAAAAATCGGCTTACTTTCGTATATTTCCATTGTCTGCACAACGTGGGGGTGATGTCCAAGCACAATATCCGCGCCCGAATCAATAAACATATGCGCCAAATCCTTCTGCCGCTGCCCGGGTTTGTGCGTATATTCTGCCCCCCAGTGAACCGAAACGATCACAAAATCAACGCGCTCTTTTAAACTTTTTATATATTCACCTACAACCCCGCTTTCTATTTTGAAAATTGTGTCGTCAAAGCCCAAAAAAGCAACGCGCGATCCCGAAACATTCATAATTTTTTCGTTAACGTCTCTTCCCTCTCCGCCAACAGTATTTTTTGGATGACCAAAAAACAGCACACCGCCCTGCTGTAAAAATTTAAGCGTGTCATCGCGGCCTCCCCAGCCCTGATCAAGCGCGTGATTATTGGCAATACTCACAATCGTAATGCCGGCCTGTTTAATTACTTCAACAATATCGGGTTTAAATCTGAATGCTATTGATTTGCTCGTGGGCGTGTATATTTCGTGAATCGGACCTTCAAGATTTGCAAAAACAAAATCAATTCCTTTCATCAATTTAAGTTCCGGATCTGAAATTTTTTCAAAAGGATAATTCAGCCCGTTTGCATCCATTAAAACCCTTACCGATCTATCCAGCATAACATCTCCGAACGCCATCATGGTCACGCGCTGCATTCTTTTATCTTCATTATCCGAATTTTTATTGTTTATATAATACGCATATAAATCACTGTCGCCCCATATTACATACGGCTCTTTTATTCCCTGAAATAACAAATAATTAAACAGCACCCTCACCGCTTTTGAATTTTCAATATCTAGTCTTTCCAGATAATCAAAGTTATTTAACGACCTTTCAAAAGTGAAATTATGAAGCTCGCCGGCCATATGAACTTGCGCATTTTCAACTTTAGCGGCCGCAGAATCCGAAAGAGCCAAAACAAATACTGATTTTTTTGTTTTATTGATTTCAGTCGCAAGCAGTTTTGCCAAATGATACGCCGCACGTGAATCAGCATTTAAAGTTAAATAAACAGGAACAACCTGCGCATCGGGAAACGCCTGATCAATATATGGAATAAATTTTGCAATATCATCGCCAGGACTAAATAAATAAGGATCCTCCTTTAAAAAATCCCCCACGGTTAGAGTATTTATAAGTACATTGTCATAAAAAACATCGCCGTAAGGTGTTTTATAAGAGGATTTTTGAGTTACTGCGGCGGCTTTCTCGGATTTCTTGTCCGTTTCCGAAATAATCACAAAAACATCGGGCTCTTTAGTAAGGTTTATTTTTTCAAAATAAGCCCTTATTTCACCAATATTATCCGGACTCGAAGGCGCGATGCCTCCGTAAACCTGATGTTTAAAAGGTTTAAACGCGCTTGTAAAAAACGAGTCCGTATTAAGAGTGTGCAGATCTTTAACATACGAACCAAACCCGAACATTGCCGCAAGCAGCAATATCCCGATTAAATATACTATCTCCCGAAGAGTGATTTTCATTTGTTATTTTTCTGAAAGCAGCTGAATGATTTTTGCGACCTCAGCCCTTTTTATGGGGTCGTCCGGATGGAAATTATTATCAGCATATCCTGAGATTATAAAATCAAGATAAGCTTTATTGATATATGAAAGGGCCCAGTGCCCTATTGTATCCTCAAAAGCCCACTCGGACAAAGTGTCGGGAATATCAACCTTAAAAGCGAGCATCGCGATTTTTAAAGCCTCGGCGCGCGTTACCTGTTTTGCTGGCGCAAAAAGTTCGGACGAATAACCCGTTACAATGTTGTTTTTCCAGGCGGCATATACCCATTCTACCTCCCAGCCCGTTACATCCGTAAAAGTAAACTCAGGGTCCGCGTTGGGATCGGCCGAAGGAATACCCGCGGCGTAAAGCGACATTTTAACCATTTCAGCCCTGCTTATATCGGTATCGGGATGAAATCCTCCGTCAGCGTAACCAGTAACAACGCCTTTTTCAGCTAATTTTAAAATATATTCCTGCGCCCAGTGTCCGGCGATATCATTAAATGATATTTGTTTGATTTCCCG
The DNA here is from genome assembly GCA_016928915.1 of Candidatus Peregrinibacteria bacterium. Taxonomy (GTDB): domain Bacteria; phylum Patescibacteriota; class Gracilibacteria; order UBA1369; family PNNO01; genus JAFGJT01. The sequence goes on from JAFGJT010000010.1 coordinate 14,933, forward strand.
GCATCCCTGCAGAGTATCCCACTGCTTTTGGTCTTCGCACAAACAGCGCATTTCAGAATTATTTGCAACTATCCCTCCGGTGCTTATGCAAAGTTCGTCTAAAAGCACTGATTTTGTGCACCCCGCTTTTGAACTCCACGAATAAGAAGTTGCACACGCGCATCCCGTTTCAGCTGAAAACTGACCTCCGGTTCCTGTGCAAAGCAGGCTTTCAGGTAAATTTGCGTCAACCGATCCAACATCAATACACATACCTTCGGCATTGTCCTCAAAAAGGCCTTTATATGCACACGTATATGCGTTTATGCAAATCACCGTATCACTGCATTTAACCCCTTCGCCGCTTAACGGAAACCCAACGGAAAATTTAGCATACGAAGTTTTCTCAATTGACCAGCTTTCATTTTCATAATCAACAATAAAAGCATGCAACAAATATTCTCCGGGCAAAAGTTCCGGGCCGCCCTCTTCGCTTGAATCTATGTAACGCGTCCACACGGCCTTTTTATTGTTCGGGATTGTTATGGTTGTTTGCGCCTGGCTGCAGTTGCGCGGATATAAAATATCATTCAGAACCGGCAAAGTATAATTATTCGTATCAACAAGAAACTGCTTTACATCAAAGCCCATCTGACATCCTGTGGAAAAAGCTAAAACCTTATCCTCCCCGCTCAAATTTTCAGCCTCCAAAGTAACGGTTATTTTCTCGCGAAAAGCATACGCCGGTTTATCGGTTTTAACCGTGATGATAAGATCAGTCTGCACCTCGGTCTGCGCTCTGGCGGCAAGAGCCGTCAAAAAAACCAAAGAAGCGACAAACAAAGCGTTAAAAAGAAGAACAGTAAATTTCTTAACGATCGTTACTCCTTTTTTATACTGCTGAATTGATGATTGATACATATGGATGAATGTTAATTTATATTTTTGCCCCCTTACACACATTTGTTATTATAACAAAAATTCATTTTTAGTGAAGCGCTCCAATAATTAAAACCCGCGCGTTTGTATATCGTTACATTAGTTAAAGAGTAAAGCTTGCCCTGTGTGCGGCAGATTTAGGATAATTAAAAAGAAGTGTTAAAATGGATCTTGAAATCTCTAACCCCTCTCCCTTGCTCTCCAAAACCGACTATATAAGCTATTTGCAGTGCCCTAAAAAGCTTTGGCTGAGTAAAAACCGCAAGGATCTAAAGCCTGCGGTTGACGAAACGCAGCAGGCGATTTTTGATCAGGGGTTCATTGTTGAAAAGTACGCGCATAAACTGGCGCTTTTTAAAGACCCAACCCAAACCGCAGAAGTTAAGGATTGGTACCAAAAAGGCCAAGCAGAAACCAAAAATTATATAAAAGACGGATACAAAACCATCTTCCAGGCTAACGCGATGACAAACGATCTTTATTGCAAGGCCGACATCCTCCACTATAACGACCAAACAAACAAATGGGATCTTTATGAGGTTAAATCTTCCACCGAGGTTAAGGATGAGCATCTTCCGGATTTATGTTTTCAGAAGATAGCTTTTGAAATGGACGGCACACCGATTGACCGAACGCTTCTTATCCATATAAACAATGAATATGTAAGAAACGGCGAAATCGATTCCGAAAAACTCCTAACAATAGAAGATCTTACCGAGCAGGTTGAGAACCTAAGGCAGATCACGGAAACAAATATTCCAAAAGCACTCGAAATCATAAAACCCGCGAATACAGAAGAAGTCCAAATCCGCATCGGCAAACAGTGCGACAATCCTTTCAAGTGTCCGTTTAAAGATTATTGCTGGGCTAATCTGCCCGATTATTCAATTTTTGATTTACAGCGCATCACCGAAAAGCAGTTAACCGCCCTGCAGAATTTAAACATCCAAAAAATCGCGGACATTCCGGACGATTTTGACCTAAACGAAAAGCAGCAAAATCAGGTTACAGCCACAAAAACAGGCGAGGATATGATTGACAAGGAATCAATAAAAACCACTCTGGAAGCGCTTGAGTACCCTTTGTATTTTCTGGATTACGAAACCTTTGGCTCCGCAATCCCCCTTTTTGACGGCTTAAGGCCGTATCAGCAGATGTGCTTTCAATATTCCCTACACATAATAAGGGACAAAGGCGCAGAACCCGAGCATTACGAATATCTGCATACGGGCACGGACATGCCTGTCCCCCATTTGCTCGCCGATATGCAAAAAAACATAGGCGACAGTGGCTCCGTAATCGTGTGGCACAAGTCTTTTGAAATGGGAAGAAACCAGGAAATGGCCCTGATGTATCCCGAGTATGCTCCCTTTTTAAATTCGGTTAACCACAGGGTTTTTGATTTAAAGGAAATTTTTAGCAATCAGCATTATGTAAGCGCGGGCTTTAAAGGGAGCAGTTCAATCAAAAAAGTCCTGCCAATCCTCGCCCCGCATCTGTCGTATGACGATCTTGAGGACATCCACGAAGGCGAAACAACCTCCCTCTACTGGTACAAACACATCTACAGCAACTCCCCGTTAAAGGACCGAATGACAAAAAACATGCTTGAGTATTGCAAACTGGACACCCTGGCGATGGTGGAGATCTGGAGGATGCTGGGGGGAGAAGTTTAGCTTTTAGAATTTTTTCATAAATTTTTTAGAGGAATTTCATTTCTTTCTGCTAAAGTCATCGCATATTAACTTAACATTGACTTTGTAGCTATATTTTGATAAAATGTAGCTACAGTCGATCCTCTTAAACATCCTATGAAAAACATTAAATACTTCATCACAATCGGCAATAAAAAATATTTTTACACACTAAAACCAGCGAAAAAAGGTTTAACACTTGTTGAATGCGAAGCCGCCAATCTAAAACAGGGATTCCTGAACGAAGACATTCCCGGACTCTTAAACGATCTTCCGGAATTAATCCTCGCGGAAAAGAAACATAAAAACCAGCAGTCCGAACTCATCAGATTCCGCATTGCACCTGAAGACAAAAAACAAATCGAAAAAATAGCTATAACAAAAGGCTATACATCAGTTTCGGGATATTTAAGGGATCTGGCGCTTGGGAATATTTAAGAATTAATGACATTGAAGTCGAATCAATCAAACTCGAAAAAACATTGACCAGGGATGTAAAAGCATTTGTACTAAATGCAGTATAAAAAAGAACTTGTCGACCACCTCTCAAAAGAGGGCGGTCAAGGCTTTCGCCCACAAGTTCATGAATATAATAACATATAAATCATAAAAAAATCAATAAATCGTCAATACAAAAAAAGACCTTCGTATGTTTGACGTCTGAAGATCTCCTTTTGATGGGCGCGATTACCTCGCGACCAATTAAATAATAACATAACTGAAATTCAAAAGTAAAGGAATAAAGAAATGGCAAAGTTATATCCCGCATAACAAAAAACATACTCGCCTAATCCTTCCCTCCCTCCCCAATCCAGAACTCATTCTTCCCGTCTTTCGCCAAATGAATCTCGGCATTCTTGCAATACCCATGCTATAGTAGCGCGCGCGCCCGATTCCAGCGCAAACCATTTGGGACACTCCTCCTCAAACTCCGGATATTTCCTGTGCAATTCCCCATCCGCTCGCTTTAAGCTTGGGGTCAATATATTCCGCTCTGGTTTCCGATTCATTCATGGCTTTTTTATTATATCCTGTGTTACTCCTATTTTCCAAACGCCTTTCTCGCGGAATGCCGGAATTGTCTGCCTTTTTGCTTTGTTTAAAAGGATGACGGTTGATTCATTTTGTTCCTTCGCATAATCGGCAAGTTTTACAATTGAATCTCCCCGTAAATAAGCGATTCTTTTATGTAGCGATTCCAAAAGCGCAAGTGCCAAAACCTTTTCCATAATTGTATTTTTTTTCTTATTGCTGTTTTCGTATTCCTTGAATGCGCTATAGTAAGTGGATTTTTCTTTATCTCTAACAATAATCGGCGGGAATCCAAGTTGCATTAATTGGTAATTTACAAGAACACGTCCGATTCTGCCGTTCCCGTTGCAAAAAGGATGGATATGTTCAAATTCCAAATGGAATCTGGATATTTTTTCCAAGAAATGTTCACTGTGTTTGCCTGAATATTCCAGCAAATTCGCATCCATCATTGCTTCTATATGTTCCGGCGCGGGCGCGATATATGTTCCAACTCGAACGTATTCGTATTCTTTTCTAAATCTTCCTGCAATGTCATCTTTAATATTTCCAATAAGCATTTTGTGAAGCAAAAGAATCAATTCCTTATCTATATTTTTTACGCTTATTTTATCTTTTATGTATTCAAAAACTTTCGCAAGATTTTTTGCTTCAAAAACCTCCCGCACACTAACATCACGGGACACCTCCATATCCATCAAAATCTTTTCGGTTTCCGAAATAGTCAAAGTTGAATTCTCAATAGCATTGGAGTTATAAACCGACTCCGGCAGCTCCGCCTCAAAAATAATATCCAAAAGCGACTCCTTTTTCTTCCTCAAACTTTCATACTCAAGTTTAAGCTCATCAATCCTGGTTTTAATCTCCTGTCCAATAGCCATATAAAATAGGTTTAACGTGAATTAGCACCCCAATCCTACCAAATTCACGCCAAAATGTCAATATAGCGTGAATAAGAACGATTAACCTTCACAAACCTCTCATATGAAAGAAGTTAACAAAATAAGGACAGCAAAGAAGAAATTGGGAGGGAGGGGAAGAGGGTGGGAAATAAAAAATCTAAAACCAATTCAAAAACCTATTTTACCTTAGAATACAAATCCTTCTGAAACGCAAAGAAAATCGCTCTTATCTTTTCCACATTACCCAATAATTGTTCCGCATCGGCGATTGCGTGATATTTCAAGTTTAACAAAACCGGTAATTTCTCTTCATCCAGCTCTTCAACGCCTTTTTCTTTATATTTTGATAGTACAAAATTGATAAATTCTTTCTGTTTTTCATCTAAATCATCATAGATTTTGTCTTTTGCTTGTTCTACTCTTTGTACTCTTGTAATGGGTTGTTTTAAAAAGGAAATGTACAACAAAACATCAAATAAATCGCTTTGTTCCGCGTCAATCATCTTTTGTAAATTTTCCAACTGATCTTTTCCAAAACCCAGTGAAGTTAATTTTTCCAGTAATGCTTTTCTTGTTGTTGGATTGGACCAAATTTTTCGCAAATCTTCTTCGTTTTTAAATAAATCCGGCATTGTACCATATAAATTATCAATAAATTCCTGAATAGAAATCGGCTTTCCATCTCCGCTCCAGAAGGAGATTGAAATCATGTGCTTAATTTCTCGTTCTTTCCCATCGCGCAATTTAATTACCAACTTTTTCTTAGTAGACTCTTCCAGGTCTTTATCATTAACAACCAATGGTTTTGGCTCTTTTCCTTCGGGATATTTAAATTCTTTTAATTTTTCTTCCGGGGCTTCATAAATCGGTTCTCCATCCCATTCCGGATCCGAAAAATGCTTATATGCATCCACAAAATCATAAATCGTAAAATAATCTTTTCCATCAAATAGTCTTGTTCCGCGACCAATAATCTGTTTGAACTCAATCATTGAATTTATCGGCCTCATTAAAACTATATTTCGTATATTTCGCGCATCTACTCCTGTTGATAATTTTTGAGAAGTTGTAAGAATTGTTGGTATTGTTTTTTCATTGTCCTGGAATTGCCGTAAAAATTGTTCTCCGCGCAACCCGTCGTTTGCGGTTACTCTAACGCAATAATTTGGATCTTTACTTTTCTTCATTTGATTTATAAGATCGCGAATAGCGAGTGCGTGGGCCTGATTTGCGCAGAAAATTAATGTTTTTTCATTTTGATCTATCTCGTCAAGTATTACTCTTACTCTTTTTGCTTCACGAGCTTCTATTTCAATAATACGATTGAAATCCGCCTCCTCGTAAACCTTTCCTTCCTCAACCTCTCCTTCAACTATTTGATCGTCTGAAGTGTACACATATTCATCAAGAGTCGTTTTTATTCTTTTAACTTTAAATGGCGTTAAGAATCCATCATTAACACCTTCTTTGAATGAATAAATATAAACAGGCTCTCCAAAATATCTATATGTATCCACATTGTCTTTTCGTTTTGGTGTTGCAGTAAGCCCTAGTTGAACCGCAGGTGAAAAATATTCCATAATTCCACGCCAGTTTCCTTCATCGTTTGCCCCGCCGCGATGACACTCATCAATAATAATAAAATCAAAAAAGTCTTTGGGATATTCTCCAAAATAAGGCGTTCCTCCCGGTCCACTCATAAAGGTTTGAAAGATGGTAAAATAAACGCTTCCGCTCATTGGAACTGCTCCTTTTTTTCGTATATCTAAGGGATTAATTCGCACTAAAGCATCTTCGCTAAAAGCGGAAAAAGCATTAAAAGCCTGATCAGCTAAAATATTTCTATCCGCTAAAAATAGAATTCTCGGCCTCCTGGCGCCATCTCTTTTTAAAGTCCAGCGTGTTTGAAAAAGTTTCCATGCAATCTGAAAAGCAACGGCTGTTTTTCCCGTTCCTGTTGCCATAGTTAAAAGAATCCTCTTTTTCTCTTCCGCTACCGCATTTAATGCTTTATGAATCGCAATTTCCTGATAATAGCGTTTTCCATACTCACCTTCGTTAGGCACACTCGAAAACTTTTCCTTCCATTCATTCCAATCTGCAAACGTCTTATTCCAAAGTTCTTCAGGTGTTGGAAAAGCTTCAATGCTTTCCTCATGTCCGGTTTTCATGGACATTTCATAGATCTCTTTCCCGTTAGTTGCGTATGTAAAATCTATATGTAATTTCTCTGCATATGCCTTTGCCTGCGCAACACCTTCGCCAACTTCCACCTCATCGGATTTCGCTTCAATTACACCAATTTTGCGATTTTTATATACCAAAATATAGTCCGCAATTTCCGGTTTCGCTCTTGTTCCTCCGGTTTGAATTCTCCCTTCCGTAATACGAAATTCTCTTAGGACTTTTGATCCCTCCACCTCACCCCATCCGCTCGCTTTAAGCTTGGGGTCTATATATTCCGCTCTGGTTTCCGATTCGTTCATGAATTATTTTCAGTATTAAAAATATCTACATATTCACTGTAAATATATGATTGACCATATTTTTTATCCTTATCCTTTGGTGATAATATACCCATCTGGATAAAACGATCAATTACAGATTGAGCTCCGGCACGTGTAAAACTTGTCCATTTTTGAATAACGGATACATTAACGATTGGTTGACCATATAGCTTAGGAAGCACAGTTGTGGCACTCTCTGATGCTCTTTTACCTAAACTCTGAATCTTCAATATGTCTTTCTCTCTTAAAATTGTGATCTTCTCTACAGTATCGATAGCCTCCTTAGCAATTTCTATCACCCCTTCCAGAAAAAACTCTATCCATTCATAAATTTTACTATCTTCACTATGATAATCATTTAATTTTTCGTAATAAAGTTTTTGGTGCTTTTTAAAAAAAGATGACAAAAAGAGTACCGGCTTTTCAAGTAAGCCGGACTTCCATAAATAAAATGTTATTAACATTCTTCCTGTACGACCATTCCCGTCAGTAAATGGATGAATTGTTTCAAACTGTGCGTGTATCAAACCCGCTTTAATAACATCAAGGACCGAATCATCTGCATGTATAAACTTTTCAAGATCATTTAAAGCTCGCTTCATTTCATTCACCGGCGGTGGTACAAAACGGGCATTATTTGGGTTAGTTCCCCCAATCCAATTTGGCCCATGACGAAATTCTCCCGGATAAGCATGATGCGTAGCCCTTGCTCTATGCATAAGTTTTTCATGCAATTCACAAATAAAACGGAGTGATATGGGGAAATCATCGGTTGTAACTCTTTTCATCCCATAATTAAGTGCTTGAATATAATGTAAAATATCATCTACATCCTCAGGAATATTAGTGTTAGCTTTAACTTCTGCTTCAATTGCATCTACCATAGTTGCCATTGTTCCCTCTATCTGACTGGATGATGCAGCATCTTTTCTTAAATACATCAATAAAAAGAAATCAGCATCTGGAAGAAGTTTTGTAATACCATCCAGTTTACCTAATAAACGAGTAGCTTCATTACTCTTTTTGATTATTTTCGGATCAAAATCAAAACCACCTTGTGGAGGAAAAGGGAGAGGAATAAACGCCTTAAAGCCCTCTTTCTGCTGAATATATTTACCAATTTCTATTATTCTCATAGTTTGTATCTATCTTTTAGTGAATGTATACAAAGTATAGCAGTTTGTATACATTGGGTCAATAGATATAAACAAACTATACTAATTCCAAACATTAGAATAACAACATCGCTTATTCTAGTTTATTGGCATTTTCTGGAATAAGGGGCAAATTTGAGTGTTTCTGTTTCCTTTCTATTAACTCCTGAATATTGGCTCCCACTGCCAACATTTTACCAACTATTTGTTTGTTTTGGAGGTCAAACTTATCTGTTATCCCCAAGATTGCTATGTCTTTTCTAGTATTAACATAATTCTTTGCTGTTTTTTCTATAAAATTTTGTAAATATTCATTCGTTAAGGTATCAAAATATATTGCAACAATCCCTTTTGAAGGAATATTCTTGGCTTTAAGACATTGTTCAATTATTTGTTTTGCAAGATAGTTGTTGATATCATCTGAACAAGTTAAAACAAAATGAACTCCACCAAAAAACTGTCTACTAAATGATGAAGTATATGATTGGTAACAAATACAATCTTGAACTAATTTTTCAGGCATAAAAAATTGACTTTGTGGTTCCTGTAAATTGGAAGTAATTTCAATATGCATTTCAATATTTGCTGAATGCAGTTTTTCAAAAAACTCATCTTGATATACAGGAATTTGCAAATTTTTTATTTTTTCCAAAATCATATTAAAATCATGTTTTCCAGGACATAATATTTCCCCATTACTAGATTGCTCTATTCTATTTATTTTTATATTACAAATAACCACTCTATCTTTCGGAAAAACTTCCTCTAATGACTCGGTAATAAAATTGAATAATTCTTCTAAATTTGTTAAAATCTCTGGATTACGAGTTTTGATTTCTACTGGAATTTCTTGTCCATTATCATATATCAAACCGTCAGAATTCTTAGAAAACAAAGGTAAAACAAGATTATAATCTATAAAATAGTTGGACAAAAAATTATGCAAATAAATTTCTTTTGTCTCCCTCGTCCCATTTTTCATTAATCGTTTAATATAATTTTCAAAACTTTTTGGATCCATTTCTTTAATCTTTGAATTTATCACAAAAGACAGAGCAAGTAGCATTTTCTGTGCATTAATTTGATTTATTTGAACGGGATTTCCTTCATTTATATGAAATGTGTTTTTTGCGATCTGCAATAGCTGATTCTCTGTAATGTAGCGGTTAGAAATAAAAGAGGACATCAAGTCTCTATCATTTTGATTAAATAGATTTAAAATATTATTCAAATCCAAGTTTTTGATAATCAATTATATTATTACAACTCCCCATTAAAAGCCTTTTTAAGCATCGATTTGTTAAGTTCTTCCAAATCCGCCAGTTTTTGCTTATAAATCGCTTCCAGTTTTTTGATTTCGGCGGAAAGTGCATCAAGTTTGGCGACGATGGATTTTTGTTCCTTCAATGATACTGGATAAGGTATATAAACCTCATCAAAACTGTAATTATTTATCTGCGGAATAGATGTTCCGTTACTTATTTTACTTAAATCAATTAATTTAAACCAATGATAGAAATATTCGTCATCAATTTTATTGCTTGGTATTATTGCCATTGTGTTTAAATCAACAATAGTTGGTTTAACTATTTTTCTTTTTTTATTTGTGGCAATTGCTCCACCTCTTTTTGGAAAAATTATAGCACCCTCTGGTATAATCTGATTTTTCTTAATCTCATCGCTATTTACAAATCTACTAGAATTTTTTATTTCAATAAAATTTTCAGGTAGATTCATGTCGGCAATTTTAGTGTAAAGGACATCGCCACTTTTTCTTTCAAGCGAAGGAGAAATTGTCGTTCCACTTTTTAACTCACAAACCTCACCCAATCTTTTCTCCTCCCAATCCTTCCTCGGATTTGCAAAAACACTCTGCAAATACGATTCAAAAAGCTCTTTGGCGTTTTGGAAATTTTTTTCCACATTTTCTTTCGCCTTGGCCACATCCGCAAAAACCTCATCCAAAATTTTCACAATGCGGTGTTGTTCGGATAAGGGTGGTAGAAGAATTTGGTAATTTTCAATAAATTCTTTTGAAATCCTTTTATGTCCAACTGCTCCACTCATTGTTTTTTTTCCTTTTTTTCTAAAATTTTCATCAGATAAAAAATAAAATAAAAATTCAGAAAATAAGTCTCTAGTTGGCCTAAAAACAATATATTCACTTGATCCAAAACCAACTCCATTTTTTAAATTTCGTGCAATACCAAGTTTTCCATTTTCAAAACATGGAGTAATTTTTGCAAGAAGAACATCATCGTCAGCGAAATAAGTATAACTGTGTACAACTTCTTTTAATTTTCTTTCTTTATTTAAATTGATATTTTTACTTAAAATACCTAAATCTTCCATTGGTACAAAGGAAACGAGATCATCATCTTTTAGCTTCTTTCGGACTTCGTTTTTAGGTGGCTTAATTATGCAAATTTCTTTGAGTTTTTTCATTTGTTGATTCATGATTCTTTTTTAAGAATACTTGCACTTAATCCAATCTCGTTAAAAAAAGTCCTCAAAGAAAGATGTCTAATACCAAAAGCTTTACACACAGCAGGAATAGTTTTTGTAGAAGTTAAGCTCTCTTGACTTACTACAATAGACGTAAATACCTCAAAAAGATTATCATCTTTTGATTTTTCTATTGCAAGTGCAATCACCCAAGGGTCCGCTTGTTCTTTCTCACAGTTGATATCAATTAAACTTGAAAATTGTTTGACAATCTTTGACACTTCAATTATCTGTGTATTTGTTCTTTCAAGGAAGTAATCCTTCTTATTCAAAATCCATTTAGTAATAAAATCTGGATTCTTGTTTTTACTACTAATTTCATCATAAACAATTTTATGTGAAATTAATTCACTAGATTTCATCATTAATTCAAGATGTTCCCATAATGTTTCTGGTAGTTCAATAATATTTTCGCTAGTACGGCTTAAAGTTAAAAACGCACTAGTATCGAAACAGTATATATTTTTATGTTTCTGTAAATTTATCATAAACGAATATTACATACTTTTAATCCCAAAAGATCTGAAGCAGAAGAATAACTTATTTTATTGCTTATTGTAGCGTCCATAATCATGTTAAAAAATTTATTCCCCCTAGTGCTTTTACTTATAATTGTCCTGGATGGAAATCCTTTTAATTTTTTCTTTTCACGAGAAAAACGATTCGATCTTTCTTTTACAATATTAAGTAATTGAAAAAATGAATTTTTTGAAATTTTATTTTCTTCAAATAACCTTCTAAGATAAACTTCACCACTTATATTTAGTGATCTTGCTAATTTAAATATTTCATCAACTGAATTAGTTGAATTTAAATACTCTTTTGGAACAAGAAATTTGCCCGCAAAGGTGTTACACTCGAATTCGATATTCAGTTGGTTTATTGAGTAGTCAGGCTTACAGGCTCCTGGGTTGTGTTTTAAAATATGAAAAAGCTCATGAAAAATAGTAAATATTTTTCTAACCGATGCGTTTTGTTTGTTAACAACAATGGCATAAGGAAAATTATCAAAAGCGTAACTAAATCCATCAAGTTCGTTTCCTGACATAGGAAATTGAAAAACAAATATACCAAGTTTTTCTTCGATCTTAGTTCTCCAGTTTTTAAATACAATATCGGATTTTTGTCTTGATTTAGTACTGTCATTCAATTCTAACAACTCTTTAAGTAATAAAATTTCTTTATTTATATTTTCCGTTTTACCGTTAAATTTTTTTAACCATTCATATTGCTTATTCCAATATGTTTCTCCTAATAATTCACGAGCTGTATGTAAATAACGTTCAGTTCTCCGTATAGCAAGCATTGTTTCAGGAGAAAAATTCCCATTATCGACAGCTAGATTTCTACAATCTTTTGGTTTTTTAAGCCTTGCTGGTTCATTAGACAAGAAAAATATTGCCGTTTGTCTTTTATATAATCTTGCAATTAATTCTAATGTAGCAAAAAAGATCTCCCTACCATCGAGCTCCCATTGAGTCAAATCAGAAATTTGCAATTTCAGTTTATCTGTAACATCTTTTATGGACATTCCAGCTTCCTCACGTGCCCAAATTAACATTTTTGGGTTGACGTCTATTTTCATAAATTAATTTTCTTAAGAATATCAGAGCTTTCTTTATCTAATCTAAATATCTCCTCCAAAATCTCTTTTGGGTCGCGTAAAGCTACTTCCTCACCTTTATTCGGGTTCTTAACTGATAAATCAAAGGTTGTTTGATCAATATCTTTAATATCTATAGTCCAGGAATTTGGGCTATCAGCTTTAGTTTTTTGGAGTTCGAGGAATTCTGCAAGATCTGCTGTGTTTAATGGATTGCCTCTGCCGAGATTGCGGGAAAGATTGAGCTGGTAAAACCAGACTTTTTTTGTGGGAGAGCCTTTTTCAAAAAACAAAACAACGGTTTTTACGCCTGCGCCTGCGAAAACACCACCGGGTAAATCAAGTATTGTATGAAGATTACAATTCTCCAAAAGCAGTTTTCGTAAAGAAACAGAAGCATCCGTATTGGAAAGAAAAGTGTTTTTAATAACAATACCGGCTTTGCCTCCGGCTTTAAGAATTTTAATAAAATGCTGAAGAAAAAGAAAAGCTGTTTCACCGGTTTTAATGGGAAAATTCTGCTGGATTTCGCGTCCTATTCCTGCGCCAAAAGGCGGATTTGCAAGAATAATATCATAACGGTCTTTCTCCTGAATATCATTAATATTCTCGGCCAGAGTATTCATGTGCCTGATGTTTGGAGCTTCAATACCATGCAAAATCATATTCATAATCCCGATAATATAAGCGAGAGATTTAATTTCTTTACCGTAAAAAGTTTTATTTTGAAGCGTTTGCATTTGACTTGAAGAAAGCCCTGCCTGGTTTTGAGTAAGATAATTGTAAGCTTCAACCAAGAATCCCGCACTACCGCATGCTCCATCATAAATAGTGTCACCGATTTTTGGATCAACAACCTTAACAATCGTTTTAATAAGCGGACGCGGAGTGTAATACTCACCGCCGTTTCGTCCCGCATTACCCATGTTCTTAATCTTGGCTTCGTAAAGATGCGAAAGTTCGTGCTTCTCTTCATAAAGCCGAAAATGCATACCATCAACAATATTCAAAATCTCACGTAATTTATAACCGCTTGTAATTTTATTTTTAAGCTCATGAAAAATTTCACCGATTTTATATTCAATTGTATTTGTTTTCGCATCTTCATCCCTGAATTTCTTAAGATACGGGAAAAGAACATTATTAACAAAATCCCTTAGATCATCGCCATCCAGGGCTTTGTTATAATCCAATTTGCCTTCACTATTTTTCGGACATGCCCAGGAATCCCATGCATAATCAGGCGATAAAATATACTTATAACTACCTTTTCCTGCCAATGCTGCCTCATTTTTTTTAGTTTCTTCCAAATCATCAAGATATTTCAAAAATAAAATCCATGAGGTTTGTTCAACATAATCGAGTTCAGTTGCACAACCTGAGTCCGTATGCAGAATATTATCGATATTTTTAAATGATTGTTCAAACATATTCAAATTTAAAGGAAATTAAGCCGGATTTATTGTAGACCGTTTGATGAAAATTTTAAATCGGTTTTTGAAGATTAAAAAATTTTTTATTATCCACCATTTTTTACACACCTCCCCCTCCCCTGCCACTCCCCCCTCCTCCAAACATTCCCGCACCAACCGAATTCAGCTACTTTCAATATCCATAATCATAAATACCCATGACTTAAGTAGCGGAGCTTAAAAAAGAATCAGGATATAGTGGCTGGAAGACACTTTTAGCGGGGCGCAGGTAAAAAAGGAGGTGGTGCGGTTTTTTAAGGGTGAGAGAGAAGAATAGGGTTTGATGCTTGATGGCGAATCTGCCACAACACAATTATATATTGAATTTAAACCCGATAGGATTATTTGATTTATTTTCAGGTGGATTGGTTAAATCCTCGATGGCTTTCCACACTTTTTTAAATTCGCGGTCTGTTATATTGGCTTGTTTTAATATAAAACTGCGAATTTCCGTGATTTGTTTTTCAATGTTTTTTTGGGAGAAAAGTATACCGCGAAGCCGAACAAAGGCTTTAACAACCTCAATGCTCATTTGAATAGCGCGTTTGCTTTTAAGCACGCTTGCTAACATAACAGCTCCGTGTTCGGTAAAAGCAAACGGCATGTACCTGCGGCCTCCACGGTTTGAGGTCACAAATTGTGACCTCAAGTTTGCAAATTCCTCTATAGTTAGCTGGAACATAAAGTCTATAGGAAATCTTTCCTTATTTCTACGAACAGCTTGATTAA
>JAFGJT010000011.1 GCA_016928915.1 Candidatus Peregrinibacteria bacterium
AATATTTTATGAGTTCTTCTTGTTTCATATTGAGAGATAAAAACTGCCCAAATATTAAAAGGTTTTGTGGTGGCAATTTCGGCTAACTACCTACTAGGCGAATTATATTATTAGCTAGAGATTGTTTCAATGAATTAATATAAATTTTGGATAAATAAAATATTATTTATAATTTTGTGGATATGTTAAATATTTGAATAAATTATTCATGTAAACTGAAATAAAAAGACGTTAAGTATGGTTTTGTTGGAGTATAATACGAAGAATTGGTTCGTATAGCGTGGAATTTTTCTGAAGGGAGTCCGGATAACAGGATTTATTTAGGTGCGGGGGATTTAAATTCGAAGACAGGTGTACAATATGGCACAAAATGTGTATGCGGCTGCCCAAGTGCTGCAAAGGGCCTATAACAGCAGCGTTCTTATATAAATGTGGCTGATTCTTTTTTTAGGATTTTTTTAGATATTTTTTAAATTGTTTTGTTAGTATTATGGGGAGTTGTACGTTATATATTAACCATGTTGCGTATGAATAGCGCTATTCGGATTATTCAAAGTTACACAAACCGGTCGATTCACAAAATTTGGACAAATCAGATTAAGATTGTGCAAGTTTTAAAGAGAATGGCGGAGGAGCTGCTTATTAGAAATTACAGTCCGCGGACTGAAAAAATTTATCTTTATTGCATCGGGGAATATTTTAAATTCGATTCTGATGCGGCAACCAGATGCAGTAGTGAAAAAATCCGTGAATTTTTGTTATTTAAAAGCAAAAACGGTGCGGGTCCGGTGATGTATAATTTGTATCTGAATGCTATAAAATTTTTTTATAAAACCGCGCTTGTCCGTCGCAAAGAAATTAAAATTCCGTATGCCAAGCGCCCTAAAAGCATGCCAAAAACTCTGGGCAGGGAAGATATTTTGCAGATTCTTTCGGTAATTACGAATTATAAACATAAACTGTTAATTGCGCTTACTTACGGTGCGGGACTGCGGTTAAGCGAAGTTATTGGTTTGAAAAAAATCAATCTGGATTTCTCAAATAATTCCATTGAAATTAAAAACAGCAAAGGAGGTAAAAGCCGAATTACTATTATGCCTGAAAAAATAAAGGAAAAATTGCGCCAATATACCCGGCATCTTGCATGGGCGGATTATGTTTTTGAAAGTTCGCGCGGGGGCAAAATGTCACCGCGGACTGCACAAAAAATCTTTAAAAATGCTCTTAAAAAGGCACAAATTGAAACATCCGCAACATTTCATTCTCTGCGGCACAGTTTTGCAACGCACCTTATGGAGAACGGCACTAATATACGGTTTATTCAGGAGCTTTTGGGGCATTCAAGCATAAAAACCACCCAGATTTATACACATGTGGGCTGGAAAGCCTTGTGGAATGTAAAAAGTCCGCTGTGAAATTGTCGCGGCCCTTTAAAATGCAGGGGCCGCAGGTAGCCCCTTTGGGGCTATTGGCGGAGAGACTGGGATTCGAACCCAGGAGGAGCGCAAGGCCCCTAACGGTTTTCAAGACCGCCGCTTTCGACCGCTCAGCCATCTCTCCATGCGCCGCGCACATCGCATACAAATATATTACATTCGAAGTGGCACTTCAATACCAAGTATTTTTAAGCCCTCGCGCAGCACGCGTGAAACCGCTTTTACTATGTTAAGTCTGGCGAGTTTTACATGTTTTGACTCGGCCTGAAGCACTGAAACCGAATTGTAAAAATTATTGAATTTTTGCGCGAGCTCGTATAAATAGTTTGATAAAATATTTGGCTTAAACTCATCGGCCGCAAGCATCAGGTATTCCTGAAATTTTAAGAGGTCGCGCGCCACCGCCTGCTCGGTCGGGTGTTCAAACGGCTTCAGGCCGTCGTTTATCCCGCCGGCGTTTTCAATGGCTTCAAACAAATCTATCTGCGGACTGTTTTCATCAACCTCAACTTTTTTTCTTCCCCTCGGCTGTTTATTCATATCTTTATTCATTTCATCATATTTCCGTAAAATGCTTTCAGCCCGCGCCGCAGAGTACTGCAAATATGGCGCGCTGTTTCCCTCCACGGAAAGCATTTTATCCCAGTCAAACATTATATCCGTAAGCCTGTTCTGGCTTAAAATGTTGTATTTGATCGAGCCTATTGCAACCATTCGCGCAACATTTTCTTTTTCTTTTTTCTTTAGCTCCGCGCTTTTTTCCTCAACTATTTTTAATGCCCTTTCGTATCCCTCTTTTAAAAGATCTTCAAGAAGAATCACATTGCCTTTTCGGGTGCTCATTGACCTGTCGGGCAGGCGCATTCTTCCAAATGAAACATGCTCAAACCGGGCGCTTTGGTACCCGAGCATTTTTGCGGTTTCAAAAAGCTGTTTAAAGTGCAGACTCTGCGCCATATCAACAACATAAATTATCAGCTGCGGATCCCATCTTTTTATTCTGTAATCAATTGTGGCAAGGTCACGGGTTGAATAAAGGGTTGCGCCATCGGATTTTTTAAGCATATATGGCGGCAGATCCGTATTTGCAAATTCCACAATCAAGGCACCGCCCTCCCCCTGTTTTATAACTCCTTTTTTTAGCCCTTCCTCGATAATCGGCTCCATTTTGTCGTTGTAGTAACTCTCGCCGATATATTCGTCAAAATGAATACCCAAAGTCGCATATGTCTTTTCAAGATCAGCGATACTCAATTCCTTAAACCATGTCCAAAGCTCCATGTTTTCCTGATTTCCCTCCTCCATTTTTTTAAATTCCTCGCGCGCCCTGTCTTCAAGAGTTGCGTCCTGCTCGGCTTCCTCGTGAAATTTTACGTAAAGTTTTAAAAGTTCCGGAACAGGATCTTTTTCTATAATTTTTTTATTGCCCCAATGTTTATAGGCATATATCAATTTGCCGAACTGCGTTCCCCAGTCCCCAAGGTGATTGTCGCCGATTATTTTATACCCCAGAGCCTTGTAAAGGTTATATAAAGCCTGCCCTATAATTGTTGAAAGAAGATGATGCACGCCCAACGGTTTTGCAATATTGGGAGCTGAAAAATCAATTACAACAGTGCTGTTCCCCCCGTAAGTGTTATCGTAAAGCTGCTGCTCCTCGGCGAAATCTTTAACTTTTATCTGCATCCAGCCCTGCGCGATTTTAATATTTATAAAACCCGGAAGAACCGCTTCCACGCTTCCTATAAACTGAACGGGTTCAATATTTTTTATAATTTCCTCCGCGATTTTTAGCGGCTCTTTTAAAAGCTGCTTGGCCAGTTTTAAAGCTATGGAGCATGCGTAATCACCGTGCTCGGCGTCCTTGGGGTATTCAACGGCCAGTTCCTGAATGTCGGCTTCGGGAAACGCTTTTTGAGCCGCCTGTTTTAAAACTTCGGTAAGTTTTGCCTTTAAAGTGTATCTGTCAACCGGACCGGGAAGACCATCGGATGGTTCGGGACCATCGGATGGTGCCGGACCACCGGATGGTGCCGCAGCCTGTATTGCTTCTCCCGTTTCCCCTGTCCTCTCTTTATACAATTCTTCCTTAATCTCCTGCGGAATTGCTATAATTGCGGTTGTTTGCGGTTTAACGGGCTTTTTATTCTTTGATTCATACTCCAAAAGACCCGTTACACCAAAATCTTTCTCTTTTCTTGGAAATTTAACTATATCATCCTCGAATTCATCGCCTCCGCAGTATTTTTTAACCATCTGCGCAAGCTCATGCAGCTGCATTTTCAAGGCTTCATCACTAAAAATCCCCAAATTTTCTATAATAAAAACGGCATTCTTTGTGCTTAAATTAAAAGAACCCCTTTTAAACTGCTCGCTGTTCCATTTTTTTGTAAGATCATCGCCCTGGTCGCGGTAAAATATGCTTTTTTTGTCGTATTCAAGCACTATATCACCGTAAATATCATCAAGGCTGAAGCCTATTACCGGTGCCTGCCATTTGACCATGTAGTAATCGCGTATTCTGCTTAGATTATCCGTAAAAGGCACATCTTTGCCGCTTAATACCGAAGAAAGCAGAGATTCAAGGCATGTTTTATATGTTTTGCCTCCTATTTCCTTAAAAACCGTTCTCCAGTTGGATATTTTGGGTTCATTTTCGGGACTTTTATTTTTATACTGTTTTAAGGTCTGAGCGCGCAGACCGTCAAACAGCTGCTTTAAAGGTGTGCTTTTTCTCGTATTATCGAGCTTTTTCGCCACCAGTATCCCGAATGAGAGGGAAGGATATTTTTCGCTTAATTCTTCATTGATAATTAATCTCATGGCAGAAAGATACCAGATATTGAATTTGTCCGCAATTTTTGGTACAATATAAAGATTTACAAATAAAATACAAATTAACACAAAAGTACAATGGTAAAGAATTTAACACTCAACAAAAGGCTTTTTTATTTAATTGTAGCCTTAACTGCTCTGTTTTTATGCCTTAATTTTGTGCCGGGCGCGTATGCGCAGGCGGGCGACACCACTCCTCCGGATGATGTTGAAAACCTTCAGGTTCAGACATATGACGGAGCGGCATACCTTACATGGGATGTGGCAACCGATGATGTTAAGGTGACGGGATATAAACTTTATTCCGGTCCGGAGCCCGTAACGGCACTTTCAGGTGAGTATTCCAACCCCGTAATAGATGTGGGTGATACTATTTCATTTTTACTGACAGGTCTTGAAAACGGCAAAACCGTTTACTTTGCAATTACAGCTTATGACGCGGCCGGAAACGAAAGCGACAGCTATTCAAACGAAGCAAACGCAACGCCGGATCCTTCATACGGCGAAGCGCCGGATGCTCTTTTGCATTCAGCTTCCGATGAAGATGCTCCGACCGTTTCGGACGCGCAGGCGCTTGATAATATCACCGTTAAAATTGTTTTCTCGGAGGCTGTTGTAATTCCGGGAGACGCTCCTGAAACAGCGTTCACTATTATTAATAATGCAACATCCGAACTTTTGGCCGTTAAAGCGGTAAAAATGGATGATGATGACGTTCTTGGCAGAACGGTTTTATTAACAACAGATCCCCAGCAGGGAGGTTCCGAATATATTTTAACAGCCGGAATTCAAATTGAAGATACCGGAGGCAATCCTATTGTAAGCGGCACTTCGGATACAGCCGCATTTATAGGAAGCACGGTTGAACCGGGCCAGGATTTAATGGGTGATCTGCCCGAAGAGGACGTAACTCCTCCAAGGCTTGAATCAGCGGAGTCCGCCGGCAAAAATAAAATCATTGTTACATTTTCAGAGCCTGTAATTTTAAGCAGCGACCCTGAAACAAACTTTACAATCAGACCCGAAAGTTCACCTTTAACGGTGCTTGAAATCACGGGTGTTGAAAAAGACTCAACCGGATTAATGGTTACTTTAACCACCGACGATCAGGCTTCAGAAACTTACGAGCTTCTTGTGTCCGGCATTATTGATGAAGCCGGCAATGAAATCGCATCAAACGCAAACACAGTAACATTTGAGGGCAATTATGTGGCGGCAGTTGCACCTCCGGATGAAACCGGAGACGATGCTCCGTCTTTAACTCCGCAGAATGTTAAAAATCTGATCGCTTCAATTGTAAGAGAACTCGTTATTAAATTAACATGGAGCACACCCGATGATGAATCAATCGTTGACCAGATTCTATATAAATCAATTGACGGCGGTAAAAATTATGACACGGGAACATCGCTCGGCGCCGACAGGGAAGAAGTTGAGCTTACCGGCTTAACTCCGGGCTCTGAATATTATTTTAAATTAACAACAAAAAACCAGGAGGGCGTTGAAAGCACCGGTGTTGTGACTCATATAAGACTTGCCGAAACGGGCATGGGCCTGGGGCTTCTTATCGGAGCTTCAATGGGTCTTGCGGCGCTTAAAAACAAAAAGAAAAAATAGAAATCCACAGTTTTCTTAAGTTAAAAAACCCCCGCTTTGCCGGCCGGGGTTTTTTAGAATTTTTTTAAAGTTTGTTTAACTTTGTGTGCGATGATAACCAACGCATAACAATCTCATTTATGAAAAAAATGTTTATTGTGGTTTTGTTTATCACTATAAGCTCATTGTATTTTGCGGGCTCTTTAACCTACGGCAAATTCCGCATATCGTTTCTGGATGTCGGGCAGGGGGACGCGATTTTTATAAGGACACCCGATGATTATACTGTTCTTGTTGATGGAGGACCCTCGTCAAAAGTCCTTGAGCAAATCGCGGAAGTTATGCCCGTTTATTCAAGAACGATTGATATTTTAATTCTTACTCATCCGCATTCAGACCACGTAAACGGGCTAACCGAAATCACAAAAAGATACGTTGTTAAAAAAGCGTTTATAACTGGTGTGGATTATTATAATCCTTATTACACAAAGCTGCTGTCATTATTTAACGAAAAAAAAATCCCGGTTTATTTTGCAAAGGCGGATAATGATTTTAAGATCGGTAAAAACGTTTACCTTGATTTTGTATGGCCCTCAGTGCCGATTGCCGGAAGAAAATTTGAAAACGTAAATAATTCTTCGATTGCTTTGAGGGTGATTTATAAAGATAAAATTATTTTTTTGGGCGGAGACGCGGAGCAGGAGCAGGAAAATGAAATGATAAATTCCGGCTTTAATTTAAGCGCAGATATTTTAAAAGCCGGGCATCACGGCTCACGAACTGCAACCCAGGATGAATTTTTAGACAAAGTTGACCCGCGGATTGTTGTAATCCAGAGCGGAACGGGCAATTCTTACAAACATCCTCACAAAGAAATCCTTGAAAAACTTTTTGACAGAAATATTGAAATCAGACGAAACGACAAAGAAGGAAGAATAGATTTTATTTTCTGAATATCGCGGCGGGCCTAAATTCTTTTAATATCGGCTCCTAAAGACTGCAGTTTATCTTCAATGTTTTCATAACCGCGGTCAATAAATTCAATGTTGTTGATTTCGGTTTTGCCGTCAGCGCAGAGAGCCGCAAGAATCATTGCCGCGCCCGCGCGTATATCCCAGCTTGAAATCGGCACGCCCTTTAATTTGCGCGGGCCTTTGATTATAGCCTGATGCGGATTGATTATTTCAAATCTCGCGCCCATTTTTTCAAGTTCAAACAAGTAATTCAATCTGCCCTCAAATAATGTTTCGTATATTTTGCTCTCACCTTTTGCCTGCGTTAAAAGTACGGCGAACGGCGCCTGAAGATCCGTTGGAAAACTCGGGTAAACGGCTGTTCTTATTTTCGCAACAGCCTGTATGTTTTTTGTGGGTCTTATATGGATAAAACTTTTATTGGTTTCAAAATTCACACCCGCTTCTTTAAGCGCCTGCAAAAAACTGTCCAGGTCATGCGGGTCAATACCGGTTATTTTTACATCACCCCCGGTCAATGCGGCGGCAATGGCATATGTGCCCGCTTCAAGATAGTCTCCTGTTACGGAATAGGTGCACGCTTTTAAAGATTTTACGCCTTCTATATGCAGTTCGTGTGTTCCCACGCCCTTTATCTTTGCGCCGCATTTGTTTAAAAATCCGCATAAATCCTGAACGTGAGGTTCGCACGCCGCAAGACGTATTACAGTTTTTCCTTTCGCAAAAGCAGCTGCCATTATAGCGTTTTCGGTTGCTGTCACGCTAATTTCGGGCATTGTAATATCAGCCCCGTTCAATTGCGCCGCAACAAGAATTATATGCTGTTTGTCATCAACCACCTTGCACCCCAGTTCTTTTAAGGCTGTTATATGCGCGTCAACAGGTCGCTTGCCCAGAACGCATCCGCCCGGGTAAGACATGCTCACTTTTTTAAACCGCGCAAGCATGGGCCCGAGAAGAAGAATCGAAGCCCTCATTCTGCACACAAGTTCCCCGTTTATATCCGCGGATTTTAATTTTTCGGGATTAATCGTAACCGTGTTTTTCTGAAATTTAACGGAACATCCAAGGTGCTCAAGTATTTTTAGCAGGGAATGAATATCCGAAATATCGGGCACGTTTTTAATAATTGATTGCCCTTTACATAAAAGCGAAGCGCAGATAATCGGCAGGGATGCGTTTTTTGAGCCGCCGACCCTGATTTCTCCATTTAATTTTTTCCCCCCGTTTATTACAAACTTTCCCATTTTGATTGATTTAAAAAGCAGGGTGCATTATATACTAAAAACATGCTTAGCAAAATATTTAAAGCAACGGGCGTGAGAAGTGCGGGGTTTATTTTGATGTTTGCCTCGGTTTTAAGTTACGCGGCGGGCATGCTGCGCGACAGAACTCTTTCGCATGTTTTCGGCGCCACGCGCCTTACGGATGCTTACAACGCGGCCTTTTTAATCCCGGATTTTCTTTTTAACCTTTTTATTGCGGGCGCTTTGTACACGGCTTTTTTGCCGGTATACACAAGCTACCTTAAAGAAGACGTTAAGGAGGCTGAAAAAATCGCGAATACGGTTTTATCATTCGGTGCGATATTGCTGTCGGTTCTTGGTATTATTTTCGTTTTTCTTACGCCATATCTGATACCTGTAATTTTCAGCCATGTTGATGCGGCCGATCATAAACTGATAATCGATATGTCGCAGATTTTGCTTATTTCTCCGGTTATATTCTGCATAAGCAATGCGATAGGCACTATTTTAATGACGCACAAACATTTTATCGCTTATGCTTTTTCGGGGTTCTTTTATAATCTTGGAATAATAGGCGGTATTTTTATTCTGCATAATCAGCTTGGAATTTATTCGGCCGCGGTGGGAGCTGTAATCGGCGCATTGCTGCATCTTCTGGTAAGACTTTTAAATCTTCTTGTTCTTCCGCATAAAATCAAATTCAATCTTGCGCTTAAACACCCGGGAATAATAAAAATCTTTGTTCTTATTATTCCAAAAACAATTAATTTGATGACCACGCAGGCTTATCTGTGGGCTTATACGATTGTGGGGTATACGCTTGCTGAAGGAAGCATTGCCGCGTTTAACTATGCCAGAAACCTACAGAGTTTTCCGGTAAGCCTTTTTGGAATTGCGTTTGCAACCGCGGCTTTCCCTTTTTTAAGCGACCACGCGCACGGCAACGATGAAAAAAGTTTTTCACGCGAGTTTCAGACCGCGCTTGAAAAAATACTGTTTTTTACCATACCCGCAACCGTGGGCATGCTCCTTTTAAACCGCGAAATTGTGGAAATAATTTTAAAAGGCGGAATTTTTGATCAGGCGGCGGTAACCCTTACGGCATCATGTCTTCTGCTTTTTGTCATATCAATTCCCCTTGAAAGTTCGGTGCATCTTTTTGCGCGGGGATTTTACGCATATAAAAATACTTTAACGCCGATGTATATAGCAATAATCAGCACTGCGGTTAATATTGCGGTTTGTGTTTTTGCCGCAAAAAGCATTGGAGTGCAGGCAATCGGACTTGCTTTTTTGGCCGGAGCATTTATCCAGCTTTTGCTGCTGGCCATATTTATTATTAAAAAATTAAATTATTTTAATCTAAAAATGTTCGGTTACAAAATGCTTAAAATATTATCAGCATCCTGTATAATGGGAGCCGCGGTATATATGACTCCGTTAATATTGCCCCAGATGAACTTTTTGACCGCGCAGATAATAAGAGTTATAGTTGGAACCCTGATCTTTTTTATGCTTGCATATTTAATGCGCTGTCCGGAAATTAAATTCATAACATTAAAAAGAAGTGGACCACCCGACACAACATCCTAAAAAAAAGAAATTTGCCATATATCTGCTATTTGCGGCTATCGGCGTTGCGCTGGGCGGGGCTTTTATCGCATATCCAAAGATAATTGATTTTGCTGAAAGAATTGCTCTGGATAAACAAAACGAGGAAACAATGACGCAAATTTTAAATGATGGAATTCTTGAAAAGACCATTGAGAATATTCAAAATATCACCGAGCAGGAACCCGCCCGTAGCGTGGTTCTGCTTGAAAATGCTTACCTGAATGTGCCTTTTGTGTGCCAGGCGCCGCTTCAGACCGAAGCGAACTGGAAATATCATGAAGAAAGCTGCGAGGAGGCGGCTCTTTTACAGGTAAAATATTATCTTGATGATGTTAATGAACCCGATAAAAACAAGGCTCATGAAGAAATTTTAAATATGATCGACTGGCAGGAAAAAAACTTCGGCGAACATAAAGATTTGTACGCGGCAGACATGAAAGATTTTATTAAAGGGTATTACGGCTATACAAATGAAGAAGTTGAAATAATTTATGATGTTGATATTACGGCAATCAAACAAGCCATATCGGCGGGCTATCCTGTGATTACGCCCATTATGGGAGATATTCTTAAGAATCCTTATTATCCTTATCCGGGTTATCATATGCTGGTGATAATCGGGTATACGCCGGACAAAATCATTACAAACGATAACGGCACAAGAAGAGGCAAAGATTTCAGCTATCCGTATGACAGGTTTATGCAGGCGTTAAAAGCGGCGGGCGGCGATGTGCTAATAATTAAAAAGCTAAAATAATCTATGGCTAAAAACCGCAAGAAAAAAAAGAAAGCCAAAAAAAAGGCGCAGGCCGTGCTGGCTGTTAAGAAAAAAAACCTGCAGCCGGTTGCAGCGGCAAAATCCGTTGCCGCGGCAAAACAGAAAAAAATTACAAAACTTAAAACAGCAATTAAAGAAAAACGGAATGAAATTTTTGAATCCGAAAATAAAAAATGGGCTATTGTTATGATATGCGGCGCCGCATTTTTTGCGCTTTTAATTCAGTCGTGGCTTGAGGCGGAATTTAATCCGGAAAAAATAAAAACCAGTTTCGGGCTGGTTAGAACATCCGCGATTGAAGCGTTTAAAATCACGAATAACTTTGATATTACAAATCTTAACGGTTCGGACGGCGCGTATGCGGCGCCGGGTGAAACCGACAAGCAGGTTTTTGCTTTTGAACTCTCTTCCGACAATAAAACCGTTCTGTTTAAAAACCTTATATTAACAAAAGAAGGCAGTGCTTTATCTGAAAAAATACTGCGGCTTAAACTTTTTGAAGGAGAAAACGCAATAAGCGAGGCTGACAGAAAAAATGATGCATTTACTTTTAAAAAATTCACTTCCGTTCTGCAGCCGTATACAAAAAAAACATATACTGTAAAAGCTGATTTTGCCGATGACACCGAACCCGGCACAAGGCTGAAATTTTCACTTTTAAATGCTTATGGCATAGGTCTCTTTGTTGATGAAAATCCGTTTTACGCGCTGGATACGTTTCCTTTTGAGGGGCCTTACACAACTCTTGTGGGCTGGAGAAAAAAATAAATTTATGAATAAATAAAATCCTTTCTGTATTGTATGGCTTCGGCAATATGGCGTTTTTCAACGGTTTCTCCCTGCTCAAGATCCGCGATTGTGCGGGCAACTTTTAAAACACTCAAATAGCTTCTTGGGGAAATGTTTAATTTTTCGGCGAGTTGTTTTGCAAATTCTTCGGTGTCTTTATTAAGCCGGCAGATGTTTTTTATCTGTGTAATTTTAATGTCGTTGTTAAAAACTCCCCTTGAGGTCTGACTTTTTCTTGCCTTTATAACGCGCTTTCTAATTTCAGCTGATGACTCCGATAACCCGGTCTGATGCGATGAAGATAAAACTCTGCCGGCAAGACGCGGCACTTCAACAATGATATCAATGCGGTCAAGAATAGGTCCGGATATTTTTTTATAATACTGCCTGATCTGAAAATCCGAACATGTGCACTTTTTTACAGGGTCCGAAAAATAACCGCACGGGCACGGGTTCATTGCCGCTATAAGCTGAAATCTGGCGGGCAGCACGGATGTTTTGACATTCCGGCCGAGGCGCAGAACACCGTCCTGCATCGGCTCCCGCAGGATTTCAAGGGTGTGCCTTGAAAACTCCGCTATCTCATCAAGAAATAATACACCCAAATGAGCCAGCGTAGCTTCTCCGAGTGTAAGCGGATTGTTCCCGCCAATCAATGTTGCGGCTGTTGTTGAATGGTGAATATGCCTGAAACGGGGAGTTCTTATGGGAAGACTAAAGTTGTGCCTGTTTGCCGCGACAGAATAAATCATGCTCACGTCCATTGACTGGTCCCGGGTAAGCGGCGGCAGGATGCCCGCGTATGCTTTTGCGAGCATTGTTTTGCCTGTGCCGGGCGGACCCACCATTAGAATATGGTGGCCTGCCGCCGCGCTTATTTCAAGAGCACGTTTGGGAATGTTGTGTCCGACAATTTCGGAAAAATCCACTTCGGGCTTATATATTTCATCCTGAGAAATTTCCGAATCAGCTCTTAAATAGGGTTTTATTTTAAAACCGCCTTCGAAATATCCGGCAATTTCACACAGATTGTTAAACGCAAGCACATCGACCCCCCTGATTATCGCAGCCTCTTTTCTGTTTTGATAAGGCAGTAAAATTGACTTAAATCCGCTTTTTTGCGCAAAATGGGTAAGCGCCAGAGCTCCGGCGATTTTTCTTAAACTTCCGCTCAGCATAAGTTCTCCTGCGCAAAAAATATCCTCCATTGAACCTGATTTTATCTGGTCGGATGCAAAAAGCATTGCAAGCGCAACCGGCAGATCAAAATGCGACCCCTGCTTTTTAAGGTCCGCAGGCGAAAGATTAATAATTTTTTTGGTTTGCGGAAAAATAAAACCCGAATTTTTAAGTGCGGGCCTTATTCTCTCCCGCGCTTCTTTAATGGAAGCGTCACCGAGCCCGACTATCATAAAAGAAGGAAGCCCGTTTGAAATATCGGCTTCAACCCTAACAAGTTTAAGAACAAGCCCGTCAAATGCCGCAGTATAAATATTCATAAAATCAAATTATGCATTACAATTAATGCACACACTTTTAAACAGAACCTAAAAAAATTCTAAAAAATCATTCGCCCACTTTAACCTCAAAAAATTGGCTGTCCGAAAGCAGTCTTAAAGTGTTGTCCTCCGGGTTAAGCTCAAGCTGTTTCGGCTCGGTTTCCAGCAGCCCGGTCATGTCCTGCACTAAATAAAATTCGTTTTCTTTAAGCCCCCATTTTACAAGAATTATATTTTTTTCTTTTGAAGCGTCCTCAAAAATCGAAGCATAATCCGATACCTGTTGCTGAGGATTAAATTTAATCATATACGGAAAATCAAAACTTATCACCGAGTACGAAGTGGAAGTAATAAAATAGGCATTATTTAAGTTAAAATCGAAATTTCGTATATCCCCCTCGAACTGCAACCTGTTTAAAACCTCCGGCATGGTATCGTAATAATAAAACGACTGTGTCATGTCGGACTCTGTTTTTCCTTTAAACACAAACACTCTGCCGTCTTCCGACCACTGCCCCGCTTCAATCGTGTACCCCTCAAAAATATTTTTTCTTGTTCGGTTCGCAAGATCAATCGTATAAAGAATTTCCGGGGTAAACGTTTTATCAAGCAGAGCCATATATGTTTCATCCGGTGAAATTTTAATCTTATAATCGGTTACGTCGCGCGTAAAATAAATCAGATTTTCAGACTCATCGGGATTTTTAAGGTCGAGCTTTTTAAGTGCGTATTTCTTTAATGCTTCATCGTATGCAATTGTATAGACGGAATTCTCATCAGCTGAAAATATAGCCGTATCAGCGCCTTTTAAACCATTTAATGTTTTCAGGGAAAAATCAGAAAATGAATATAAAGAAACTGTTCCGTTTTCAAATATCAGTGCCGATTTCCCGGATTTTGCAAAAACAAATTCATCAATGATTTTGGGCAGTCTTTTTGGTATAAAATCCGCGGGGAATTCCACAAACAAAGATATCTCCTTTAAATTATCCGAAAATTTTGAATAACCGGCTGGCAGTTTAAGGCCTTTAAATTCGGTTCCCGAAAGGGTCTGCGGAATAAACTCAAGGCTCAGGCCGACTACCTGTCTGTCTCCTCTTTTAATAATTATCG
Organism: Candidatus Peregrinibacteria bacterium; assembly: GCA_016928915.1. GTDB lineage: Bacteria > Patescibacteriota > Gracilibacteria > UBA1369 > PNNO01 > JAFGJT01. The sequence continues at coordinate 13,882 of JAFGJT010000011.1, forward strand.
ACCCGGACTCTTCGTAATAACCGTCTTTTTTAACAATATAACTCCTGGGGCCGGCGGGCAGGCTGAATTCGCACCCGTTATCAAAGCAGGTTTGTGATTTATCGTCTATCGTTACCGTAAAGGGCGGTTTTGAATATTCAAAAACAACAGTGCCGGTATTTAAAAGCACGTTCCAGATAAAATAAAAGGCAGCCCCCGCCAATATCAGAACGATTATCATTATTGAAATTTGTTTTGAACGGTTTTCAAACATTATTGCTGTGATTTAAATTATACGCCCTTATAATGCACCAGATCTTCAACTTCATCAAAGGAATTGATCAGTATCGCTATAAGGTCTATGCGCCACTTGGTTATTTTAACATCTGCGTTCTTTGAAGCTGTTCTAAAAAATTCATATATTGTTTTTTTTATGCGTGAATATTTTTTATGATTAAAAGCCTCCTGCGGGAGCCCGTATGCGAGATTTCTGCGCGTTTTAACCTCGCAAAAAATCACTTCATCTTCGTATTTTGCTATAATATCTATCTCCCCGAATCTTGAGTGAAAATTTGTCCCAAGAATAGTGTAACCGGACGCAACAAGGTGCCCGGCAGCATATTCTTCGCCCAGACGCCCTGTATTTTTGGCTTTTTGAAGGGATTTTTTATCCATAATATAACAAGAATACAACTTTGAGTTAAAGGAAACTTAAAAAATTTTTAAAATTATTTTAAATTGCTAGAATGGAGTTCCATTTACATAAGTTTAAATGACCCAAGATTAATGCATGTACCCCCTAACAGCCAGGAGGCTGAAAAGTCGACCCTGGGAGCCCTGCTGATTGATAAGGACGCAATCATTAAGATCGCGGATTTTCTTACGGCGGATGATTTTTATCATGACAGGCACGCTATGATATACAGGGCCGCGACAGAGCTTTTTGACAAAAGAAATCCGATTGATGTATTAACAATCACTTCGCACCTTGAGGACAAAAAAGAACTTGATCTTGTTGGGGGCGCATCTTACATTGCGGAACTTACTTCGGAGGTGCCCACCGCTTCGCATATTTTCCAGTATGCCACCATAGTCAAACAAAAATCCGTACTGCGCAAACTTTTAAAAGCCGGGGACACAATTATTTCGCTTGGTTATAAAGAAACGGAAGAAATCGAAAATCTTCTTGAAGAAGCTGAAAAATCTTTATTTAACGTATCGCAGACTTTTATAAAGGACAGATTTATTCATGTTAAAGAAATTTTAAGCGCAACTTATGAAAAACTCGCCGACCTGCACGATCCCGAAGGTAAAGATAAATACAGGGGAATTCCCACGGGTTTCAGGGATCTTGATAATCTGCTTTCGGGACTTCAGCCTTCGGATTTAATAATCATCGCCGCAAGGCCTTCAATGGGCAAAACATCGTTCGCTCTGAATATTGCACAAAATGTGGGTAAAAACGGCAAATGCGTCGGCATAATCTCGCTTGAAATGTCAAAAGAACAGCTTGTTGAAAGAATGTTTTGTTCACTTCTTTCGGTTGATTCGTGGAAAATGAGAACCGGAAAACTTACCGACACCGACTTTGCAAAAATCGGAGGCATTATGGATGATCTGAATTCAATGAAACTTTTTATAGATGATTCCGTGGGAGGATCAATCGCGGAACTTAGGGCAAAAGCAAGAAGGCTTCAAATGGAGCAGGGGCTTGATCTTTTGATTGTCGACTATCTGCAGCTTATGACCAGCGGAAAAAATTCATGGGGCTCAACAAATCGCGTGCAGGAAATTTCGGACATTTCACGAACATTAAAAAGCCTCGCGCGCGAACTTCGGATCCCGATTATTGCACTATCCCAGCTTTCGCGCGCGGTTGAACTTCGCCCTCAAAAAATCCCGCAGCTTTCGGATCTTCGCGAATCCGGGGCCATTGAGCAGGACGCCGATGTTGTAATGATGCTTTACCGCGAAGACTATTACGAAGAAGACTCCGACAGAGCCGGCATAACCGATATTTATATCCGCAAGCACAGAAACGGTCCAACGGGGCGAATAGAGCTGGGCTTTAAAAAGGAACAGATGAAGTTTATCTCGCTTGAAAAACAGCGAAAAGCCGAAGATTACATGGTTGAGGCGTAAAATTTTATTTCCGCGCGGGTTGTCAATTTTATTATTTTTGTTGTAAAGTAGGTTCTGAATTTAACAATTTTTATGGAAACAACGGAATATAAAGACCGGCTCGAAAAAATCAAAATGTTGCGGCAAACAGGCATTAATCCTTATCCGGATAAGTTTGACCGCACTCACACAGCAGTTGAAGCGGTTGCGTTTGGTGAAAAGGATGTCCGTGAGGTTGAGGAAATCATTAAAAAGCCTGATGCTAAGGTTAAACTCTGTGGCAGGTTAATGGCTTTTAGAAGCCATGGAAAACTTTCTTTCGGGAAAATTCAGGATGCTTCGGGAAGAATACAAATATGCCTTATGCGCGATATTCTGGGAGATGAAAAATGTAAATTTTTTGAAAAGAAAATTGATGTTGCTGATTTTATTGGTGTTACAGGTGAACTTTTTAGAACAAAGCACGGAGAAATAACTTTGCTTGTTACTGATTATATTTTGCTTTCAAAAACCCTGCGCCCTCTGCCCGAAAAATTCCACGGTCTTCAAGACCAGGAGGCAAAGTACAGACAGAGGTATCTTGACCTTGCCATGAATCCGGAAACCAAAAAAATATTTGAATTCAGATCTGATTTTATAAGATATCTTCGGGAGTTTTACTGGAACAACGGATTTTTGGAAATTGAATGCCCGGTAATGGCCACTTCGGCTTCGGGCGCTCTTGCAAAACCTTTTAAAACCCATCATAACGCGCTTGACGCTGATTTTTTCCTTAGAATAGCGATTGAAACTTATCAAAAAGTGGCGATCGGCGGCGGTTTTGAAAAAGTTTTTGAAATCGGGAAATGCTTCAGAAACGAAGGTATGGATCCCTCGCATCTTCAGGAATTCACCATGAATGAATTTTACTGCGCGTACTGGAACTATCAGGATCTTATGAAATTTACCGAGGAAATGTTTGAATTTTTGCTTAAAAAAACACTCGGAACTCTGGAGGTTGATATTAAAGACAGGGAAGGAAACACGCAGACGGTTAATTTTAAAAGGCCGTGGAAAACAATCAGCATAAGAGATGTAATTTTGGAAGACAGCGGTATTGATATTAATAAATTTAAAACCGAAAAAGAACTGCTAAAAGCCATAAAGGATAAAAAAATCAATATTGAGGACGCGGCAAAATTAAGCAGGGGCAATTTAATAGACCACCTTTATAAAAAGGTTTCGCGCCCCAAAATGATCGGACCCGTGTTTTTAATCGAACACCCCACGGATCTTTCTCCGCTCGCTCGCCGCAACGATAAAAATTCCGATATTGTGGACAGGTTCCAGCTGGTTGTAAACGGATGGGAAATTGTAAATGCCTACTCGGAGCTCATAGATCCGCTTGAACAGTCAAAGGCTTTTTCAGAGCAGTCCGAAGCGCAAAAAAAAGGTGACGAGGAAGCGCACGGGAAAGACGATGAGTTTGTGCTTGCAATGGAGCACGGGTTTCCTCCAATAGCAGGATGGGGCATGGGCATAGACAGAATTGTTGCGCTTTTAACCCGGCAGGATAATTTAAAAGATGTTGTTCTTTTCCCATTAATGAAGCAGACCTAACATTGTATGGTGAAATTTTTTTCTAAAACAAGGCTTAAAACGGGAATCTTAATTATTGTGTTTTCCGCTTTGTTTTGTATTTTGTTTGTTCTTTCCGCTCTTGGAGGACTGCGTTATTTTATCCCGTATTATTTTGAGATAGCGGGTCCGCCTTTTTCTGAAAAATCTTATCTTGTGCTTTTTCAGAATGAAAAACAGCTTACCCCGAGCGGAGGCGCTATAACGCGCTATGGCATAATCAGGTTCTCAAACGGTTTTTTTGCAGGACTTGAAAAAAAAGACACACCAATAATCGCATGCACTGATCCGGATTTCACAAAATGTCTGCCTGAAACAGGTGAAATATATGATGGAATTTTCGCCGTGAATTCCCGAATTTATGAAAAGCTTAAAGACACTTCGTTTTCTCCGCTTGCGTGGCGCAATATAAGTGACATAATCGTTCGGGGGCTTAATGAAAAAGATATTCAGCTAAACTTTTTTTCCGGCAATCTGCAAAAAAAAATCAGCGCAAAGGGGTGGAGCAGCAAAATGTCCGTGCCCCGCAAGGATTTTTTGGCAATTGTTGATTCCAATATTTCCGGCAACAATGTAAATCAGTATATAAAGCGCGATATAGACTACCGCGTTGATCTTTCGGACTTTAAAGCAAAATTAACTGTTACTCTGGAAAATTTTGCGCCATCTTTGACTGAACATGATGATAATACTTATAAATCCGAACTTAAAATTTATCTTGCACCCGGAACCGAACTTCAAAAAGCAGCTGTGCTCACACTTCCCGTTGAGTCTTTGGAATATGCGATTTATTCGACTAATATAACCTTAAAGCCCGGCGATCGAAAGGTCGTTGACTATACTTTTATTATGTCCGAGGAAATACTTAAAGAAAATTCATATCACCTTGATATAATAAAGCAGCCAGGTACAAATCAGGATTATTATTCCGTGATAGTTGAAAATCCACAAAAATGGACACCCGCGAGCAGTGACTTTGAAATAACCGATAATACTGCAGTATGGAGAGGTTTTCTTAATAAAGACGCGTCCTTGAATTTTTCAATAACCAAGAATCCGTGAAAAACATCGCACAGCGGTTTATTTAAGTATGTTTATCAAACTTTTTTTAAATATTTACATACCTGTACAAAGATGTGTTTTACAATCACCCTAAAATCAGATTTAAAGAAAGCCGAAAAAAGGTTTAAGGCAAAATTTGCAGAGCCAAAAAATATTATACCCATTTTTTACAGTTCCGCTTTCACCTTGCCTTCACATCCTGTGATCTTAAATAATGATCCATCATCAATAATTCTCGCTAAATGGGGGTTGATTCCTCACTGGATAAAAGATGCCGAATTCGCTGAAAAAATTCGTAAACAAACCTTTAATTCAAGAGCTGAAACGATATTTGTTAAACCGACATTCCGTAATCAGATAAAGCAAAAAAGGTGCATGGTAATTGTTGACGGATTTTTTGAATGGAGGGAATTTAAAGGGAAAAAATATCCGTATTATATTTTTATGAAAAATGAGGAGCCTTTTGCTTTTGCAGGCATCTGGGATGAATGGATTGCGCCGGATTCAGGGGAAATAATTAAAACTTTTTCAGTAATAACATGCGATGCGAACGATCTTCTTTCCAAAATCCATAATACAAAAAAAAGAATGCCGGTGATTCTAGATAAACAGGACGAAGAGAAATGGCTCAATAATGGGCTTGATAAGGCTGACATCGAAAAATTATTAAAACCTTATAAAGAAAATGACCTTGAAGCCTATACTGTCTCAAAAATGATTACACAACGCGGAGTTGAAAAAAACACTCCGGAAATTTTAAAACCCTTTGATTACCCGGAATTAAATAGTAAAATCGGGATGAATAATTAACAGGTTGGTGTATGGATAAAATTGCGATTCTTGATTTCGGAGGGCAGTATGCGCATTTAATAGCCAACAGGATAAGAAGACTTGGGGTTTATTCCGAAATACGCGATTGCGATACGGCCGCGGAGGAATTAAAAGAATATAAAGGTCTGATTTTATCGGGCGGTCCGCAGAGTGTTTATGACGAAGGCGCGCCAAAATGCGATATCAATATTTTTAATCTTGGTATACCTATTCTTGGTATCTGTTACGGGCTGCATATAATGATTCAGTCTCTTGGCGGCAAAGTTATGCCCGGCAAAATCAAAGAATACGGAAAAACAACGCTCAAGGTTTTAAATAAACAGGATATTTTTGAAGGACTTTCCGATGCTGAAACGGTCTGGATGAGCCATGGAGATGAAGCCGCGGGTCTTCCGGAGGGTTTTGAAAAAACCGCCTCAACCGAGCCGTGTGTAAATGCGGGTATAGCGAATTTTGCAAAAAAACTTTATGCGATTCAGTTCCACCCTGAGGTTACCCATACAATAAATGGCAATAAAATTCTGGAAAATTTTTTGAATATCTGCGATGCAAAAAAAGAATGGAATCTTGATTTTTTTATTGAAAAAGAGATTGCCGCAATCAAAGATAAAGTGGGCAATAAAAAGGTTTTTATGCTTATTTCGGGCGGAGTCGATTCAACGGTTGCATACTCGCTTATACAAAATGCCATCGGCACAAAAAACACCTATGGGCTGTTTGTTGATACGGGTTTTATTAGACTGCATGAAAGAGAAGAAGTTGAAGAAGCCTATAAAAAGGCGAGTATCGAAAACGTTCATTTCTTTTATGCGGCCGATAAGTTTTTCGGCGCTTTAAAAGAAGTATATGATCCTGAAACAAAACGAAAAATAATTGGCGACAAGTTTATTGAAATACAAAAAATCATTGCGGATGAGCTAAAGTTAAATCCTGAGGAATGGCTTCTCGGGCAGGGAACGATTTATCCCGACACAATAGAAACCGGCGGCACACGTCATGCCGATAAAATAAAAACGCACCACAACCGCGTTGAACAAATCCGGCAGTTAATTGAAGCGGGCAAAATTATTGAGCCGCTTACCCAGTTATATAAGGACGAAGTGAGAGAAGTGGGAACAAAACTCGGTCTACCCGACAGCATAGTGTGGCGGCACCCGTTTCCGGGCCCCGGGCTTGCGGTGCGATGCCTATGCGCGGATAAAATCGATTATCCTGAAAATCATGAAGCGCTGGAACAAGAAATTAACGATTTTATTGCCAAGTACAAATTAACAGGCAAAATTTTACCCATTAAAAGCGTGGGGGTGCAGGGCGACGCAAGAACTTACAAACATCCGTTTCTGCTGGCAATGCATAAAGACACGAATCGCGACTGGGATATGCTGGAAACAGTTTCAACGGAAATCACAAACAGGTTCGGAAGTATAAACAGAGTGCTTTTAAAACTTCATCCGAGGGGGATTGTAAGCATGAATGTAAAGCCGGGATATTTAACAAAAGAAAGGATAGAGCTTTTGCAGAGAGCGGATTTTAGAGTGACTCAGTTTATTAAATACCATAAAAATTATAAGGATATATGGCAGTTCCCCACTGTTCTTCTGCCTCTTTCTTTAAACGACAAGCACGGTGAATGTATAGTTCTGCGGCCCGTCAACTCCGAAGAGGCCATGACTGCAAATTTTTACCGCATGCAGTGGAAATGGGTTGACGAGCTGACCGAAGGTTTTAGGGAGCTGCCCGAAATTGACGGTGTTTTTTATGATATTACAAACAAACCGCCGGCAACAATAGAGTGGGAATAATTACAATGCGGCTGTAATAATTATTCCGGCCACAAGCGGTATCATTATATTATCGTCTACTTCAAAGTTTCTTTTTTTCCAGCCCAGATCCAGCGACTCAAAAAACATGCTCACAAAACTGGCCAGAAATGCCGGCCAGATCGGCACAAAAATCAACGCGGCAAGAGTGCTTAGGATAACGGCAATTATGGTTCCCTCGACCTTCTTTTTTTCATTAAAAGGATTTGTAATTTTACCAAAATACCTTCCTACAATATTTGTTACCGAGTCTCCAACCGCTAAAATCATAATCGCGGCCATGGCAATATTTTTTTCAAAAATAAAAGTCGTTAACGCGGCTCCAAGAACAAGAAAAAAAGAACCCCTTCCGGGAAATCTTGCGATATGATGCGGACGCTCAAAAACCAAAAGTATTTTATGCAAAACCGGTATATAGATTTTTCGAGCCGCCAGAACAAGTATTCCGCCCATAAAAACCGCGACAAAAAGTATAAAAGAGTTCAAAAGCTGAAGTTTAAGCAAAAAAACTATTGATACGCCGATAATCATATGGGCCGCCTGCCTTCGAAGTTCCAGTTTGTCTGAAATTTGCGATTCAAACCATGTAATAAAATGATACTTTTTTTCGTATGCAAGCAGGCCGTAGGTTGAAAAAAGCCCAATAAAGCCTCCCGCCGCTATATCGCTTAAAGTATGAACTCCAAGATATGCCCTGCTTAAAATAATCAGACCGATAAACAAATAAATAAAATATCTGCTTTTCTTTCCAAAAATATATTTAATATATGGCAGCAGGGAGCACATAAGCGCAGTATGAATACTCGGAAATGCAAAACCGGAAGCAATAAATACAGGGTCCGTGCTTTCAAGAATGTACGGCCTTGGAACCTGAAAAATCAGTTTCAATAAAAAGGCGGTTTCAAATGCAATAATCGCGGTTAAACACATAAACAACAGAAATCTGTATTTTTTATATTTAAGAGCGGCCGCCAAAATTAATGCGCCCAAAAACACAATCCCGAAATCCGTTATAAAAAACATGAACGATATAATGTTTTCTTCCTGAAGGATTTTCATCAAATCCGCGAACATTTCATCAAAAAAGAAACTAAAAAAAACCACAAGAATTGCAGCGATCAGGTAAATTTTTAACTTTTTTATTTCCATATCTGCACTTTTTTTACTTCCTTAATATTTAAATGCAGCTCCCTGTTTGCAAATTCCATAAACTTTTCCGGAGAATCGGTTGTCATATATTGGCGTGTATGGTTTTTTTGAAGCATTTCTTCAATTTCCGGGTGTCGGCCTAAATAATCCTTAAGGCTTAAAGCGGTGATTTTACCCGTGTCGAGCACTTTTATGCGCCTGCCCGCGTATTTTTGGAAATCATTATGCATTAAAGGATAATGCGTGCATCCAAGGATCAACACGTCGATATTTGCTGATTTTAAGGGTTTTAAATATGTTTTTAAAATTTTTCTGGCTTCGGGTTTGTGATGCCAGCGCTCTTCAATAAGCGGCACAAGGAGCGGGCAGGCGCGGCTAAAAACTTTAACGCTTTCGTTTAAATGCTTCAATTCAGCATCGTATGCTTTTGACTCAATCGTGCCGCGTGTACCCACAACGCCTATACGGTAAGTTTTTGTTATTTCAACGGCTTTTTCAGCTACCGGTTTGATTACTCCCAAGATCTTTTTACTTTTATCGCCGGTATCGCGCAGATATTTCTGCTGAAGGTGTCTCAGGGCAAGTGAACTTACAGTATTGCACGCTGTAATAATCAGGGAAGCGCCTTGCGCAAATAAAAATTCCACAGCTTCTTCGCTGTATTTTTTTACCGTATCCCGGCTGCGTATTCCATACGGCGCGCGCGCATTATCCCCCAGATACATATAATCATACTCCGGCAGTATCTTTAAAAGCGGTTTTAATACAGTGAGCCCGCCATATCCTGAATCAAAAATACCAATCATACTATAGTTTTATCCTGTATTTTAAATAATGAAAAGAGAATTAATTATGATTAGACTTTTATAGTCGTATTTAATATTATTGTTTTGCAATAAACAAGCATTTAATGAGCAACTCTATAAAAATAATTTCGGTTTGTACGGGTATTTTTGTGGGAGTTTTAATGACTGTTCAGTTCAGAACGTCCACTCCGGCCGCAAGCTCTTATCCGCTTGACCAGCTTGAGGCGCAAAAGCAGCTTATAAAAGAATATATTGATGAAGAGGCTGTATTAAAAAGCCGCATAAGCCTGCTGCGTGATAAAATAGACACTTCGCTTAAAAACAACGAAGCTTTAATTAAAACTTCAAATCTTGAAACATTAAACAGGCTCAAGGCATCAATGGGGTTAACGTTAAAATCCGGCGAGGGCTTTACAATTGAACTTAACGATTCGCCGTTTATTGACCGCGATAACATTCCAAAAGAAGAGCCCGGTCTTGTGTATGCAGCTGATATTCGCGATCTGGTTAATCTGTTAAGAAGTCATAAGGTGGAGGGCATAGCCATAAACGGCCAACGGGTCATTGCAGCGTCAACAATAACCTCCGTAGGAAATACCGTGATGATAAACAATTCGCATCTGGCTCCCCCTTTTACGGTGTCCGCTATAGGCGATTTTGATTCACTCATGCTGCGTTTGCAGGACCCGGCCACGCTGACGGATCTTCAAAAACGCGTTACAGAAAACGGTATACGCTTTTCAATTCAAAAATCTCCATATGTAATTCTACCGGTTTATAACGGGCTTTTTCATACAAATTTTATTCAAGCAGCAACAAATGAAACTATTTAAACAAAATACAGAATACACAACGCCTCAAATAATAATCCTGGCCGCAACAGGACTTCTTCTCGGGTTCCTGCTGATTACCCAATCCAGATATTTTACAAGTTATGTAACCACTCTGGGTCGTGATTCGGGTGAGAATGTTTTTAGAAAAATTCAGATGCTCAAAACTTCAAATAATGACCTTGCCGAAGAAATCAGTAAACTTGAATTACAGCTGCAGGAGGTGTCAAATCAGGCTCTGGCCCTGGAAACAATCAATAAAGATATTCAAAAAAACAAGCTTATTACCGGCGATATTGCGATTTATGGTCCAGGCATTGAAATCGAAATCGGCACCCAACTTTCCGATATCTGGTTTACGGATATTGTAAATGAACTTTTTGCAGCGGGCGTGCAGGCGGTTTCAATCAACAGTCTTCGTCTTACGGATACCACGATCGGTTTCGACAAACTGCCAAACGGACAAATAATGCTTAATAATGTTATTTTAACTCCGCCTTATAAATTTGCGGTAATCGGCGAAAAAACCAATATTAAACAGGTTATTGAAACATCCGGCGGAATTATAGAAAGACTTAAATCCACATATCAGGATTTTAATTACAAAATTACCGAAAAAGACCGTATAGAAATGTCTAAAATTTAAAAATAAGCCAGGATTATCCAGATCGGCTGAAAAGCAAGTATAACCCCCAAAGTTATATAAAGAATTCTTTTATTGAAAATTTCTTTTTTATGGCCCGTTAAAAGCGCCTGATGCTCAAGCAAAGGCACGCTGGCCTTGAGCTGCGATTCAAGCTGACCCACTCTGTAATTGGCTCCTTCAAGCCTCTGCTGAAAATTTTTCACATCTTCCCTGATTTCATCGTAAAGTTTTTTGTAAACTCTTTCTTCAACGCTGTTTACAAGGTCCGATTCCTGCACCTGTTCATTATTTTCAAGCCTCTCTATTCTAATAGTCTGCGAATGGGGCTGTTTGTGAATCGGCGTGTGTGTGCGCGTTTGTTTTACATGTGTTATAAGCTCTTCTTCGTTTAATAAAATTCTGCCCGCAATATTTTTTGAGGTAATAATTCTTTTGTTAATATATCTGTCGAGAGTTCTAACAGATACTTTTAACATCTGCGCCGCCTGTTTTCTGCTTATTTTGTATGCTCCCTGTACATTTGGAACCATAGTCTTGACAACATTAAATATTTGATCGCTATAAATATAAAGAGTTTTTTTAAATTTGTCAAAAGGTAATTATTATGTTATTTTGTTGCATATGATTAAAAAATTAGCTTCGGATGAGATCCTTAAGGCAAAACCATCTATTGAACGGGTGCGAAAATTAAAAAGGATGCCGATATATATAATTGCCGATAACATCAGGAGTTTATATAATGTAGGAGCTATTTTTAGAACTTCCGACGGGATTCTGGCGGAAAAAATTTATTTATGCGGAATGACAGGCATTCCTCCGCGCAGAGAAATTCAAAAAACATCACTCGGAGCATGCGAAGTTGTACCGTGGGAATACCGTGAAAACTCAGTAAGTGCCATTAAAGAGCTTAAAAAGAAGGGAGTACAGATTGTCGCACTGGAATTAACCCATTCGTCCCAAAATTATGCTGATACTGAATTCGAATTTCCCTGCGCGCTGATAGTCGGTCACGAAATAAACGGCATTAATGATGAAATTATGCAGTATGTTGATAAGGCGATTGATATTCCAATGCTGGGCAGAGCAAATTCTTTAAATGTTGCCACTGCATTCGGAATTGCTGCGTACCAGATATTACATAAATATAAAAAATCATGCTGAATCTTGAATATTATAACGAGACCGGGCATCCCGTATCTGCTGTAATTTTTGAAGAACTTCTTGATGTGATTAATCAAAAAATCCCTCAAAAAAACAAGGCTCTCATCACTCTTACGCTGGTTAATAAAAAACTCATCCGACAGATAAATAAAAAATACAGAAAAACAGATGCCCCAACGGATGTTATCTCTCTTAGTTATTTAAACACCGACTACCCGGGACAGAACATTCTGGGGGAAATTTTTATATGCGTTGATATTGCCGAAAGACAAGCCAAAGAGCACGGCCACGACCTTCGGACGGAACTAAAATTTCTTTTTGTGCACGGGGTTCTTCACTGCATAGGATACGAACATGCAACCGAAGAAGACTTTGAAACAATGATGATGCTTACTAACCGGATTTTAAAGTCAGCCTAAAGTATTCAATTGTCTTTTTAAGGCCCGTCTCAAGGCTTACTGTCGGCTTCCAGTTTAATATTTTAACAGCTTTTGAAATATCAGGTTTTCTTCGCACAGGGTCATCCTGCGGCATGGGTTTATAAATAATTTTACTTTTGGATTTTGTGAGCCCCAGTATATCCGCGGCCAGCTGCTTTATGGTGATTTCTTTGGGATTTCCAAGATTAACCGGTGATGTAATTTCCGCTTTCATTAATTTAAGCAGACCGTCAATAAGATCATCTATATACATAAAACTCCTTGTCTGTTCACCGTCCCCGTTAATGCTTAAAATATCATTTTGCAATGCGGATACAATAAAGTTCGATACCGCCCTGCCGTCATTCAAATGCATGTTCGGTCCGTATGTATTAAAAATCCGCGCGATGCGTATGTTAACTTCGCACTCTTTATGGTAAGCCGAAAATATGGACTCGGCACAGCGTTTGCTTTCATCGTAGCACGAACGCGGACCAACGGGATTAACATTGCCGAAATAACTTTCATCCTGCGGGTGTTTTTGCGGATTGCCGTAAATTTCAGAGGTGGATGCGAATAAAATTTTTGCGTTATTCTTTTTTGCAAGTTCCAGTAAATTTAAAGTCCCAATCGTATTCGAGCGTATAGTCAAAACAGGATTTTTTTGATAATGAAGGGGCGATGCGGGAGACGCCAGATGGTAAATCTGGTGAACCTCAAAATCCAGAGGCGCGCAGACATCCTGTTCGATTAGAGAAAAATGCGGATTGTTTAACAGCGATGTAAGATTTTCTTTTTGCCCCGTTATAAAATTATCAACGCATATAACCGTTTGACCGTTGTTTATAAGCCTGTGGCACAAATGGGATCCAATAAAGCCGGCCCCGCCCGCAACTAAAATTTTCATATAATTAATTTATCCTATACCAATATACTCAAACCCGGCTTTTTTAAAAGCTTTTTGATTTAACAGATTTCTTCCGTCCAGAATAACCCGGCCCTTCATGTGTTTTTTTAAAAATTCCGGCGTGATTTTTTTAAACTGCGGCCATGCGGTTAAAATCATAAGAACGTCAGCATTGCGCAAAGCGTCTGCAGGTTTTTTGCATGGCATAATGTTTTTGTGCTTCCCTGCCGCTTTTAAAAATGCGCTTAATCCGGCGGGATCGTAAACTTTAATTTTAGCTTTTAATTTTATTAATTTATTTACAACAGCTATTGAAGCGGCTTCTTTAACCGAGTCTGTGTCGGGTTTAAACGAAAGGCCCAGCACCGCAACATTTTTATCGGCAAGTCCTTTATAACGGTCGAACAAATGCAATTTTTGTTTTTCATTTATTTCATCGACAACTTTAAGAAGTTTAAAATTATATTTTTTTTCTTTTCCAAAATGTATCATCGCGTTTATGTCTTTTTTCAAACATCCGCCTCCGTAACCAACACCTGCATGCAGATAATCCAGACCTATTCTTTTATCAAATTTTAAACCCTTTTCGATTTCTTTGATGTTTACGCCGGCAATTTCACAAAAACCTGCGATTTCATTAATAAACGAAAGCTTCATTGCCAAATACGAATTTGCGGCATATTTAATAATTTCAGCGGATTCGGGCGTTGTAAAAATTATCGGTCTTTTTTTTGACTGAAAAGACTTATATAAACCCTTAATGATTGCCACTGATTTTTTATTGTTAATACCCGCTACAATTCTGTCGGGTTTTAAGGTATCGCGAACAGCGCTGCCCTGCCTTAAAAATTCAGGATTTGAAACAATATCGAATTTTACTTTTATATTTCTTTTTTTTATTTCCTCCTGTATGGCCAGAGCGCATATTTTATTTGTTCCCGGCGGCACGGTTGATTTGATTATTAAAATTTTATAGCTGTTTATGGATTGGCCGAAGTCTTTCGCGGCATTGATTACGGCCATTATGTCGGCTTTAAAATTTTTCTTTGGAGGAGTCCATACGCAGCAGATAATTACGTCGCTGTTTTGTATGGCAGTTTTTAAACTGTTTGAAAACTGCAAATTTTTTAATTGAAGATGTTTTTTAACAAGCTTGTCCAGACCGGGTTCAAAAAAAGGTATATTATTTTTTTTAAGTCCGTTGATTTTTTGCCTATCAATATCGGCGCATATAACTTTATGCGCTTTCTCAGCCATGCACGCGGCTGTTGTTAACCCCACATAGCCTGCTCCCAATACTGTTATTTTCATAATATAATCCTATACATTTAATAAAAAAGGGCAAGTGGCGGTATTAATTATGTGAAAAATCTATAAATGCAATACAGGTTATGGCAAGCTCAGTTTGAAAAATCCCTTTAAATAAAGGCTAAACTCTGATAAAATTTTTTTAGTTTTTTTATTTCTTAATCAAAAACATCGTATGAAAAAACTCAATGTACTTGATTGGGTTGCGCTCGTCCTTGTGATTGTCGGAGGTCTTAACTGGGCGCTTGTAGGTCTTTTTTACTTTGATCTTGTTTCCTGGCTTTTTGTACAAACTTTAAATTTGCTTATTGTTGCAAGAATTGTTTATGTATTGGTCGGAGTTGCCGCATTATATTTGATCTATACAGCTTCAAAAATGGCAAAATAATGTCCGCCAAAAATTAAAACAAACTAGGCCGCACCGCGTTAAACCGGTGCGGTTTTTTATACTTATCAGTAATCGCTTTAAAGCAATATTGTCGCAACTGAAAAATAAATTATTACCGAAAGTATATCCTGAATAATCGTCGCGACCGGGCCGCTTGCATTGGCGGGATCCTGCTTAAAACGTGTAAATATAAAAGGGATGACAAGCCCAGTTGTTACTGAGGAAATAATGGCTATACAAAGAGCGATTGCGGTAACAAGGGCTATCTGCATGTTGCTATAAAAAATATTGGCAAAAACAAAAAGCGCAAGGCTGATTAATACACTTAGCATTATTACAACAACAAACTGTTTTAAAAAATATTTTGTAAATTTAAGGTCGGGATTGATGGCGTAATCTCTGATAATAAACGCTACCATTTGCGCTTCAACAGCGCCGCCCATATAAACAACAAGCGGTATAAAGGCGGCAAGAATTACATGTTTTGCCAAAGTGACTTCGTAAAAACCCACAATCTGGGCGGCGAAAAGTCCTCCCAGAAGCCCGAATATAAGCCACGGCAGACGATGTTTTAAAGATTTAAAAGGTGAAATTTTCATAATATCATCGTTTACACCCTGCTCGTGGTGGGCACCGGCGATCTTTAACAAGTCTTCACGGCTTTCTTTGTACATTACCTTTAAAAGAGCTTCACTCGGCACCGACCCGACAAGCACTCCATATTTATTTACGATTGGCACTCCAACAATGTCTTTTTTTAATGCCAGATGCGCGACTCTTTCCTGATCCGTTCCCGGACGGGCGAAAAAAACTTTTTTGCGCATTATGCGGGAAATTTTTACTTTGCCTTTATGCTTTAAAAGTTCATGCACGGATAAAATGCCTTTTAAATGATTACCTTTATCGACCACATAAATATAATGGATTGATTCGAATTTTCTTATATTGTCAAAAAGATACTGTTGTGCCTGCCACACAGAGCTTGAAACATTAACTGTCGGCACTTTCTTTATTAAAAGTTTTGACGCTGTTTCTTTTGTATTCATAATTATTCTGGTTCGTCCTCATCATATGCAACCGGAACCACCTGGGGTATTGGCTGACCGTCCGGCCCAAGTTGTACCTGGGGAGGTATTTCGGGTTGAGTAAAAACAGGCTGGTTCTGGAATGCCTGAACTCTTGTTTTTCTTTCTTCGGTCATGGTTGAAAGCTCGGGCTCTGAACCGGCTTCGATGCCTTTGTAGTAAGGCATAATGACTTTCTGGTCATCGAACGCTTTGTTAATTTCTTTTGCCAGATCCGTTTTGATTTTTAAAATATTGCACGGCCTCTGAATCCAAAATTTTAAAGTAAAAGAAGGCCCAAGGTCGGTAAATTTTTTAAATATAATTGAATATTTGGGGCTTTTTAAAATTTTAGTATTTGTTTTCATCAGTTTTTCAAAAATTTTAAGAGCGCTGTCAACATCAGATCCGTAGCCAAGAACAACATCAAAATCCAGACGCCGAACAGTATTGTTTGAAAAATTCACAATTGACTGTGTCATTACATCGCTGTTGTAGATTGTAATCTGTCTTGCGTCAAAAGTTTCAAGCGTGGTTGCCTGAAAATCCATTTTAATTACACGACCCGTATAATCACGAATTTTAATTATATCGTTAAGTTTAAAAGGAGACTTAAAAAGAATTAAAATACCCGCAACATAGTTTTTAATTATATCCTGGAGGCCGTATGAAAGGCCGAGGATGGCAACGCTTATTAACAGGGTCATATCAAGACCTACCACCTTTAAAGCCATTGTAATCGATACAACAATAATAAATCCGGTTATTAATTTATCCAGAAGGTTAATTGCGTTCTTTTGCTGCTCATGAGTTGATTCAATTTTTCTAAGCCTGCTTCTTACAAACTTGATTACAAAAAGGCCTACAACAATTATCGCAGCGCCCTCAATAACTTCAACAAATTTCATTAAAATCTGAGGCAGAATAGCCGCGAAATCAATTTGCCCTTCGGAAACTCCGTTTGTGGGTATACTTGTTGCGGGAATGGTTGTAGCCATGTATTTTGTGTTTTTGTTTGTTTAATGCCCAATTTATCTAATAATTATACCAAAAAATCAGCAAATTTTCAATTGAGAAATCGAACTGTCGCCAATTGTTGACAACAACTTGGAAATCAGTAAAATTTTAATTAAATTTATAATTTAGCAACTCATATAATGACGCCAAAGAAAATCGACATACATGATGAAGACATAAGTGCTGATGAAAATGAAACACCAAAAGAGTCTTTAAAGGAAATCAATAAACTTAAATTAGATATTCAACGTATCAATGCATTATTAAATGCTCCTCTGGCTTTTGAAAGCGTTCCAAATAAAATTCACTTAGGATGGCATAGGGAGCTAGAATTCTGCAAAGAAAGACTCCAACAATTAAAATCACCTTTAAAAATAGACAAAAAGTAGTATATTTTTTTTATGAAAATAGCTGTTATCGGCGCAGGCGCCGCGGGGATATTTTCCGCAATTTTTTTAAGGAATTTTAAAGCTGAAATTCATATTTTTGAGCAGAACGAGATTCTGGGTGAAAAACTGAGATTAACCGGAGGCGGAAGAATGAATATTACAAATAAAAGGCTGTCTGCCGCCGACTATTTTTCGTCAGAGGAAAGGCTAAAAAACAATCTTTTAAAAACGCGCTGGCTGGATCGCCGCGAAGAGTTGTTTGATGAACTTGGGATTAAATACAAATGGGAGGAAAACCGTGCGATTGCAAAAACCGAAAACGCGGTAAGAGAAGTTGAACGTCTGATACGAGCAATTAAAAAACAGAGGAATGCTTTTATCCGTGAGAAAATTAAAATTTCGGATATCCAAAAATCCGGGAATAAATATTTATTAAAATTTGATAATAAAACAGAAGAATTTGAGTTTGTAATAATCGCAACCGGAGGAATGCTGAAACTGCACGATATGGGCGGACGCGAAGATATCTATAAACTTCCAATAAAGCTTGGCCATACAATCACAAAAACAAGGCCCGTGCTTACGCCGCTTGTTATAACCAATAATCCGTTTAAACAAATCGCGGGGCTGTCATTTAAGGGAGTTATTAAAAATATTGGATCAAAAGAAGAATTTAACGGAGATATTCTGATTACCCACCTTGGGATTTCGGGGCCCGCCGTGCTTGATTTTTCTTCGGTTTTTGAAGGCAGTTCATGCGAGCTGGGGTTTATATCCGGTTTGAATGAAAATCAGTTTAAAGACGAATTCTGGAAGCTCAGAGAGGGCAAAAATTATGTACGGACATTTCTGCATAAATTCATGCCGAAAAGTTTGTACGAATGGCATTTAAAAAAGTGCGGAATATCAACGGAATCAACCATAGCGGATGTGAACAAAGAAAAATTTAACAACTTACTGAGTAATTTATATCGTCTGGTTTTAAGCGGCGTTCAAAGAATGGACTACTCAAACGCATGGACAACACAAGGAGGAGTTGATTTAAAAGAAATAAATGTGGCGACAATGGAATCGAAATTAAATCCGCATATTTTTTTTGCGGGCGAAGTTGTTGATATGAACGGACTCTGCGGGGGATACAACATAACATTTGCCGCAATCACAGCCAAAATCGCGGCGGAAGCGATACTGAATTATTCCAAATAAATATTGACAACTCCTGGCTGGCACTCTATAATGAGGAGTGCCAATTTGCCAAAGGCATTTTATTCTTAACCCAAATAAATATGACACACGACGAAAAAAGAATGACTGTGCGTGACGAAATGGACCGTTTTTTTGACGATCCTTTCGCCCCATTCTTCAAGCCTTTTTTCAACGATCCGTTCTTCGGAGGAAGAAAAGCCTTTGTTTCAAGCGCTTTCCCGTTAATTGATGTAAGCGAAAACGAAAAAGAGCTTAAAGTTGTCGCCGATATACCCGGATACGATCCAAAAGAGGTTGATGTTGAAGTAAAAGACAATGTTCTTACGATTTCAGGCAAAAAAGAACATGAAATTGAAGAAAAAGGCAAAAAGTTTTACCGCAAAGAACGCTCATCCGGTTCTTTTACCAGAAGCTTTGCGCTTCCGTATTATACTGACGCGGAAAGCATTGAATGCAGCGCAAAAAACGGCACATTAACGGTTGTCATTCCTAAAAAAGCGGAGGCAAAAGGCAAAAAAATTGCAGTTAAAGTCAAGTAAAATTTTGCAACAATTTTAAACCGGGCCGCGTATAATATTTACGGATATTTTTTAACCTTAAACTTATGAACGAAAATAAGATGCTAAGAGGCGTGGTTATCGGAGGTTTGTCCGGAGCTGTCTGCGCGGCTTTGGTAAGCCTTGCCGTTATTTATATTGTATCGCCCCAGCTGTTAAACAGCGCAAATAATATTGTTTCGGAAACTTCAAAACAACCGGTAAAAGAACAACAGGCTGTTGTGACGGGATCGCAGGAAGAGCTTGTTGTGCAGGCTGTTGAAAAAGCCGCTCCCGCGGTTGTTTCAATAATAATCACAAAAGATGTGCCTAAGCTGGAGCAATATTTTGAAACATACAAAGACCCGTTTTACGATAATTTTTTCGGACCCGGTTTTGGAGGAACCTTTCAGATTCCACAGTATCGTCAGAACGGGACTGAAAAAAAAGAAGTCGGCGGCGGCAGCGGATTTATAGTTTCATCCGACGGATACATCGTTTCTAACAGACATGTAGTTGACGATGAAACCGCCGAATACACAGTAATTTTAAACGACGGCACAAAGCATGACGCAAAAATTATTGCGCGCGACAGCATTGAGGATGTCGCCGTTTTAAAAATTGAGGCGACGGATCTGCCGTACTTAAATTTTGGGGATTCTGAGGGCTTAAAATTGGGACAGAGTGTAATCGCGATAGGAAATCCACTTCTTGAATTCAACAATTCGGTTTCCGTAGGCGTTATTTCAGGGTTATCGCGTTCAATCACAGCAGGCGGATTATTTACAAAACCCGAAAATCTGGATGATGTAATACAAACCGATGCCGCGATCAATCCCGGAAATTCCGGCGGTCCTCTGCTTAACTTGAAAGGTGAGGTAATTGGTATGAATGTCGCCATAGCTGACGGGCAGAATATCGGATTCTCATTGCCTTCCAATAATGTTAAAACCATTGTCGAATCGGTTAAAGAAACTGGTAAAATTACACGACCGTATTTAGGCTTGAGATATGTTCCGATCACCAAAGAAATAAAAGAATCCAACAAACTGTCAGTGGATTACGGAGTGCTTGTTGTAAGGGGCGAAACCGTTTCCGATCTGGCCGTAATACCCGGTTCTCCGGCTGATAAGGCCGGCCTTGCTGAAAACGATATTATTCTTGAAATAGACGGGGTTAAACTGGAAGAAGGTGTTTCTCTTACAAGAATAATTTCACAGAAAAAAATCGATGATACCGTTACTTTAAAAATTCTTCATAAAGGGGAAGAAAAAGAAGTAAAAGTTGAATTAAATGAAATGCCGGAGTAATTCCAGCCGATTATATTGTCAACAAATTGTCGTTTTGTTTAAGCCATTTTATCCGGTCCTTGTAATCGGGCAGAATGGCTTTTACTTTTGCCCAGAAATTTTTTGAATGATTAAGGTGCGCGAGGTGCGAAAGCTCGTGGACAATCACATAATCTATTACCTCGCGCGGAGTCATTACAAGCCGCCAGCTGAAGTTTATTCTTCTCTTTGAGTTGCATGACCCCCAGCGACGCATCGCGCCTGAAATGCGGATTGAAGAAGGATTAAAAGAAAACCGGTCAGCCATAAAGCGAGTGCGCTTAACAACGATTTCTTTCGCCTGTTTTTTATACCAGCCAACGATGTGTTTTTTGGCTTTGGGAAGCTTTTTTTCGGGGAGATAAAGTTTATCCAGAGCCTGAATGTTTTTAAGGTTTTCGGTTATCTGAAGTTTGTAAGTTTTCCCCAAAAACAAAAATTCTTCACCGTTAATAAATTGCTTACCCGTTTTTGGTCTTTTTGCCATTTCTTCAAATTTCTTCTGTATCCATCCAAGTTTTTGATTAACCAGGTTCTGAATATAATCCTCCGAAACGCGAAATGGCGCGCGGATAACCAAAGAAGGTTCTTTTGTTATAACAAGAGAAATAGTGCGCCTTTTTGATCTGATAATTTTGTAACCGGTAATGCTCCTCATAATTGTAAATTTATCTACCCTTCTCTGCTTCTGTTATTGCCCTTTCCACCATAAACTTTACACCTTCGTTCATATTGATATTTTCAAGTTTTATTTCGGGATGTTTATTGTGAAAAACCCGATAAATTTCATCTGCGAAAGCCTGCCCGACCACCTCGACTTTATTATAATCAAACAGAACAATTTTAAATTTTTCCAGTCCGGATAAAATACGGCGCGCCTGTGAACGTGATATATGAATGCCTCCGAGGGTATAAAGCTTAACCTGTATTTCGGTCTTATCAAAGCCATAATTATTACTTCCGTCAATATTGGCATATTCTCTGAAGATTTCACTTAAATGCCGGCTTGATGTTGTTTTTA
Organism: Candidatus Peregrinibacteria bacterium; assembly: GCA_016928915.1. Lineage (GTDB taxonomy): Bacteria > Patescibacteriota > Gracilibacteria > UBA1369 > PNNO01 > JAFGJT01. The sequence goes on from JAFGJT010000011.1 coordinate 35,487, forward strand.
TACTAAATCTCACTTTTGTTCCTTTTTTCATTTTTTTAACTTTTTGGACAAAAATATCCGGAAGTGTGTTATTGAAAATAAGTTCATAACCATAACTATCCAGAATAAAATTATCTGCGACCCTGGAAGTAAAAAAGATACCTTCGCCCGAATGGGATTTTGGCATAGTTGTAACTTTACCCTTTAAAAGCTCTTGAATTGCCTCAAGCTCGGAATTTAAATGCTTTTTATTCATAATACTTTTAAACACCCCTATCCCGGAATCATTCACTGAAAAAGACAATATCTCATCGCGAATAGAGACTTCAACAGATATAAACCTGGACCGTGAGTGTTCAATTGCATTATTAAACATTTCCGAAAAAGCATATGTAAAAATACTTTTCACATTTTCAAATAATTTTTTAAGTAAAGGCGATTTTCTTTCAATTTCATCAAAAACCTTGTGCTCTTCCAGTGAAGAATTTTTATATATCTTCTTATAACACACAGGAAAAATTTCCTGATGATTCTCGGCATATTCGGGAAGCACATAGAAAGATTTCCGGGTTGAACCGATTTTGAGAAGCTTTCCTTCTGAAACAAGAATTTTAATAAGGTGGCTTGCATATTGCCTGGATACACTAAAAAAAACGGCAATCTTCATTGTTTCCACTTGTCCTTCGGTTTTCGCAATCTCCAGTATTTTTTCTTTATTCAACATATTGTAAATCAATTGTAAACCAACTATCGTTTAATTGTCAAGCAATTGTCAACTAGCTACCGTTCGATTGTAAACTAATTGTAAAGTAATCTAGTCCGATAATGGCATAATTTATTTCATTAAAATTTCCTCAATCTTCATCAGCCTGTTGTATTTGCATACTCTTTCGCCTCTTACAAGCGAGCCGGTTTTGATGAGCGGACAATTTAAACCCACCGAGAGATCTGCGATAAAAGTGTCTGTGGTTTCGCCGGAACGATGCGATACAAACGGCTTCCAGCCCTGTTTTTTTGTCATTTCAACTGCTTCTATGGTTTCGCTTACGGACCCGATCTGATTAAGTTTTATAAGAACCGAATTTACAGCCTGTTTTTCAATCGCCTCTTTGATTCTTTTAATATTTGTAACAAGAAGATCGTCACCGACAATTGTAATTTTTGAGCCCGCTTTTTGCGTGAAATTTTTAAATCCGTCCCAGTCGTCCTCCGCATGGCTGTCTTCAATAAGTATTATGGGATATTTGTTTATAAGCTCTTCGTACCATACTGAAAGCTCGTCGGATGACAGTACTTTTTGTTCGCCGTTTATTTTTAAATTATATTTCCCGTTTTCATAAAAACTTGATGCTGCGATATCCATTCCGATTTTTACATCATCGGTTGAATACCCGGCTTCTTTTATCGCCTGCACCATTAAATCCAAAGCTTCTTCGTTTGATGAAAGTTTTGGCGCGAAGCCGCCTTCATCTCCCACGCTTACAGTGTATCCTTTGCCTTTTAAAATTCCTTTAAGGGTCATTATAATTTCGGCGCCCGCGCGGATTTTTTCTTTAAAACTCGGGTAATTCACAGGGGCAAGCATGAATTCCTGTACATCCAGTCCGCTGTCAGCGTGCTTTCCGCCGTTGATAATATTAAGCATTGGCTGCGGCAGATTGAAATTTGTGTTGCCGGTGATTTTAGCCAGATATTCGTAAAGCTCGATTCCCCGCTCCATTGCGCTCACTTTTGCGAATGCCATTGAAACGCCAAGAATAGCGTTTGCTCCAAGTTTTGATTTATTTTCGGTGCCGTCCATATCAATTAAAAATTTATCAAGCGAATTCTGGTCGAATTCTTTATTTATAATATTTTGGGCGATCACCTTATTTACATTTTCAACCGCTTTTAAAACTCCCGCGCCTTTAAAGCGACTTTTATCGCCGTCGCGAAGCTCGAGAGCCTCGTGAATGCCCGTTGACGCGCCCGAAGGCACTGACGCTGTTGCGGTATAGCTGCCAATTTGTAAATCAACTTCAATTGTCGGGTTCCCTCTGGAATCCAGGATTTCTCTTGCGAAAACAGATGTGATTTTTGACATTTATTTGTGTGGTTAATAAATGGTCGGAGTGGCGGGACTTGAACCCGCGACCTCAAGCACCCCATGCTTGCGCGCTAGCCAACTACGCTACACCCCGACATTATTTTGTCCTTAAACAGATTGACTTTTCTTGCCCTTGAAGTCAATAATTTTTTGGATTTTTTTGCATGCAAAATTTAAATTAATATCCGACATAATTTAAAAAAATTGACAAGTTATATTTTTTTTGATTTAATTTTTCCCTATACATAATTATTGCTTATGGAAATAATGGATCACGATTTTGACGAAGATGAAGCAAAAATACAAAATAAAAAATATATCAGCAAACTGATTGCTCAGCACGCATTTGCCCTCGAACAGTTAATAAACGAATTAAAGAAGATAAAAACCGATTTATCCAAAGCCGTTATAAACATAAACTCCCTTGCCTCAACAAGAATAGATGTGACTGATGTTGATTTAAAATACCTTGAAGGTATTTTAAAAAACGAGGTTATGGTTGAAGAATTTTGGTATGCCATAACCGCATTAATTACCGATGTGAATTTTATGCTGTTAGATCAAGATAAACTTTTAAGTCAAGAAAACAAAAAAAAACTTGACGAAATTTATAATTTCTTGACGCGTTTAAAATTGTTAACAAGATAAAGAGGATTAATATCTTTACACTGTATAGCCTTTAAAGTAGACTGTCTGCAGCACTTTAAAAAGTATTTGGAGAGGTACTCAAGTGGCTGAAGAGGCGGGTTTGCTAAACCTGTAGGGTCATGTATTTTGGCCGCGGGGGTTCGAATCCCCCCCTCTCCGCCAACAGACCTCGCTTATAAGCGAGGTCCTTCCCCTTCTTCTTAAGAAGTATTTAACAAATTCATTATGCCAAACTATCATTCGCCCATGCACTTTGAAATCCCTGTTGATGACATGGATCGTGCTATTGCTTTTTATAAAGGCCTTTTCGGCTGGGAAATCACTTCTTCCGGGCCTGATTTTACGGACTATTATATGATTAAAACCGTTCCTTCGGACGGCTCTGCAAGGGGCATTAACGGCGGGATGATGAAGCGTGCGGATCCAAATCAACATCCGATTAATTACATCACGGTTGAAAATATTGATGAATATCTCGGGAAAGTTGAGAGCCTTGGGGGTGTTGTTTTAATGCCCAAAATGCCTGTTAAAGGAATGGGCTGGAACGCTGTGTGCCAGGACAGCGAAAAAAATTCATTTGGCTTATGGCAGGATGATAAAAATGCAGCATAAAAAAACCAAAATCAGGTCTGTTTTAATTCTTGGTTCCGGTGCGTTGAAAATCGGCGAAGCCGGAGAATTTGATTATTCGGGCTCGCAGGCGATCAAGGCATTAAAAGAGGAGGGCATAAAATCTGTTCTGGTTAATCCGAATATAGCGACTAATCAGACTTCAAAAGGACTTGCGGATAAGATTTATTTTCTTCCGGTTAATTCTTTTTTTGTTGAAAAAGTTATTAAAAAAGAAAGACCTGACGGCATTTTTTTGGCTTTTGGAGGACAAACCGCGCTGAACTGCGGAGTTGAATTGTATGAAAAAGGAGTATTGAAAAAATATAATGTTAAAGTTCTGGGCACGTCTGTTGGAACTATCAAAAATACCGAGGACAGGGCCTTGTTTAAAAAAGAACTTAATAATATCGGCGTAAAAATGCCAAAAAGCTTTTCGTGCAGCAATAAGGAAAGCGCATATAAAGCGGCTGATAAAATCGGGTATCCGGTAATTATCAGAGCGGCTTTCGCTCTTGGAGGAAAGGGTTCGGGCTTTGCAAACAATCACAGGGAATTAAAAGAACTTTTAGATAAAGCTTTTGCATACTCACCTCAGGTTCTGGTTGAAGAAAACTTAAAGGGCTGGAAAGAAATTGAATATGAAGTTGTGCGCGATAAAAATGATAACTGCATTACTGTCTGCAATATGGAAAATTTTGACCCTCTGGGTATTCATACCGGGGAAAGCATTGTTATAGCGCCTTCACAAACTCTTACCAATTCCGAATATCATAAACTGCGCGACATTGCGATTAAAACAATAAGCCATCTTGGGATTGTCGGTGAATGTAATATCCAGTATGCTCTGGATCCTGTATCGGATGATTATAGAGTGATTGAAGTGAATGCAAGACTGTCCAGATCATCGGCGCTTGCTTCAAAAGCAACGGGGTATCCTCTGGCTCACGTGGCGGCAAAACTGGCTCTTGGATACACACTCCCGGAACTTAAAAACGCCGTTACAAAAAATACAACCGCGTGTTTTGAACCGGCCCTTGATTATATGGCGCTTAAAATCCCGCGCTGGGATCTTGAAAAATTTCAAAGAGTATCGCATGAAATCGCAACGGAAATGAAATCCGTTGGCGAAATCATGGCTCTTGGCAGAAGTTTTGAGGAAGTAATGCAGAAAGGCCTGCGCATGCTGCAAATCGGCATGTACGGGTTTACGGCAAATCCGAAAGTTAATTTTAAATCAAAAAATCTGGAAAAAGAAATAAGCGTTGCCACTCCCAAAAGAATTCTTGCGATAGCCGAAGGCTTAAAACGCGGCATGTCCGTAAAAAAAATCAGCCAGCTTTCCGGTATTGATACTTGGTTTCTGGAAAAACTAAAAAACATTATTTCAGTTGAAAAAGAATTATCATCGAAAAAAACTTTAAATAAAGATCTTATTCTGCGAGCAAAAAAACATGGATTTTCAGACAAGCAGCTTGCGCTGATATTAAATAAAAAACATGAGGAAATAAGAATATACAGAAAAAAACAGGGGATTGTTCCGTGCGTAAAGCAGATTGACACCATGGCGGCCGAATATCCGGCACATACAAATTACCTTTATCTCACTTATCACGGGAATAAAAACGATGTTGATTATTCAAAGTCCAAAAAGAAAAAAATCATAGTGCTTGGGTCTGGTTCGTACAGTATAGGTTCTTCGGTTGAGTTTGACTGGTGTTGTGTTAACGCCCTTAAAACAGCGGAAAAAGAAGGATATGAAACAATAATGATTAATTATAATCCGGAAACGGTTTCAACCGATTATGATATTTGTGACAAGCTGTACTTTGATGAACTTTCGGTTGAGCGGATTCTCGATATTTATGAAAAAGAGAAACCATATGGAGTGATTGTTTCGACCGGAGGGCAGATCCCCAACAATATAGCTGTAAAATTGCATATGGCGGGAGTAAAAATATTGGGCACGAATCCGGCAGATATAGATAGGGCTGAAAACCGTCATAAATTTTCTGCGATGCTTGATAAACTTGAGGTCGAGCAGCCAAAATGGAAAGAATTAACAAAAGCTGCAAAAGCCCTGCAGTTTGCGCGCGATGTCAGGTTCCCGGTTCTTGTGAGGCCTTCTTATGTGCTTTCGGGCGCGGCCATGCGCGTTGCGCATAATAAGGATTTGCTGGAAGATTTTCTTGAAAACGCTACCCGGGTTTCGCCGGACGCGCCCGTGGTTATAAGTAAATTCGAAAAAGGCGCCAAGGAAATAGAAATTGATGCTGTTGCCTATAAAGGCAGACTTGTTATATGGGCCATTGCCGAGCATGTTGAAAACGCGGGTGTGCATTCGGGAGACGCAACAATTGTGCTTCCTCCACAAAAACTTTATATACAGACAATACGAAGAGTCCGGGAAATAGCAAAAAAAATCTCAAAAGAGTTAAAAATTTCGGGACCTTTTAATATCCAGTTTCTGGCAAAAGCAAATAAGGTTAAAGTGATCGAATGTAATTTAAGAGCAAGCAGGTCATTTCCTTTTTCTTCTAAAGTGACAGGCTATAACTTTATCGAAATAGCGACAAAAGCGATGCTTGATAAAAAAGCCGATGCGTCATTATATAAAGAAGATTATAAAACCCTTGATCTTGATTATGTCGGCTTAAAAGCGCCGCAATTTTCGTTTTCAAGGCTTCACGGCGCCGACCCTGTGCTTGGGGTTGAAATGGCTTCAACCGGCGAGGTAGCCACATTTGGAAAAAATATTGAAGCCGCTTTCTTAAAATCAATGATTGCGGTGGGATTTACCATGCCCAAAAAAAACATATTGCTTTCAATAGGAAGAATTGAAGATAAAGCCAATTTTCTGGTATCTGCAAAAGCTCTTAAAAAAATGGGATTTGAACTTTTTGCAACCGAGGGCACAAGTGATTTCTTAAATGACAACGGAGTAAAAAACATGAAACTTTATAAAGTAAGCACCGGCAAATCGCCGAACATAATTGATTATATAGCGGAGAAAAAACTGGATCTTGTAATAGATATCCCAAAAAACTACACCCGCCAGGAGATCACGGACGGATATATAATAAGAAGAAAAACAATTGATACAAATATACCGCTGCTTACAAATCTGCAGGTTGCGAAACTTTTAACCAATGCGTTAAAACAGTACACAATTGAAGATCTTGAAATAAAAAGCTGGGATGAATATGTTTAATCTTCGCGAAGCTTTTTCATTATATTGATTGCGGCGGTAACTCCGTCACCGCTTGAGGCCGCCACCTGTTTTACGGCGCCCGCACGTATATCCCCGGCGGCATAAACTCGTTTATGTGATGTCTGCATATTTAAATCAACTATAATTTCCCCTGCGGGTGTCAGTTCAACTTTATCATTTAATAACTGAGAATTTGGTACATAACCGATAAATACGAATACGCCGTCTATGGGCACTTCTTTGTCTTCGTTGGTTTTATTGTTATGCAGGATTACGCTTTTTACCTTATCGTCACCTTTAATTTCTTTAATTTCCGTATCAAGGATAAAGTCCATTTTGGGATTTTTTCGTGCAAGGTCCTGAAGATATTTCTCAGCTCTAAAAATCTCGCTTCTGTGGACTATGGTCACCTTTTTTGCAAATTTGGTCAGGGCTATTCCTTCATCAAAAGCGGAATTGCCGCCGCCCACAACTATGACATCTTTGTCTTTAAAGAAAGCGCCGTCACAAGTGGCACAGTACGAAACGCCTTTGCCGCGATATTTATCTTCGCTCGGCAGATTAAGGGTTCGCGGATTTGAGCCTGTTGCTGCGATTAAATACTTTGTATTATAAGTGTTCTTTGCCGTTTTAACCTCCACGTGATCATCAAATACATTAATCTCTTCTACTCCCTCATACTGTATTTTTAAACCGAACTTCTGTGCGTGGTTCATCATCTGCGTTCCCAGCTGGAAACCTTCTATATGCTCAATTCCGGGATAATTTTCTATATTATCGGTTAACAGCACCTGCCCGCCCGGAGCATTTTTTTCCAAAAGAATTGCGTTAATTTTACCGCGCGCCGCATAAAGACCGGCGGCCAGACCGGTAACTCCTCCTCCCAAAATAATTAAATCGTACATATTTTTAATATTAAGTTTAAATTAATTTTTTGATCAGGCGTTTTGGCATATCCACAGGGTATACAGCGTGTAGTCCGCGCCTATACGCGCGTGTAGGCGATTGCCATTTTTCGGCTTTTTATCAACAAACTTGCCGATTAAGCTTTTTGTTTAACTTGACAAGATGGACAATTATTCGGGTGCTTTCGAAATAAATATTTTATAAAATATTTGACCGCGTCGGTGATGTGAATTCTCATTGTTTTTTTCTTAAAAATATCCTGTATGCCGCCTTCCGACAAACGGGATTCGTTATGCCTGGCTTTTGCATGACCGACATAATGGACTTCGAATTTTTGCTGCCATGCTTTTCTGCAGAGTTCAACATCTGACATAAAAAGAAAATAATATTCATTGTTCGGACCGCACTTGTCCCAGCACTTTTTTGTTATAACCTGAAAAGCGCCGGTAAGCCAGTCAACCTGTTCGTTTTGTTCGGGACTTTTGTCCCACATTAAATATTTACGCATACGGCCGACAAATCTTTTACGCAAGAACGAAATGCGTTTAATAATAAGATCAAAAGGTCTTGGGAATACCCGGTAATTATCCTGCGTTTTGCCGTTCGGATATATAAGCCTTGGCGCAATTATACCAACCTGCGGGTGCTTTTTAAAATAATCCAAAAGTATCTTAAAAGTATCTTTTTCTATTTCAACGTCCGGGTTAACCATGGCGATATATTCGGAGTTTAATTTTGAAATGCCAAAATTATTGCCCTGCGGAAAACCTTTATTTGGAATATCAAAAAATTTTACATTTAAATTTTTGTACGAATGCCCGGAAATATTTTTATTCGCATCATGCCCGCCGTTGTTTACAACAACAATTTCGGTTTTTGCCGGAATATCGGCCTTTGATATGGCTTTTAAGTTTTTCTCAACGTCTTGCGGCGTATTGAAGTGCAGAATTACAATGCCCAGTTCGTTCATCTTTTTTACTTTAATAGTAATTTTTCCACTTCTTTCGGCTTAACAATTTTTTCGCTTTTACAAATTTTTTTCATTCCAAAGACCCTGAACAATTCTAAAGCAACTTTTGCGTTTGTGAAGAGATAAAAGAAAAATTTTAAACATTCGTAAAAATATGTTAAAAACCGTGTTTGGATGGAATACTTTTTTGAAAAATTATTTCGCAGCATTATTAAATGATTTTTATAGCTCATCTTTGCCTCGAAAAATGATTTCTTTTTGCCTTTGCCGAGCGTTCTTGCGTGCCAGCCCAGCACTTGATCAAGCATGTTTATTTTAAAACCGGCCCATCTTAGTCTGTATGCAAGATCAACGTCGTCCTTGTACATAAAGATATTTTCATCAAACAAGGCGCATTCCGATGCGCCCTTCCCCCGTATTTTAAAATAGTTTAATACGTTTCTGCGTATAATAAACGCGGCTCCGGATATCCCGAAAATATTATCCAGCGAGGTATCGTACTGCCCCTCGTCAAGTTTACCCTGCCCTTTGTCCCAAAAAGAATGTGCGCAATTTCCTATTATCCCGAAAGTATCGATAATTTTAGTTTTTTTATTTTTTTCAAAATCCCAGTGATAAAGTTTTGCGCTTGCCATAGCGGTTTGCGGATGCTTATCAAGATATTCCGTGCACTTTTCAAACCCTTTTCGGTTAATCAGAATATCCGTATTAAGACAAAAATAATACTCCGATTTTGGCGCGCTCTTTAAAATAAAATTATGCCCTTTTGAAAAACCGATGTTGCCTTCTTTATGGCGTATAAATTTAATTTGCGGAAATTTTGATGTGATAAATTTTTTTATTTCATCATTAGCGGCATTATCTAAAATAATAACCCTGCTGTCCGGAAGTTCTGCGATACGCGGAAGGGTGATTTTTAAAAATTCAAGATCATTATACGAAATAAGCCCTATGACAGTTTTCATGCTTAAATTATAGCACACTCCGGTTTAAGCGTACTGGTCAAAGTCTTTATGATGTCCGTGCTGAACTGCGTCCTTAACCGCCGCGGCCAGAGCTTTATACCCTTTGCCGGAAAAATGCAGACCGTCTCCTCCGTTATATTTTGCCTGCATATGCCCGGGATTATTTTGGGCCACTATCTGGTTATATAAATCAACAACCTTAACCATAGGCCCTGCCTGCATTCTGATCCAATTGTTAATTTCTTTAACTCTTTGCTCGCACTGTTCTTTTTTTCTTCCAAACCCTTTATATCCCATAACCGGCGGAAGGGTTACAAGCACGACCCTTGCGGGAGGTGTTTTTGCAAGCATCGCTTTTTTCATCGCGTCAAGATAACCAATGATTTCGTTTGAGGTCCTGAAACTCAAATCGTTAGCTCCGCCAAAAATAACAATTGCTTTTATATTATCCAGTTTGCCCGCGGCATTGAGCTTATTAAAATCTTTAAGCATTTCAAGAACTGATTTACCTCCCATAACATACCTTCTATCGCGTGCTGTAGGGATTTTTTGATTATCAATGTTAAAATAGGTTCTATAGCCGTATGTTAAAGAATCTCCAATAAGAGCCGTCTCGTTTGCGCTTATTTCAAGCTCATCGGCAGCTTCGGGCTGACGTGCGGTCTGCGCGGGCAGCGTTGCCGGTTCTTGTGAAACTTGCCGCCGCAGGTCCGATAACCGGCTTTTTGAGGCTGCAACTATTTCACTGCTTCTTGCGAACTTTTTCAGGTCCGGGAAAAACTTAATAAGATGTGTATATGTATATATTCCCAGTTTGCCGTCCTGCCCTTCGGGAATATCTTTTCGGGGGAATATTGATGCATCCTTTTGGTGCATGTATTTTTGAAGTTCAAGAATTTTCGGGGTTAAAGGCGCGGTTCCGTCCGGGGGCTCTATGCCCGCGGCACGGCACGCTTCAGAAATAAAAATAACCGGTTCTGTGTTTATTAAAGGTTTTAATAGGGCTTCCGTTCTTTTGTCTCTGACTTTTGAATCTCTATTAATTATTTGATCATATTGAATTTCGAGATTTTTGGGTAAAGACTCGGTCATAATTAAAAATATAATACACCCTTATATTATAGCACATAACCATTAAAACTTTTTTATGAGTTATCTTGCGACGGTGAAGATAGCGGCATATGTTCTTCATTGAGGACATTCGCGTCCACAGCCTCGGAGCCGCGAGTTTTTTTATAATCTTCTTGTTCTTTTTGTGTCATTTTTCGGATTAACATTTTAACCAGTGTTGGCTTAAATTTGGGGTTTCTGGGGGGTTTATCTGTGAATTGTTTAACTATTTTGAAACCATTGTCGCCAAGCAGCGTTTCAAGCTCTTCAAGAGTAAATTTATATGAATAATGCATAAGCATTTCTTCCCCCGCTTTTTTATAAACCGGGGAAGATCCATTAATGGTAATTTCGGTATCACATTTAAATTTTAGAATATGGGTAACTCTATAATAATGGTGATGGGTTGTTTCTTCATTTTTCTCTTCAGGCTTATTATTGCGCCAGGGCTTGTTATCATAAGTCACAATTAAATCGGCGGCATCATTAATATCCTTAATTTCCGTTCTTCCCCCGTTGTTATTCACGATATGCATTTTAAGCTTTAACTGGGGGATGGAAAAAGCATGTTGGACAAAATTTTTAAATTTAGGGGTTTCATATCCGGTTAAAATCCTTTTCTTCTCGTTTTCAAATTCTTCATCTTCCGGCGTATAGTTTCTTAGGTGCACTCCCATTAATAGATAATTTGACTGTATATCTTGCTCCTGAACCGCATCGGGATGTTCTAATTCGGGCTCATCTAAAACCCCGTCAAACAATTCCATTGTTTCCCGTATTGAATTATTTCCTATGGGGGTATTACCAAAAGCCGTTATAAGCGTCTTTGAGGTTGCTGTTGCTTTTTTAGGTTTATGAGCGGGAGTAAGTAAATGCGAAAACAGTAAAAGCCTTGGCACAATATCAAGGCGATTGGCATATGCTGAATTTAAAGTCAACTCTTGAAGTAAATCTTTATCAGTTGTGTGTATGCCTAATTTTGCGGCAAGCAAATGATTAAGCAGTTTATTGGCGCTTGTAAAATCCGTATCCTGCTGCAGGAATTTTCGTATTATTTTTCTTAATTTAAAAAGAAACGGCAAATCGGTCCATTTGACATAAGATTCTTTATTAAAACGAGTACTGAAGTTGTGTTTAATATTGCTGCAAAAAGCATTTAAACCGGACAGTGATTTTGCAAAAGCCGGTTTGTTTGCGTATAAATATTTAAATATGCAAATCAATGCCTGCTCAAGAATATTCATGCTTGCGTCAAGCACTTCAAATCTGATATTTATGTTTTGCTTGAGCCCCTTGGCTTTAATTAATATTTCCTGTAACAGCACCATTGCTTTTTCACCATTGCCAATGCCAAGATCAAGATATGTTAAATCTTGAATTCTGTCGTCCATTATGACTTCTAATACCTTTGGAGTCGCTACCTTAAGCAAATCTGTTGCCCGCATGTAATAATCGCTATATTCGGGTGTCTGACAAACATCGTACCATTTGTCCGCATCAAGATATTTGATAGCAGGACAAAGCCTGTTTTCTTGCAAGCATCTTTTCATTAAAGCCCTCCATGGTTTATAAAAATCTTCGGTTGGGCTGTCTGAAATTATTTCTGTTGCAAGATCGCGGGTATCATCTTGAATTGTTTTGGTCTCTCTTACATTTACATATTTTTTTATTTCAATTGAGTATCTCAATGCCTGCTGCAACTGATGGGGATTGTCTCTATAATTGGCGTCATTATCTTGTAATTCCCAAAATTTTAATACTTTAAGCGCCAATGCTTTTTCGGAAAACATTTTAGCGTTATCCTCACCAACAACCCGGCATGTAAAATCCAGTCTGTCGCGGGGGGGAGCTTCATTGGCGGGGGTTATATTTGCAAATAATTCCTCCGCTTCTCTTTCAGCCACTTCAGATGCTTGATTTTCATATAAAGAATCTTCGTCGACATTGACAGAATCACGGGAATAAATCTCCGGCGGTTCAAAACTAATTTGTTGGGAACTCTGATTAAGCGTAGAAGTATCCTTAATTGACATTATAGTAAAATTACATAAGGGTTGAAATTTTAAAACGAAACATGTAGTTTTGTCAAGGTTATATATATATTATTTTTATGTTAGATTTCAAGCATAATTTTTAGAATTGTATATTTTGTTTATGCCTGACAAAAATCCCAATACAATCCAGCGACGCAAAACACTTAAAATCATCGTAGGAAAGCCAAAAAAGAGAGAAATAATTATAGGCGGTCTTTATCCTGTTGTGATTCAGTCGATGTGCACAACCAAGACCGAAGACTGGAAAGCAACCGCTGAGCAGATTATAACACTTAAAAAAGAAAAATGTCAGATGGTAAGGGTTGCGGTGCCTTCGTTAGAAGCCGCAAAATCAATCCCTAAAATAAGGAAACATATTAAAATACCGCTGGTCGCGGATATACATTTTGATTATCGTCTTGCCCTGGAAGCGATAAAGCAGGACGCGGACAAAATTCGCATAAATCCGGGCAATATAGGAGAAAAAGATAAGGTGCGCGAGATAATTCTGGCGGCCAAAAAAGCAAAAATCCCTTTAAGGCTCGGTGTTAACGGAGGCTGCCTTGAAAATGATATTTTAAAAAAATACGGACATTCATGTGCAGCCGCTATGAATGAATCCGCAAGACGCTGGATAAGATTTTTTGAAAAACAGGGTTTTAAAAATTTTGTAGTTTCACTGAAAGCGAGCAGTGTGATCGAAACGGTAAAAGCATGCAGGCTTTTTTCAAAAGATTTTGTGTATCCTCTGCACCTTGGAGTAACCGAAGCGGGCTTAAATTTAAGCGGCATTGTTAAAAGCTCGGCAGGAATAGGTTCGTTATTGCTTGACGGGATCGGGGATACTATAAGGGTTTCTATTTCGGGAGACGCGGTTAAAGAAGTTATTGTTGCAAAAGAAATTTTAAAAGCTCTGGGCATGTATAATCTTGAACCCGAAATTATTGCATGCCCCACTTGCGGACGCACTGAAATTGATCTGGAAAAAATCGCTTCGGAAATTGAACAAAAAACAAAGTATATACAAAAACCTATAAAAATAGCGGTAATGGGATGCGTTGTTAACGGTCCCGGGGAAGCGCGAGGTGCCGATTACGCGGTATGCGGCGGTAAAAAAATGGGGGCGATTTATAAAAACGGTCAACTTGTTAAATCTGTTAAAGAAGATAAGCTGGTCAGCGAATTTATGAAAATTATCAACAAAGACTATTGATGAAAAATTTAGGTATGAAAAATGTTGTAGTGCTCGGTTCAACGGGCATGCTGGGACGAATGGCCCTTGAAGTGCTTGAAAAAAATTCGGCTGATTTTAAAATTGCGGGATTAAGCGGCTATAAAAATAAAGCTTTATTAAACAAACAAAATATTAAATATAAACCTACATACGGCGCTTTAACCGATCCTGAAGAAATTAAAAAAATTGTATGCAAAAAAGATGTTGATATTGTTGTTGTAACCTGCGGCGGCGTTGATTTAAAAGATGCGGTAATCGCGGCTGTTAAAGCGGGGAAGAAAATCGCAATGGCAAATAAAGAGATGATCGTTGAATACGGGCAGGAGATTATGACGGCCGTCAAAAAATCGGGGTGTATGTTTATTCCTGTTGATTCCGAGCATTCGGGAATATTTCAGTGTCTGCGGGGAAAGCGCATGGCGGATATTGAGAAGGTATATTTAACTTGCTCCGGCGGTCCTTTTTGGAATTTGCCGAAAAAAGATTTTAAAAAAACGACTCCTGAACAAGCGTTAAAGCATCCTGTTTGGAAGATGGGGAAAAAGATAACCGTTGATTCTGCGACACAAATGAATAAAGCGCTGGAAATAATTGAGGCAAAATATTTGTTTGATCTAAGGCCGCGGCAAATAGAAGTTTTAATACATCCGCAGAGCCGCTTGCACGCGATTGTTCAGTTTAAGGATGGGAACGTACTTGCCCACATGGGGTATCCGGATATGAAAATCCCCTTGCGTTATGCGCTTTATTATCCTGATGTAAGGGGGGGGAATGCGTTGAAAAGGCTTGATTTAACCGATTGTAGACTGGAATTCTTTAAGCCCGATTTAAAACGATTTCCTTCAATCGGATTTGCATATAAGGCCTTAAATAAGGGGGTTGGCGCCTGCCGAAAATTAAACCGCATCAACCAGTCCGCGGTTGATAAATTTTTAAATAAAGAGATTGGATTTTTGGATATTTTTGCTTTAATCAGAGAAAAATTATAAAATTTCGTTTGAAGCTATTGACGAAAAGGGCTTTTTTGTCTATCATCCTGAAGCTTAATATTTTTAACCAAAACTGTTTATAAATAAACATTTACGGATAAACGAGGGCATAAGAGTCCCGACCGTGCGTCTTATAGACGAAAACGGTGAGCAAATGGGCATACTGTCAACAACCGACGCGATTGCAAAAGCGCGCGAAAGCGGACTTGATCTTGTGGAGGTTTCTCCGAATATTAATCCTCCGGTATGCAAAATAATGGATTTCGGCAAATATCAGTACCGGCAGAAAAAGATTGAGCAGAAACATAAAAAAATGCAGAAGCAAACCGAGGTTAAAGGAATAAGATTAAGTTTTAGAACCGACGAACATGATCTTGAAGTAAAAATCAAACAGGCTCAAAGATTCTTGAAGGATAGAAATATTGTTAAAGTTACGCTTATATTTAAAGGAAGGGAGGCTGCGTACGCGCACATTGCCGAAGAAAAAATGAAAAAATTCGTAGAGGGTATCAAAGAAATCGGCAAAGTGGATGAAGGACCGAAAAAACAGGGATACAATATGATAATGATAATTTCACCATTAAAATAACATTATATGAAGAATAAAGGTTCAAGCGGCGCAAAAAAACGCGTCAAAAAAACAGGGTCAGGTAAATATATGTTTCAGAAGTCATGCAAAAATCATCTTCTTGTGAATAAATCAAAAAGGCAGAAAAAGCTCTTTAACAAGGGCATGCCGGCAAACAATACACAAAGCAAAATTTTAAAAAAACTTGTTGGATAATATTTAATTTACATATATGACTCGAATCAAAAGAGGCCTTACGGCCCACCGCAGGCACCGCAAGATAGTAAAGCTCGCCAAAGGTTACAGGGGACTTCGCTCCTCGATTTTCACACAGGCAAAAAATGCCGTGATGAAAGCCGGAACCAACGCATACCGCGACAGAAAAATCCGCAAAAGAACATTTAGAAGGCTGTGGATTACGCGAATCAACGCCGTATGCAGAGAAAACGGAATTACTTATTCAAGATTTATGAACGGCCTGCTAAGGTCCGATATACTTCTTGACAGAAAAGTATTGGCAAATCTGGCGGCAACAAACGAGTCTGCGTTTAAAGAGCTGATTGAGAAAGTTAAGGCTCTATCATAATGAAAGAACTGCTTAAAAAGGCCGTGCTCTTTTTATTAAAATTTTTGGCGAAAGTTAAGCTTTTTAGAATGCGCGCCAAAATTATCGGCGTAACCGGATCGGTTGGCAAAACAACTTGCAAGGATGCTATTTTTGCAGTTTTAAGCCGTAAATATAAGGTTTTACGGAGCGAGAAAAGCTATAACAGCGAATTCGGGCTGCTGCTGACGATTTTGCATCAGGAGTCGGGATTTTCAAGCGCGGGACAATGGTTAAAAACATTGTTTTTTGCATTTTTCAGAGCGTTTTTTGCGCGCGACAAATATGATTTTTTGGTTCTTGAAATGGGAGTGGATAAGCCCGGCGACATGGATTTTTTAACCGGCGTTGTCAAGCCGGATATGGCCTTAATTACAGCAATAAAGCCTGTGCACATGGCAGACGGACAGTTTAAAAATCTTGAAGAAATCTATAATGAAAAATCGAAAATTTTTAAAGCCTTAAACAAAGGCGGTGTCGCGCTTGTAAATCTTGATGATCCTTATATCGCAAAAATTGCCGATGAAGGGAAATTAAATTTAAAAACTTACGCGGCAAAAAAAAGAGCGCATTTTATGGCTGAAAAAGTTGACCAGAAAGATTTTGGCCTTGAATTTGATGCTGTATAT
Organism: Candidatus Peregrinibacteria bacterium; assembly: GCA_016928915.1. Classification (GTDB taxonomy): domain Bacteria; phylum Patescibacteriota; class Gracilibacteria; order UBA1369; family PNNO01; genus JAFGJT01. The sequence continues at coordinate 52,028 of JAFGJT010000011.1, forward strand.
AATAATGACCGCATTCAAATAAAAACCGCTTTATACGGGGACTACCAGGTCTATTCCCTGCTGCCGGCGATTGCCGCGGGGGTGATTTATAACGTGCCGACCGAAGATATCCAAAAGGGGGTTAATGAATTCAGGCTGCCTCCGGGAAGAATGTCGCTGATTGAAGGGATAAAAGACATTTTAATTTTGGACAGTTCGTACAATGCCTCTCCGGAAGCGGTTACTGAAGCTCTGAAAGTTTTAAAATTTTTTGGCGATAAAAGAGGCGGCAGAAAAATTTTTGTTTTCGGAAACATGAACGAGCTGGGAACAGCCTCAAAAGAAATGCACCGGCAAACCGGTGCGCTGATTCCGCAATATGCCGACATGCTTATAACGGTTGGCGATGAGGCTGTATTCGCGGCTTCAGCTGCAAATAAAAACAATATGGATTCGGCAAATATTTTTAGCTTTAAAACAGCAAAAGAAGCGGCCGATTTTTACAAAAAAAACAGCCTTAAAAACGATATAGTGCTTGTAAAAGGCTCGCAAAACAAAGTGCGGCTGGAAATGTTTATAAAAAATATCATGGCGCATCCGGAGCAGGCTGAAAGTCTGCTTGTAAGGCAGGACGAAAACTGGCAGAATATTAAGCCTTAAAGGGCACAATATGTACAACTGGAATATTATAGGTCACAAAAAACAGCTTGAACTTATTGAAGAAGATATCAAGTCCGGGCGTACGGCGCATGCGTATCTTTTTACGGGCCCGTCTTCGGTTGGAAAATTCGCCATAGCGAAAATGATGGTGAATATCATGCAGTGCCCCAATAATCTGTGCAGAACCTGCCCGACCTGTATACAGCTTTCCAAAGGCAGCCATGCCGACACAATTGTTCTTGATGATGATGGTGAATCCATAAAAATCGAACAGATACGCGATATTATCGCGCGGCTTAATATGACGAAACAGGCGAATTATAAAATTCTGCTTATCAAAAAAGCTGAAAGGCTGACCCCCGAAGCCGCCAACTGTCTTTTAAAAACCCTTGAGGAGCCGCCTCCGGATACTATGATTATTTTAACCACAAATAATATCCGTGAAATCCTTCCAACGATTATTTCACGCGCAAGGCTTATTAAATTCACAGGTTATTCCGAAAAATTTTTATTTGAAAAGCTTAAACCTCTTTACCCGAACGTGGAAGAAGATGTAATCGCGCAGGTATGTTCTCTTGCCATAGGCAAAAGCGGAAAAGCCATAAAATTATTAAATGACGCAAACCTTTTGGCATCTTACAGAACCATGTATAATATTCTCTGCGAGTTTCTTGAAGACAGGCCCGTATACGGCAAATTTAAAGCAATCGCCGAAATTATTGAAAACGGGACTGAAAATGAATTTCTGGATGTGTTTACCTATCTGGTGCGGAACAGGCTGTATAAAGGCCTTGAAACAGGCAGCAACAAGATAACCGCCTCTGAAAAAAAACGTTACGTAGCCCTTCTTAAAGAAATCGAGGAAACAAAAAAACTTCTTAAAAAAAATATCAATATGCGTCTGGTACTCGAAAATTTAGCACTAAAATCAGTATAATAATGAAAGTTATTGCGGTTACAGACCAGTTTACAAGAAAAGAAATCCAGATCCCGTGGATTGAAGCCGCGGCCGAACTTACGGATTCTGATTTTATCGTTTATCACGACGAGGAACGCCGCGAGAATATTGGCAGGATTTTTATTGCCGTAAAAGATGAAAAAAATAAGGAAAAAATCCATGATGATTATTCTTTTTTAAGAAAGGCAACGGCCCATGATCTGCAGAAAATGGAAATGATGAAGAACCAGGCGGATGAAGCCGGGGTAATATGTAAACAAAAAATCGGGGAGCACAAACTTGATATGCAGCTTATTTTCACCGAATTTTCTCTGGACGGTTCAAGGGTGAATTTTATTTTCACCTCCGATGACCGGGTTGACTTTAGGGAACTTGTAAAGGATCTTGCAAAAACTTTCAACAAACAAATTCATCTTCAGCAGATAGGCCCCCGCGACAAAGCGCGCGCCGTTTCGGGCAGAGGCAAGTGCGGCAAATGCCTGTGCTGCTGCTGCTGGCTTAAAGATCTTTCGAGTATAACAATGGACATGGTCAGATCCCAGTCGCTTGAAAGCAAAGGCAGCTCAAAACTTTCGGGCTGCTGCGGCAAACTTATGTGCTGTTTAAGATATGAAGTTTCAGCCTACAAAGATCTGATGAAAAATCTGCCCAAGGCCGGCAGTATTGTAAAAGTTGCAAAAGGCGAGGGGCAGGTGACTTCTCTTGATGTGCTTAATCAAAAAGTTAAGGTGGTTTTTGCGGACAGAAGTTTTGAAATAGTGCATGTGGATGATATTAAAAAAGTAATAAAAGCGCAGGAAATTGAAAATATAAATGAAAAAGATGAAGTATGGAAATAATTCTTATATTAATAGCGGCCGCTGTAATCGGAATATTTATTAGAAGGCTGTATCTGGTTGAGGAGCATACAAAATCGCTTCGCATTAAACCGATTACCGAAAAAGAATCGCGGCTCAGCAAAGTTTCAAGAATGATATATAAAGGAGCCGGCAAACTTGCCCCGCGCACTCTTGAGGCTAAAATTATATATTCGCGGGCGGTTAAACATTATGAAAAAGGGGATATGGAAGAAGCGGAAAAAAAACTTATCCAGGTTACGGCCCTTGATGAAAACTTTACGGATGCGCTGCATAAACTGGGAATGATTTATTTAAAGCAGGACCAGTTTGGCAAAGCAGAAGCTATTTTTAAGCAGCTTATTTACGGCGGAGAAAATGACGCTGTTTTTTTTAGCAATCTGGGCCGCGCTCTTTACGAGCAAAAAAAATACGAGGAGGCGCTTGAAGCATATTTGAAAGCAATTGATCTGGACGCAACAAGGCCCGGAAGGTTTGTAAGCGCCGCCGAAGTTTACAGGCGTCTTGATAATAAGGAAAAAGCCGCGGAAATGTATAAAAAAGCCATTGAGCTTGATGAGCGAAATATTGATTACCTGCTAGTTTTCGCGCAGTTTTTAATTGATGACGGAAAAATTGAACAGGCAAAAGAGAATATTGCAAAAGTTACCGAATTTGATCCCGAAAACGAAACGGCAAATGAAATGATGAAGGAAATTGAAAAAGGGTGATTGTTCCCGCAGATTTTTATTCACCGCTTGCTGAAGGCCCCACCATGATTTTGGCGGGAACAGCTTTATAAACACTGTCGATACGTTCTTTTATCGTTTCTCCGTTTTTGGTTATGTAGCGGTACCAGGTTGCACTAAAGCCTGTATGCGCGTTTTCAACCTGTTTGCGGGCTCCGGGGGCCATGCCGGGAGACTCAATAATTATAGCGGGACCGGGGCTGTGATAGCCGTATGTATAAGGTCCTTCCATTTCAATTTTTCTGTTGTCATCAGTGCCGTAAAATTTATAAAAAGCTTTTACGCCGTCCGTATAGGACTGCACAAGAACGTATCCGGAGGTGTCGTTGATAAATTTTAAATCGCGCACCCCGGGGTAAATTGTGGAATCCAGACCGTACCCGTATATCTGCGCATAATACGATACCGCGTAAGAATGCGGCGCTCTTTCTACAATCGGGAATCCGGCAAGCAGCGCGGCCCTGTACATTGTTGATGAAACCTGGCACAGCCCTCCGCCGTATTCGGGAATTGTGCCTTCGGCTTTAATAACGAGCTCGGGCCTGTATCCTGTTGACGCATCCACCGGACCAAGGTGTTCGTTAAATGAAAAAGTTTCGCCGGGAGCTATTAATGTTCCGTTAAATCTGTTCATGCCCACATTAATATTGTAGATACGGTTTGTGGGGGATCCGGCAAACGCGCTGCGGCCTGTTGCAATTAAAGTTTTAATTCCCATATCCTGAAGCTCCTCTGAAGTCTGTACCTGTGCCTTTTTTTCGGCAACCGGAATATTTATATCTTCAATATTGTTGTTTACGGCTTCTTCAAGAGCGCTTATTAAAAACCTTTTGATTATTTTTCTGCCGTTTTCTCCTTTGCCGTTAAAAATTATTTCTCCTTTTTCATTTTTATATATTTCAACATCCTGCGGTTCGGACTCGATGTCCGGCACGATTTTTTCATCCACCCATGCTTCAAAAGGATTTGAGTTTATATGTATGCGCAGTTTTTTCTCGATTAAAAAAGGAGGCTGTAAATTTGCAGATGCCGTAGCGATAGCGGTCGTTTCAATCGGAAAAGTATAAAGGTCCCCGATTTTTAATTCATCTTTATAGTCAAATTTTACCCAGTCAAGATGATCTATCAGTTTTATAGTGTACGTGAAATTTTCGTATTCAAGAAAAGTTTTTTTATTGAGCGTTTCTTTAATTGCGGACAGCTCCTCTTCAAGAGTTGTTTGCGTGACAAGGGGATTGTCGTCAACAAGTATAATATTTACCGGCTCGGCCGAAAGCTCACGGGCGTTTTGTTTGATGTCAAAATATAAAGTTCTTAAATCAATCGCTTTCCCTGATTTTTCCGGAACAATTGTAAGGGTGTTGTTTTCAAAAGCCAGATAAGCGTTGGATGATTTTTTTTCGTCAAAATTAAATTTAAACTCAATATTTTTCACGGCGGTATTAAGATCAACCGAAACATAATAAGGAGCCTCGGAGGGGGATATAAGGCTCTGGATCACTTCGAGGCCGCTTGTGCGGCCGAATTTAATAAACTCAATATCCTGCAGGGTTCTGCGCGCATCAAGCCCGATCCCAAGTTCGTTCGGAGCAAATTCCAAAGTTGTATTGTCAAGGTTTATCGGGATTTTGCTATCAATAAAAGGTGTGCCTTTTTGCATCAGCTTATTCTGAATTTCATCAACCGTTAAAAGGCCGACATCCATGCCGGCGACTCGCGTGCCCGGCATTGATTTATTATCGAGTTCAAGCGTCAGCAGAAGGGAGGCTGCAAAAAAAATAAGCGCGATCCCGAGCAGAGAAAAACCAATAATCACGGGGATTCTCAGGTTTATGGCCAGTATTTTATATATTGCGCGCAACTGCACTAATTTTGACTCTTTGGCCCGTGCCTGGGTTTCTGCCTGGGCTGCGGCTTGAATTTGCTCCTTGCTTTCGGTCTTGGTCTTGCCTTGATTTTGAATTTTGGCTGCGGCTTGAGTGGGCTGCTGCGGAACCTCTGTCTTTTTTTTAAATAATTTTAAAGAAGGTATTTGTATTTTAAACGACTTTTTTTGCTGTTTTTCCTTTTGGGTTTGTTTTGCGGTTTGCTTTTTGGATTGTTTTTTGTGCTTGCGTTTTTTTAAAGGCGGATTTTCTAAAACAGCCGCGCTTTTTTTTGCGGCAGGTTTGGCTGTTTTTTTAGCCTTGTACTTCTGTTTCTTCTTTTTTTTAGCCATAGAAAGTCTGTGCCTTAATCCTTTTTCTTAAATAATTTTTTAAACCAGCTTAATATTTTAACTCCTTCTTTTTTTGCTTTTGCTCCCTGTTCAACAATATAACCTCTTGTTTCTTTACCTGTTTTAGGAGCAACCGACATGCCTACAACGGAACCTATCGCGCCGCCTATTATGGCTCCCATAACAAGTTTATCCATTATCCCCTTTTTCTTTTTAACAAGCTTTTTATCGAGCTTTTTTTCATCCTTGTTTTTTTTCTTTCCAAACATACTTTTAGGTTTATTTGGCTGCATCAACAGCTTTTGTTCTTCGTATAAGATTAACTTTAATTTTACCGGGATAACTTAAATGTTCTTCGATTTCATGAGCAATACTGCCGGCAAGTTCGGACATTTTTTCATCAGGGACTTCTTCGGGGATAACAAGAACGCGCACCTCTCTGCCCGCTGAAATTGCGTATGTTTTTTGCACGCCCTTAAATTCGGTGGCGATTTCTTCAAGCGCGCGCAGTCTGTCCAGATATTTACCCAAAGATTCCTGCCGCGCCCCGGGTCTTCCGGCTGAAATCGCGTCAGCCGCCATTACAATCCTTGCCTCCGGAGTGTTGGGCGTTTCAGCTTCGTGATGAGTCCATGCAGCATGTATTTGTTCCGAAGTAAAATTGTATTTTGTCATGATTTCACGCGTCAAAACATCATGAGACCCCTCGACTTCATGGTCAATCGCCTTCCCTATGTCATGAAAAAACGCGCCGATTTTGGCGGTTTCAACATCAAGCCCCAGCTCGCTTGCAAGAAGCTCAGCCATGTACGCAACCTCAAAAGAATGAAGAAGAATATTCTGCCCGTAGCTTGTGCGGTATTTTAATCTGCCTACAATTTTTATAAAATCCCTGGGAAACTGTTTTTTAAAGCCCATTTTGTGTAAAGCTTTTTCGCCCACCAGCATTAAATCCGCATCAATAATTCTTTTGGCCTGATCAATCGCTTCGCTTATGTTGCGTGTAGTTATATGTCTCATCTTGACCAGCTTTTCAAGGGCTATGCGTGCGATTGTTTTGCGCAAAAGGTCATAACACGAAACAACTATCGTATTAGGCTCATCGTTAAACACAACATCAACATCAATCAATTTTTCAAACAGCAAAATATTTTCGGCGTTTCTGCCCACGATTTCGGCTTTAATTTCGTCTCTGCGGACTATCACAACCGCCTCTTTTTTTTCAACAGAAGTTCTGTCCGTGAATTTCTGCATTGAATCTTTTAATATGTTTTTTGCTTTTTTCTCAACCTGTTCCTTAAGATTTTCCTGAAGTTTCGCGAGTTTTTCATCTTTTTCCTGTTCGAGTTCGTGCGTAAATTTATCAATAAAATTTTGCGACATGTCCTCGAGCCTTAAACCAAGTTTGGCGGCCAATTTTTCTTTTAACTGATTTTCGCGCTCGGTTTTTGCAGCATCTGTTTTTTTAATATCTTCCTCAATAAGCGCGACAAATTCTTTGTAGCCGCTGTTTTTTGTGTCTTTGCGGCGAAGAGCTTCTTCTTTAAATCTGATATTTTGTTCAATTGTGTTAATAAGGGTTTTCATTTGCTTAAGCATATCTTCGGTGTTTGTTTTTATGCTCTGGGCGTTTGCTTTCGCGTCAGCAAGGATATGTTCGGCCTCGGTTTTTGCCTGATGCATGAGTTCTTCGCTTTTTGCCCGGGTCTTTTCAATGTCAACAAATTTGATTTTACGAAATATTACCTGGCTGATTAAAGCGCCAAGTATTATAGCTCCCGCCAAAATTAGTATATCGATTAAGGACATCTTAAGTTATTAGCCTGAATAAGCCTGTTAGCTTGTATATTTTACAGGTTTTGGTTGTGGAAGGCAAAAAGTTTTTATAGGAGAGTGCCGGATATCTATTTGCCGAAAAATTCTATGGCTTTGGCGAGCTCCGCGTGGTTTTTTGCGTAATCTTTAATGTCCATGCCTTTAAGATACGCCTCGCATGCCTGAACGAGGGCTGTTGCTCCGGCCCGAGTGCCGTCCGGATGCGCGTGGCAGCCAGCTCCCATGGTTGTAATAAAATCAACACCTCCCATAACGTCTATAAAAGGTTTAAGTTTTGTGGGATTTAATCCGCCGGATATAATGGGGCAGCATTTTTTCATGCCGCGCCAGCTATCGTCCTCCAAGATAACATGGTGCGCGTTATCCTCGTTTATCATTGCGATAAGATCTTCATCGTTTTCAGAAATTTTGCCCCAGTTCTGTGTAAAAAAATGTCCTTCGGACTCAAGTTTTAAAATTCCGTGAGCCGCGGTAATGTCTTCACTTACCGTGCCTGCCATTTTACCTATTCCCGCTGTGCCGGTATGAATTCCCGATGCACCCGCAAGACGCGCATATTTAGACAACACCAGCACTGAAAAACCTATTGGATTTTCTTTGCGTGTATATGCCGCGTGGCTTGCCCTGTGGAAATGAATAAATACATCGGGATAATGCCTGCGAAGAGTCTGGGTTGCCATCCATCCCGCTGTTATTCCGTCAATTAAAAACGCATAAGAGCCCGGCTCGAAAACGCTTTTGATAAGCTCGCAGCGGGTGATCATAGTATCAAAATCGGCCGCGGAAACGTTAAACGAATGAACTTTTTTATGCCCTGTCTCTTTAACCGCTTTATCCATTGCCTCTTTTACATGATGCACCATCTTGTCGTATGGAGAAAAATCCTGATCAGCCTGAGGTTCGTCGTTCTTTACAAAATCGCCGCCGCCAACCCAAAAATCATAACAAACCTCAGCATATTCGGCTGAAGTTAAGCCCATTTTTGGTTTTACGATCGTGCCCAGAATCGGCCTGTCGTAAACGTTTAAATACTTGCGCATATCGTCAATTGTGTAGCTCGGGCCGTCGTACTGCTCAAGCATTGCCGGGGGAAACCATATATCCATAAGTTTGATTTCGTCCACTTCTTTCATGCCCAGAACATTTCCCACAACATAAGTAAGAATGTTCTGCACGTTGCCTCCGCGGTCAAAAAGCCGCCAGGGATAAGCGATCCATACAAGGTGTTGTTTAGGGTCGGTTTTGTACACAAGAGCGTTCATCTTGCGTGAAAATTCCGTTTCGGTTTTAACTTTAAAATTAGTGCCCGTTGAAGATTCGGCCGCAACTTCGGAAGCGGCGGAAAGCAGATCCATGCCCTTGCCCGGCACAAGATGAAAAACAGCCAGAAGATACTCGCCGTTTTTTGGGTCTTTAAGTTTAAGGTTTATGTAGTCTTTCTGCATAATTTGTGTGTTTTAATGTTAATGATTTTATTGGTGTTTTTGTCCCGAGCTTGATTCGCCCATCCGTCTTTTAATGTTTCTTTTGTTATTATAGCACAAAAAATGGCTGCGGCCAAGTTGGGCGAAAGGGAAAGGGCTCGTTCCCGCCAATCGTCTATTCCCTAAAAGTCTTCCATAAGTTCTTTTAAAGATATGAATATTCTTTTGGACATTGCCGAAGGATTATCCGGACCCTGTTCTTCCCCGCTTAAAATTCTTGCGCGTTCTTTAACCTCTGCGCGTAATTCCGTCGGGGTTAAGCCTACGTCAACGCCTATATATCTTCCGTCAAACTCAGGATTAAATTCCGGCAGATCAAATATAGCGCCATCACTGTCAATATATCCTTTAACAATATGCTCAATAATCATTTCTTCAAATGTTTTAAGTTGTCCCCGCGTAAGTTGTAAATTTTTAATCATCATTTCTTCTTTTTGTTCTTCGGTTATATCGGACTGCGTTATTTCAATAATTTTTTGGTCGTTTTCTCTGCTAAGGCTATATCTTAATTCACAAAGTTTAATATTGAGAAGTATAAGTTTTTGAACAAAAAGATCGCTTTGGAATTTTTCGGCGGTTTGCTCAAGATCGTTAAAGGAGGTGAGGTTTTCTGACATTTTAATATTAAAAAAGGACTTAATTATATCTAAAAATCCATTTGTGTCAAAAGGGTTTTTATGATGCAAAAATTTAAAGCTGGCTTACCATTAAATCAATTTTGGCGATCTCGGCGCGGGTAATAGATTAATTAGGTTTAAATACTATTCTTTGTTCCAAGTGCAGCAGCGTCACTGGCAATTGTTGGATTAAAGAAAGTTCTCGTTAAATCCCCGCCGGCAAAAGTTGTAGATGAAATTAATGTGCAATCTGCGTAATAGTTTCAGACATTTAAGACACCGTAGTTGAGTTTTTGTTTTTGTAACTGGTATTTCAGGATTCCAAATTGTAGCGGTGACATAAAA
>JAFGJT010000012.1 GCA_016928915.1 Candidatus Peregrinibacteria bacterium
ATACAAACCAGCACGGCTGATTGACTTAAATATTAATTTTCGTTATAATATAAAGAAAAATTAAGACATGATCGTGGGTGATTCAGATAATAAAATCAGGGTTGAGAAAGAGTTTGAAAAGGAACGGCAAGAGGCTGAACATAAAGAACATGAAGCCGAAATTTTGGTTGGAACCGAAACGCGTGAAGCCATTAAGGAAGCTGTAATTCCTTCGGGCGAGGTAAGCGAAAAAGAAAAAAAGGCGCAGGAAGGCTATGCGGGACCCGCTGTTTCCGGAACGGCCGCTCAAGGTGCTGCAATTAAAATATCAACGCTGCCTTCGTTGAAAGTTATGAAAAAAGAAGTTGAAAGAAGTCTTAAAAAAGAAATGAAAGAGTTAAGAAAAAAAATCCGCCACATCATGGATAAAGGAGGCCCGGTTGAAGCTTATCAGTTAAACGGCTTAATAGCATATTTAAGAAGACTGCAGGAAATATTAGCTTCTCTGGCACATGCAACCGGTGAATTCATAAAGGATCTGTGGCTGAAATACGTTAAAAAGGAAATCGTTTAAGATATTTGAAGCATTCTTTTAATAGCGAGATTTGCCAACCTGGCAGTATTTTTTTCAACTTTAATGCGATTGATAATTTTATTTTGCAGCAAAGACTCCATGACATAAGCAACATGCTGCGGGGATGTGCGGTCCATCATCGAGCACATACAAACCGGGGAGGAAAGAAGCTGTATATGTTTGTCGGGATTTTTTCTTGCAATACGCGCTACCAGGTGCACTTCGGTTGCTATTGCCCACTTTGTGCCTTTTTTGGCTTTCTGAACTGTATCTATTATGTATTCGGTTGACCCCATAAAGTCCGCTTTCGCGGCAACTTGAGGCGGCACTTCAGGATGCACCAGTATATTTACTTCAGGATCGGCCTGTTTGATTTTTTCAACTTGTTCGGTTTTAAAAAGCATATGAACAGGACAATATCCATCCCATAAAAATAATTTCTTTTTAATTTCCGATTTACTTAATCCAAGTTTATTTGCCGTGTTTATGCCCAGATTTTTATCAGGAAGAAAGAAGACCTTTTTATTGTTTTTAAAAAGATGATGCAAAATTTTATCCGCATTTGAAGATGTACATATATAGCCATTGTTTTTGCCGCAAAAAGCTTTAACCTGAGCTTTACTGTTAATATAAGTTACAGGGATAAAATCTTTATTATCTATTTGCATCCATGTTTTTTCCACCTGTTCAATTTCTGCCATGTCAGCCATGGGACATCCGGCGTTTATATCGGGCAGTATTACGACTTTTTTACCTTTATTTATAATATCGGCAGTTTCCGCCATAAAATGAACGCCGCAAAAAATTATATATTTTGATTTAGTGGCTGCGGCGATTTTTGACAGTTTAAGAGAATCTCCCACTGCATCAGCGATTTCAACTATTTCATCACGCTGATAATGATGCGCCAAAATAAAAACTTTTTTGCCCAGTTTCTTCTTGGCATCAAGAATTTTGTTTATACTGGCCTCGTGGGTAACTGCTTTATACTTATTTGGAAGCATGATATAAAATAAATAGTATTTTTTATTGCATCCGGTTTTGCTGGTCGGAAGCAGCCTTGTAAGCGGGCCTATAAAATGGATGAAAAGCGCGCTCAAATTATAGACAATTTCTTTAATGCAAGAAAGCGATTAAATATCGCTGATGCTGTTTATAAACAATGGGTGTTTAAATTTACCTTTCTGGAGCTTGAAAAAGATCTTGCTGAAAACGGAGATATTACAACAAACTCCCTTAAAATTAAAAAAAAGAATTTTAAAGCCCGCATTTACGCAAACCAGCCGGGCATAATGGCGGGCGGCGAGGAAATCGAATATTTTATAGACAAAAGCGATCCTGCCTTCAGGCCGCGCCTCGGGCATCTTAAAGTACTAAACAAAGTAAACGACGGAGATCCGTTTATGAAAGATGACATGCTTTTTGAATATGAAGGCGATATACATGATATTTTAAAATCCGAACGCGTAATACTTAATTTTCTTCAGCATCTATGCGGTATCGCCGCCCGCACAAGAAAACTAAACGAAAAAGTTAAAACCATAAATAAAGATATATTATTATGCCCAACGCGAAAAACAACCTGGGGATGGCTTGATAAAAAAGCGGTTATTATGGGCGGTGGCGGCACGCACCGCTTAACGCTTGCAGATGCCGTTCTTATTAAAGACAATCATCTCGCCTTATTTGATTATGATATAAAAAAACTTTTTTCAAATTTTACTTTGCCCGTTACTGAGTATGCTTTTGTTGAGATAGAACTTCAGGATTCCGAAAAGCTTTCTGAAAGCGCGTTTTACTTAAACAGGCTGCAGAGTTTAAAAAAACTGCCAATACCAATGGTAATCATGCTTGATAATATACAGCCCGAAAAAATCAAAAAATTCATTGAAGAAATGCACGAAAAAAAATTAGATAATTTTTTTCTGTTTGAGGCCTCCGGAGGCATTAACGAAGACAATATTATTGATTATACCAAATCCGGGGTTGATGTTATTTCAATGGGATCAATAACCCAAAAAATTCAGCCAATTGATTTATCGCTCGAAATAGGCAAAATAAATTAATTTCCCATAAGATGAAGATGAACGTGAAAAATAATCTGGCCGGCTTCTTTTCCAACATTAAAAACGAGCTGGTAATGTTCGCTGGAGTTTTTTACAGCAAGTTCCTTGGCGATTTTAATTAGATGACCCATTAGTAGTTCATCATCATCACTGATATCTGAAACTCTGGGAATGTGTTTTTTTGGAACAATCAAAATATGAACCCTTTTTCTCGGATTTATATCGTTAAAAGCAACACAAAATTCATCCTCATACACAATTTCGGATTTGATTTCACGGTTGATGATTTTACAAAAAATGCAATCCTCCATTGTTTTTTATATTTTTTTGTCCAAAGAATACATTGCGCGGCCGACCCTTACAAAATGAGTATTTTTTTGAAGGTTTAAAGAAATTGTGCCTTTTTTAACCTGTCTTTGCTTTAGAACTCCCTGAATAATATCACTTTTACTCATTGGACTCTTTTTTGCCAGCAAATCCTCTATAACATCGGCAACAGTCCCCTTTTTATATCCCCATTCTTTTAATGCATAAAGACCGCGACCGACAAGAACAAACTGATCGTAACGAATAAGCTCATTATGCACGGCCTGCACCGTAACTACTTTTTTATCAAAACCCGATTCCGCGATTTTGTTTGCTATTTCAATAAAATGCAGAGGGTTTTGGGCTTTTTTTAGTACGATATATGCTTTATCCCTTATACTGCGCGGATTAATATGCCTCCAACTCATAAGTCCGAAACCCGCACCAACCTTTTTAATTCTTTTGTCGACTTCAAGACACGATACTAAAGTCTGTTTTTCATAATTCATTCCTTTTGACGCAAGTTCGTTTTTTAATTCTTCTCCGAGTTTGTCTGCGTCGGTTACATCACCCTTCTTGTTCATAAGCGCAATGCCTGCATCTATAATCACCTGAACATTTTTTTCTAAAATTGTATTTATTCTCCAGAACGGATAAAAAAGATTGCTCTTTTCCGAAAGTTCAAGTTCCGGGGTTATATTAAGAGCAAGCCTTATTATACTCGCATCAATGTTGTCCTGGCTTCCTATAACATTAAGTATTTCGCTGATTAATGTTTTTTCAGTTGAAACTCCTCCCCTGTCCTGAATAAATCCCCTTGCAAGAATTGATATTTCATTAAGCTTTGTGCTGGTTACTGTTCTTTTTAATTTGCCAAGCGCTATCTTTTCAATCTGTCTTATGCGCTCCCTGGTTACCGAAAACTCCTGTCCGATTTTTTCAAGAGTCATTCTGGGTTTGTTGTTAAGGCTAAACCTCTTTACAACAACTTCTTTTTCTTTTGAGCTTAATACCATGAATATATCATCCAGAATTTCAGCAAGATTTAATTTTTTTATATTTATGCTTCGTGAGCTGCCTTGTTGGGTCGAAGTTTTCATATTAGTTAATTTATATATAGATTTAGTTTTAGGTGGCTTCAACATATTCGTTCTTTATTCGTATGTCAAGCAAGAAAATTGATTAAGATGCAAAATTGTTTTCGTACGTTATAAAGGAAAGAATAGTAATTGATAATCATCTTTTTGTCAACTATATTTCAATATATTTAAAAAGATTTATAAAAGTTGACGCTTGTTATCAATTTTGATACTTTAAAACCACTGAATTTTAGCCGGGATGGTGGAATTGGTAGACACGTCAGCCTTAGGAGCTGGTGGGGAAACCCGTGGAGGTTCGAGTCCTCTTCCCGGTACCAAAGCCTTTTTATATGCCTGAATTTATACATCTTCATGTTCACAGCCATTATTCTCTGCTTGATGGGCTGGGTAAGCCTGCTGATATTGTTGCCAAGGCGAAGCAGCAAGGGGCGGGTGCCGTTGCAATAACGGACCATGGTGTTTTATATGGTGCGATTGAATTTTATAGAGAAGCTGAAAAAGCCGGTATCAAGCCTATAATAGGTGTTGAAGCTTATATTTCTCCGACATCGCGTTTTGATAAAATTCCGGGACCCGAGAACAAGCCGTATCATATTGTTTTGCTCGCTAAAGATGCTGACGGTTATCGGAATCTGATGGAGCTTACAACTAAAGCCCATCTTGAAGGTTTTTACTATAAACCGCGTATTGATTTTGGCTTGCTTAAAGCCCATTCAAAAGGTCTTGTCGCGTTAACGGCCTGTCTGGCCGGAGAAATTCCAAGATTAATTCTAAATAATAATGAAGAAAAAATTGAGTCTTCTTTAAAAAATTATAAAGAAATTTTCGGTGAAGGAAATTTCTACCTTGAGATGCAGGACCATCCTGAAATTGAAAACCAGATGATCGTAAACCATAAAATCATCGAACTTTCAAAAAAATTCAATATCCCGCTTGTTGCTACAAATGATGCCCATTATGTTTCAATTAAAGACAAAGAAGTGCATGATGTTTTGTTGTGCATACAGACAGGCAAATCTGTTGGGGATGAAGACAGAATGCATTATGAAGGTGATTATTCCTTAAGGTCGCCTGAAGAGATGTGGGAGGCTTTTAAAGAAACACCTGAAGCATTAACAAATACTTTAAAAATCGCAGATCAATGCAATTTGAAAATCGAATTCAATCAAAATTTGCTTCCCTCTTTTTCAACTCCGCAAAACGAACCGGCAAAGCAATATTTAAAAACTTTATGCGAGGAGGGGTTACAGAAAAAGTATAAGGAAGAAGAAAGAGCAGAGGCTTTAAAGCGCCTGGAGTATGAGCTTGATGTCGTTGATAAAATGGGTTTTAACACTTATTTTTTAATTGTTCATGACTTTGTTAAATACGCTAAAGACAACGGAATTTTAGTTGGGCCGGGGCGCGGTTCAGCTGCCGGCTCAATTATTGCATATACCTTAAACATCACCGAACTTGATCCGTTAGCTTACGGGCTTCTTTTTGAAAGGTTTTTAAACCCCGCACGCGTTTCCATGCCTGATATTGATATTGATTTTGCGGATTCAAGACGTGACGAGGTTTTGGCTTATGTAATACAAAAATACGGGCGCGAAAATGTTGCGCAGATTATTACATTCGGAACAATGACAGCAAAAGCGGTTGTGAGGGATACGGGCCGCGGGCTGGGATATCCTTATGATGAGGTGGACAGGATTGCCAAACTTGTACCGCCTACTGTATTGGGCAAACATAAACCGCTTTCTTATTCCGTTGAAAATGATCCGGATTTAAATGCGGTTTATAATAGCGATGAAAGAGCGCAAAAGCTTTTGGATATCGCCTCGCGACTTGACGGCACGGTACGTCACGCTGGCACGCACGCCTGTGCCGTAGTAATTTCCGAACAGTCTTTGATAAATTACACCCCGCTGCAGCGCTCTCCTACTGATGAAAACGCAATTATCACACAGTATTCAATGAAACCAATCGAGCAGATAGGGCTTTTAAAAATGGACTTTTTAGGTTTGAAAAATCTTACAATACTTGAAACCGCAATAAAAATTGTTAAACGCACCAAAGGTCTTGATATAAAACTTTCTGAAATCCCTCTTGATGATAAAAAAACTTTTGAACTTCTTCAACGCGGAGAAACGCTCGGCGTGTTCCAACTTGAATCCCCCGGCATGACAAGATATTTGCAGCAGCTTAAACCAACACATATTGAAGATATTATAGCTATGATTTCTCTTTACCGTCCCGGTCCGATGGAGTGGATTCCGAGTTATATAAAAGGCAAACGCGATCCGTCAAAAGTTAAATACCTGGATTCTTCATTTGTCGATATTTTAAATGAAACTTATGGTGTGGCAATTTACCAGGAGCAAATTCTGCAGATTGCCCGGAAATTCGCGGGATTTACTCTTGGCGAGGCTGATATTTTACGAAAAGCCGTTGGAAAAAAAATACCAGCACTTCTTCATGAACAGATGATAAAATTCGTTGATGGTTCAGTGAAAATGGGGCATAAAAAAGAATTCGCACAGGAAGTGTTCGAAAAAGTTATTGAACCTTTTGCCGGTTATGGATTTAATAAAGCCCACGCAGCTTCTTACGCATTGATTTCATATAATACGGCATATATGAAAGCGTATTTTCCGACCGAGTTTATGACCGCTTTGATGAGCTGCGATTACGGAAACACCGATAAAATTGTTGTTGAAATTTTCGAATGCAACAAGATGGGAATTGCCGTTCTTCCTCCTTCGGTTAACGAGTCTTTTGCAAATTTTACTTATGTTGATGATAAGAAGATCCGGTTTGGTTTAGCGGCAATAAAAGGAATAGGATCGGACGCCGCTCAAGTAATAATCGATATAAGAGCCGACAAACCATTTAAAACTTTTGAAGAATTTGCAAGCCGTGTTCCCCAAAAAATTCTTAATAAAAAATTGATTGAAGCAATGGCTTATTCTGGCGGATTTGATGATCTCGGCGACCGAAAACAAATAGCCGAAAGCACTGATGAAATAAGTAATTTTGCAAAATTTCATCATCAAAATATAAAGGAAGATCAGACTGATATTTTTGGAATACTTGAGGAAAGCGGTGAAAAGCACGAGGTTACAAAACTCAAATTAAAAAAAATCGAACCGGCAACAAATACTGAAAAATTAAAATGGGAAAAACAGTATTTGGGTTTATATGTTTCAGCTCATCCATTACAGGGGTTAACAAAATATTTTGCAAAAAAAGCACATTTAATTAGAGACCTAAAACCTAAAAACATAGGCAAGAAACTCATTATTGGAGGAATAATATCAATGTACAAAAAGATTTTCACTAAAAGCGGTGCTTACATGGCTTCTTTTAAAATTGAAGATCCAACCGGAAAACTTGATGTGATTGTTTTTCCGAAAACATATCAAAAATTCGGGCATTTGTTTCAGGATGATGTAATTGTAGTAATGACCGGAGAACTTTCTGACCGCCGCGGAATTGTTCAGTTTGTTGTAGATGAGGCCAAAGTAATTGATATCGAAAGCATGATTGCAAACGCCAAAAGAGACAAACTTTATAATCCCGAAGAAATTATAACCATTGTTACCCCAAATTTTTTGAAAACAGCCAAGAAAGATGAAGAAAACGAAATTCAAGATGAACTTACCCCGCACAACCCCGACGAACTTTCAGAAGAAGTGTTTATTATTAATATAAATGAACAAGCCGATGCCGGCAAACTGGCTAAAATAAAAGACCTATTATTGAACAATAAGGGCGAGACACCGTGTGAAATCCATATCAAATCCGACAACAGAATTCAAAAAGTTAAACTGCCCTTTGGCATTCAGGCTGATCAGCCGCTAAAGGATTCTCTTTCGAAGCTTCTAGCATAGAAATTAATTATCCCCAATTATCTCGTGTATCCTTTGTTTCCGCGGAACCACCGGGATTATCCCGGGAGGCAATAACGGCTGCTCGGACTGTTTGTCGGGTTTTATAATTTCAAGACAAGGATGAACATCGTCAGGTATTTCATAATCAGGTGAAATTTTCGGGCAGTTGTTTTTTTCGCTATCATTTTTTTCACCGTCCGATCCGACAATAATAATACTCATAATAAAATATAATTATTAATTATAGGTAAGATTTTGACATTTAATATATCTTTTGTCAAGAGCCATTTTCTTTTGTTTGTGTTGCGGGAAAAGTTAAGGATAAGTAGAATGAAAAAGATTATTATTTAAAACAAAATTCATGTTCCGGACACATACATGCAACGAGCTTAATAAATCCCACGACACAAAGGAAGTTGAACTTGCCGGATGGGTGCACAGACGCCGCGATCACGGCGGTTTGATTTTTATTGATCTTCGCGACGGATACGGTATTACACAAATCACATTCCATCCTGATAATAAAGATGCTTATAAAATCGGAGATGAATGCCGCAGTGAATATGTAATTCAAATCAAAGGCACGGTAAAAAAAAGACCGGATGGCATGGAGAATAAAAACATTGTAACCGGAGAAATAGAAATATTGGTTGAACACGCCAGAATTTTAAATAAATCCGAAGTTCCGCCCTTTGAAATTGACCAGGACAAAGAGGTGTCTGAAGAGATCCGTTTGAAATACAGATATCTTGATTTGCGAAGGCAAAGGATGCACAAAAATATTATTAACAGGCATAAAATTATCAAATTTATGCGCGATTATATGGATAAACAGGGTTTTGTTGAAGTTGAAACTCCCATTATGATCAAAGGCACTCCCGAGGGCAGCCGCGAATATATCGTACCTTCACGTTTATACCCCGGGCATTTTTTTGTTTTGCCGCAATCTCCGCAGCAGTTGAAACAATTATTGATGATCGGTTCTTTTGATCGTTATTTTCAGGTAGCGCGTTGTTTTAGAGACGAAGATCAGCGCGGCGACAGACAGCCGGAATTTACCCAGCTGGATGTTGAAATGTCCTTTATACATGAAGAGGATATTATGAATATTATTGAAGGAATGCTGATTGAACTTACAAAAAAAATATTGCCGGATAAAAAAATCGACTCAATGCCATTCAAGCGTTTAACATGGCATGAAGCAATGCATAATTACGGTTCTGACAAGCCGGATTTAAGATTTGAGCTCCCGATCTGTGATGTGACCGAAATTATGACAAACTGCGGTTTTAAGGTGTTTACTGATACAATTACACGCGGCGGAGTAATTAAAGCATTAAAAGTGGAAGGCGGCGCAAAATTCACACGCAAAGATCTGGATGAACTTGAAGAAACTGCAAAAGTATACGGCGCAAAAGGTCTTGCAAACATGGCGTTTACAAGTGAAGGTGTTAAATCTTCGGTTTCCAAATTTTTTAATGAGGATGAAATTTACAAAATTAAAAAGCATACGCAGGCAAAAGACGGCGACATTGTGTTTTTTACAGCCGATGATTTTAACACGGCCTGCACTTCTCTTGGTCAGGTCAGGCTTGCGTGCGGCAAAAAATTAGATTTAATCGATCAAAGTCTTTTTTCTTACTTATGGGTTACTCATTTTCCCATGTTTGAATGGAACGATGAGGAGCAGCACCTTTCAGCCGCACATCACCCTTTTACCCATCCTTTGGATGAGGATATCAATCTTTTAAAAACCGAACCAGAAAAAGTTCGCGCAAAAGCTTATGATATTATTTTAAACGGATGTGAACTGGGAGGCGGAAGTATAAGAATCCATAACAGAATGCTTCAGTCACAAATTTTTGATAATTTGGGGATTTCAAAAGAAGACGCAAAACGCAGATTTGGTCATATGTTAACGGCTTTTGAGTATGGCGCTCCTCCCCACGGCGGGCTGGCGATAGGTATCGACAGGCTTATTATGCTCTTTCAGAATGAACCGAACATCCGTGAAATCATTGCATTTCCCAAAGACCAAAAAGCCCGTGATTTGATGCTTAATGCTCCTTCCTTACTTCCTGCTGAAACACTTGCTGAAATGCATATCAATATAAAAAAGCCATAGAAGCCTTTAAAAAAAGCCCAAATTCAAGTATAATATATAGATAAACAAAAACACATGGATTTTCTGTTAACAACATTACTTGGATTAATATCGGCCGGGGCTTTAGTCTCGCTTGGTTTGTTTATTTACAGAAGGCTTGTTAACTATAAAAGATCGATTAATATGGTTTTTTTAAAGATCCTTGTGCCCTTAAAAGAATCAAAAGATGACCGTGAGCGCGAGCAGGAATCACATTCAAAAAGCAGTGATTTTAAGGAAGTAATAGGAATAATGTCGCAGTTTTATCAGTCTTTGCACAGTATTTATTCGTCCGATTTTTCAAATAAATTTAAAGGGCAAAATTTTTTATCCTTTGAATATGCTGTTTTAAACAGCGAAATCAATTTTTATATTGTGTGTCCGCGGGAACTTGTTAGCCTAATTGAGAAACAGCTTACAAGTTTTTATCCTGACTGCTTTGTTGAACAGGTTGAAGATTACAATATTTTTCAGCCCCGTTCCAAGACGGGAGGAACATACATGAAATTGTCCAAGGATTATGTTATTCCTTTCAAGACTCATACACGCCTCAATTCAGATCCGATTAACGCGATTATAAATGTACTTTCAAAATTCAAGCCGGACGAAGGGGCCGCCATCCAGATAATGGTAAGACCAAAAAAGAACGGATGGCAGAAAAAAGGCAGAAAAATGGCTGAAGGTATCTTTAACAAAAAGAACAAAAGACCCGGTTCGCCTTTTAATCCAATCACCTGGATACGCGCGTTTTTTGATATGATGGTTAATAATGAGAAAACCGACATTGAAAAGCCCGATACGGGCAGAACCACGCCCGCGCAGGAGGAGGAAGTTAAAGCAATTGAGGAAAAGAACACGCAATCCGGTTATGAAGCAATTATCCGCGTTATTGTGTCATCAAATTCAAAACATGAGGTAAAAACACATTTAACAAATATTAAAAGCGCTTTTGCGCAGTATTCAACCCCTGACGGAAACAGTTTTAAAGATACCAAATGGCACTCTGACAGAGAACTTGTAAAAGACTTTATTTTTAGAGGTTTTAAAAGGTCCCTTGCATATTCTCTAAAGCAAAAGATGGCGATTTTTTCATGCGATGAACTTGCCAGCCTTTTTCATGTGCCGAATATTACGTACAATAAATCATCCGTTATTGCCTGGCAAAGGTTTAAAATAGCACCCGCTCCTATTAATGTTCCCAACGAGGGTATACTGCTCGGTTATAACAAATATCGCGGCGAAACAAAAGAAATAAGATTAAAAAACGAAGACAGATTCAGACATTTTTATGTTATCGGGCAAACCGGTACAGGTAAAAGTTCAATTCTGCAGGTTATGATAAGGCAGGATCTTGAAAACGGAAACGGTCTTTGTATTGTTGATCCTCACGGCCAGCTTATTGAGGATATTATTCCTTTTATTCCGCGGAGCCGTGCGGATGACGTGATTTACTTTAATCCCGCCGATCTTGAGCGACCCATCGGCATAAATGTTCTTGAAGCCGATACTCCCGAAGAAAAAGAACTTGTTGCAATGGATGCCATGAACATTATGATAAAACTTTTCGGCGAGGAGGTGTTTGGACCTAGAATCCAGGATTATTTTAGAAACGGATGTCTGACACTTCTTGAAGATCCCGAGGGAGGCGCTTTAACCGATATGGTGCGTTTGTTTACCGATGATGAATATCAAAAACTAAAGGTGGAGCATGTTAAAAATCCTATTGTAAGATCATTCTGGGAGCATCAAATGGCCAAAACGGGCGCGCGTGAAAAACAGGAAATGATCCCCTATTTCGCCGCAAAATTCGGTCAGTTTGTTACCAACACAATGATGAGAAATATAATCGGACAGACAAAATCGAGTTTTGATTTTTCGGAAGCCATGAACAGCAAAAAAATTCTGCTTATGAATCTTTCAAAGGGCACAACCGGTGAAATCAATTCGAAACTTTTGGGCATGCTTATTGTTCAAAAGCTGCAGATGGCGGCTCTTCGCAGACAGCGCGAATCAAAAGGAGAAAGAAAAGATTTCTTTTTGTATGTTGATGAATTCCAGAACTATGTTACCGAAAGTATTGAAACTATTCTTTCCGAGGCAAGAAAGTACAGACTTGGTTTGATAATGGCGCACCAATATATTAAACAGCTTGAGGGTGAAGACGGCAAATCAAAGGTTAAAGATGCCGTGTTCGGAAATGTAGGAACAATGATGTGCTATAAAATAGGCGCTACCGATGCTGAATATATGGCAAAAGAAATGGCGCCTGTGTTTTCTGATCAGGATCTTATTAATCTTGATAAATTTAAGGCTGTAATCAAACTTTCCATAGATTCCCAGCCTTCACGTCCTTTCAGCATCACACCGGTCAACCCGTATCTTGAAAAAGGCGATACTGAAATTGCCGAAGCTATAAAACAGCTTTCGCGTTTAACATACGGACGCGAAAAATCATTTGTAGACCGCGAAATTTTAAGAAGGATCGGAGCTATTTTTTAAACAGTCCCAACTAATTTATATAATCACACAAGATTAAGTGGCTTTTGTCTATTCGTCATGCATGAAAAAAAGTTGGTTTTGTGGCATAATGTAAAGATAAAAAAATAAAAAACAAACATAAAAATGGTTACAATAAACAACAATTTTTATCATTATTACAAACAGGTTAAATTAATATTCCTTATTGCACTTGGAATCATTAGTTTTTTTGCATTGTTTAAAACCGCGTATTCATCCTATCAGCAGACGTTTACAATTTCCGCATATTATTCCCCTCTTCCGGGGCAAACGCGTTACGTTACCGGCAGCTACGAAGGCGACATAAGATTAAACGGAAATGGCGTACATAGCGCTGACGGAACACAGGTGTATCCGGGAATGATTGCTGCGCCGTCCTCATATGCGTTCGGCACCAAAATGAATATACCGGGAATTGGAATTGTAGCTGTTCACGACCGCGGAGGCGCAATTGTGCACGCAGGTCAGAGAGGCCATGCTTATGACAGGCTTGATGTTTGGATGGGATACGGCGATCAGGGGCTGTCACGCGCTTTAACCTGGGGAAAAAGAACGGTAAATGTTACAGTTTACGGAATTGACCCTAATATCAAAGAAAATGTTTATCTTGAGGGATTCAGCATAGCTGAAAAATTTGTACAAAATATTATCGTCAAGCAAAAAGTTTTCACACAGGATCTGTGGTACGGTGTTTCAGGCGACAGAGTGGGAACACTGCAGGATTATTTAAGGGAGCTGGGTTACTATCAGGGCAAATCGGATAAATATTTCGGCGATGAAGTTTATAAAGCACTGCTCGCGTTCCAAATAGATCAGGGAATTGTTGACAGCGAACAGGAATTCGGAGCTGGCTTTTTTGGCCCGCAGACAAGATCAAAAATAGAAGCTGTGTTTGAAAAAAGGAAAAAAGATATTCTCCCGGTAAGTAATCTTGGAAAGAATGATGCGGGAGATGAAGTAAAAAAACTGCAGGAAGCTCTAAAAAAACTTGGATTCGATGTTGAAGTTACCGGAATTTATGATGAGCAGACTATTGAGGCGGTTTTTGAATTTCAAAAAGAAAATCAGATTATTGATCACGAAGAAGATCTTGGAGCAGGCTTTTTTGGCCCCAAAACATTTGCCAAACTCTCAGAAAAACTTGCTTCATTTTACGAAGATACAATAAATGACTCTAACAGCACTCCGATTGTAAAAGTTTCGTATACGGCTTTTACTAAAGATTTAAATCCCGGTGACAGCGGGGATGAAGTAAAAATGCTTCAGCAGGAATTAACAAACATGAACCTGTTCAGAACATCAATAACCGGATATTACGGTGATGTAACAAAAAATGCTGTATTTAAATATCAGCAGAAAAAAGGCATTGTTGAAAATACAAATTCTTCCGGATCCGGAGTGTTTGGACCTAAAACGCGTGATTCTTTAAATCAGATTATAGGCTACAGGGCAAACAACAAAGTTCTTATAGCGGCCAAAACCGAAACATTCAACCAAGCAAAACCTGTAATAATCGCAGAAAATACGGCTGACGCAACAACAGATACACATTCATCAATATTTGCCTTTGATTTAAGCCTTGGAAGTACGGGGCAGCAGGTTGCGCTTTTACAAGAACAACTTAAAAAACTTGGATTCTATAAAAGCGGCATAACAACTACTTATTTTGGTGAAATTACAAAAGAAGCCGTAATAGCTTTCCAAATAGCCAAGGGTGTAATTGCAGGGGAAAATGATGAAGGTGCAGGTATTGTAGGTCCGCAAACAAGAGAGATTTTAAATTCACTTATTTAATTATTTGATATCCTCCGGCCGCATTTTGATTTTTTTAAAAATTTCACGTTCCATTTGAAAATAGCACCTATGAATCATTTTTTGTTTCTCTAAATTTTCCTTTTTCGGATTATATCGTTTTTCCCCGTCAGAAAAGCGTTTTTTAAGGCTCACAATTTTACTGTGCAGAACCCGCTTATCAGCATATGTTGTGATTTTCTCCTCAAGTGTAACGGGTATAAACTGTTTTTCGCAGACAGCATCAAACTTATGTTTTCTTACCATGAGCGCGATTTTATTTTCTCCTATTGATTTTAGATATGTATAAGCAGCTATTGCATGATCTACGTTTCCGTATTCCTTTTTCAGCCTGTTCCAAACGGCAATATCTTTTTTAGATGCATTTTTACAAAGACTTTTATATGCAGCCCCCCTGATATCTAAAATTTTAAACAGATCATGCAGTAATGCCGCGCAAACAACCCGGTTTTTATTGATTTTAATATGTTTCTTTTTATATTCATCGCAAATTAAGCCGGCCGTATATGCAACTTGTTTTGTGTGGTCGACGATATGATCCGGAAGGCGCATTTTTTTAAGCAAAGCAATTGCTTTTTTAACAGTCATCTTGCCTTATGGTTATTTTTCTTTTGTTTCTTCCGCATACATCAAGTTTAATTTCCGTGGATTTTTTTGGCAGAATATGTTCGATTTTTTCAGGCCATTCAATCAGCACAACATTATCCCCTTTTTCAATAATTTCAATTATTTCATTAAGAACCGGCTCATCAGCATCCTCTAAACGATAAAAATCGAAATGATAAACATTAAAACCTTTACCTTTATATTCCCTGAGATATGTATATGTGGGACTTTTAACTGTATTCCCGTCTATACCCAGTGCTTCAGCCAAAAATCTGGCAAAAACGGTTTTGCCCGCGCCAAGCTCGCCTTTTAAACGCACAATACTGCCCCCCCGCATGTTTTTTTTGATTATTTCGGCAAATTGATATGCGGCTTTTTTGGTATCTTTTAAAGAAAAACTGATTATTTCTTTCATTGATTTAACGGTCATTTTTTGGTATAATAATATATCTAAAACTAAATAAAAACAAAAATGAAAAATAAGAAGAAAAACAATCTTTATTATACTTTAAAATTGTGCCTTGTCTGGAGCGCGATGCTGCTTTTTATGACGCTTGCCGTTTATCTTGTTCAGCAAAACGCGTACCACTTTCAGGCAAGCGTGATTCCAACCACACAGGCGCCGCCTTACGACGGTCTTTCGATGCCTATTTTAAAAGCTCCCAACTGGGTTGCGTTAACTTCCTCCGAAAGAAGCTTAACATACAGTCAGCTGCCCACATCAAAAATAATGAATATTCCGGTGTACGATCCGATAAAATTAAAAACCCCAATGGACACATTAAAATGGGGAAATGCCGCGCATGAAGCGATAATCAACATGAAAGTGACTTATTCGGTTCCGTATATGGGTAATTATACTCTTGATAATATTGAATACGCAGGAGGTCATCTTGCGGTTGATATTAAAATTCCTACGGGAACCCCTGTTTTTGCCATAGGCAACGGAATTGTCACAAAAACCCAGGAGCTTTCAAGCGGCTTTGGAAATCATCTTGTTATAGAACATAAAAATTTTCCTTCTTATGAGAACGAAAATATTAAAACTACATATTACTCAAGTTACAGCCATTTAAGCCAGATACTCGTGACAGAG
Source organism: Candidatus Peregrinibacteria bacterium (assembly GCA_016928915.1). Classification (GTDB taxonomy): domain Bacteria; phylum Patescibacteriota; class Gracilibacteria; order UBA1369; family PNNO01; genus JAFGJT01. The sequence continues at coordinate 16,075 of JAFGJT010000012.1, forward strand.
GGCAAAGTTGTTAAACGCGGCGAGCTTATAGGTTATTCAGGAGCTTCCGGGCTCGCAACGACACCTCATCTGCATTTCCAGATAGATAAATCCACAGCTCCATGGCATCCTTACTGGCATTTTACAACTAAAGAAGCCTCTGATGCGGGTTTTAATTTTACTCAGGCTATCAATGCCGGATTTAATAAAGATGTTGCGCTTGCCAACACAATTAATCCAATAACATACATTCAAAAATACAACGGAGTGACTGTTGCGGCCGACACAACAACAACCAGCCAAACAACTTCAACTTCATCCTCAACATCAACAACTTCAACGACAACAACAACAACATCATCATCATCTTCTTCTTCCACCGGCACAACTTCAACAGGTGCGAATACCAGTACTGCTTCCAGTTCTAATCTTCCTGCAACCGAAGGCTATGTTTATTTTGATATCCGGGGAGATAATTCATTTATACCGGGTGAAAAAATCGAAATTACCATTATTGCGCAGGATCGTAAGGGAAATTTAATTAAGGATTATGTGCCTCCTTCTCCAGTAAGGTTTGATAAGATGCAGGGTGGTTTTGTATTCACAAACAACAAACTTTACGCTAAAGATTTTATTAACGGTGTTGCAACTATAACAATCACACCGCAAAACGAAAATCCAATACAGTTTATGGTGGCAACCGATACGGTTATGGTTGAAAGCCAGATTATGTATCCCGGAGTTTTTGTTGATATTTCAAAAGCCCATCCGAATTTTCAGGCAATTAGTTTTTTACAGCGAGAAGGTGTAATCGCGGGTTATTCCGACGGCTCATTCAGGCCCGATCAAAAAATTTCACGCGTTGAAGTATTAAAATTGATTTTGGAGGGAATAAAGGTCGATCTGGATAATGTAAGAAACCTGCCATATACTGATACCGATGTTTCAGCATGGTATGCAAAATACCTTGCAACAGCCGTTAATCTTGAAATCGTAGCGGGTTATCCCGATAAAACGTTCAGGCCCAATGAAACAGTAAACAAGGTTGAATTTTTAAAAATGCTTGTTGAGGCTATGAATGTGGATATCAATCCGGAAGTATCGGAATTTATTTATACGGATATTGATGAAAAAGCCTGGTATGCGCCTTATGTGCAATTTGCCATAGAAAAAAATATTTTTACAATCGAAGGAACAAAATTTAATCCAATACAACAAATGCAGCGAGCTGATGTTGCAGAAGCGATTTACAGAATTCAACTTATCGCCAAAACGGGGGCTAAAGCTTTCACGGCTGATCTACATGAACAAGCTATTGCAGGTATTTATTAGGTGTAGTAAAGTTTGAAAGAATTTAATATTTGATTGATATGCAGGAAACACCCAAAGAACAGCCAAATGAAGTTTCTGATATTTTTAAAAAGCAGGAACCTTCCGAACAAAAAGAACAAACGCAAAAACCATTAAACGAAGAAAAGCCGGTTGCACCTGAAAAAGGCGGAAAGTTTTTAACTTTTGTTCTTGATCTTGCATTAAACCTTTTAATTGTTTTCGGTCTTGTTTATATAATTCAAACATTTATTGCATCTCCTTTTAAGGTTTTCGGACCTTCGATGTGCGATACTCTCAACAATCTTAACAATGAATGCCAGCAGGGCTACGGTGAATATATAATTGTTAACAAACTTATTTATAAAGATTTCTTTGGATGGAGTTTAAGCCAGCCGGACCGCGGGGATATTATTGTTTTTCATCCTCCTCATACACAGGAACAATTTTACATAAAAAGAATCATCGGAATTCCCGGTGATACAATCAAATTAATCGATGGAAATGTTTTTTTGTTTAATGAAGATTACCCGACCGGATATGAACTGCCCGAGGAATATTTAAATGAAAACAATAAAGGAAAGACCAACCCATCAACAAACCGGGAAACTTCTTTTTCTGTACCTGACGACCAGTACTTTGTTTTAGGAGATAACCGCAACGAAAGCACCGATTCGAGAAGCTGCTTTAGGGATGCTTTTCAGGGTGGCTGCAGAGGCGAAGAGGCTTACTTTTTACCGCGTGCAAATATTGAAGGCAAAGCATGGGTGGTTTTATGGCCGCTAAATCATATCAGAGTTTTACCTCAGGCTGATTACTGAACATAATAATTAAATTTACCTATCGACAATTTGTTGTTGACAAAATTGCTTTTTTGACGTAATCTTTACGCCTTATTTTGATTTTGTCAAAAAGCATGATTGTGTTCAAGTTAAAAATTGGATTTATTGTAAGGCCGTTTAGCTAATTGTGTTATACCTAAATGGTTTTTTGTTCTTTGAAAATCAGGATAAAAAAGCACAGAGAATGTTCTGCTCAGACTGCGACCTAAAGCCGGTCCGGGTTTTATATAATCTGCATCCCGAGTCTTTAGTCGCGGGCAGAACTATTCTCTGTGTCTGTAAGTAATAATATTTGAAGGAAGATTATGCCTGCGGCTTAATAATTAATATTAACTCTGCCGCGGGTTTTAAAAATAACTTTGATAGAGGCAAATCAGCGGCGGATCAGAGACCCCGTCGCTTAAGATTCCCAATCACGGAACAACCACAACATCCCCCTGTTGGTCTCTAAAAGGGGGAAGGAGGAATTGAGATGAGTACGAGGAAGAAAAACGATGCAACGCAAGTGGGGATGGGGTCAGTAACCCCTACCCCGAAAACGCAACCGCAGGTTCGGGAATGCGCGAACTGCAAGGTGCCCGTGGCGCTGGAGGCAACGTACTGTCCTGCGTGCGCGTACTCCTTGGTGCCCGCGGCTTCGGCAGCGGCGGTCCCCGCGGCGCCGGACACGTCTCCGCCGCCGACCACACCTTCCTCAGAACCCGCGTCGGCTCCGCTGACGTCGGATTCATCGCCAGCGGTTTCTGGGGCAATCGATACCTCTACCCCAGTTCTGGCGATTCCCGCAGCACCAACGCCCACGGCGACTGCAGCGGCTCCGGCTCCCACGCCCACGCCTTCTGCGACCCCCGCGAACACCGCGCCTCCGACGGTCGTTGTTGTGCAGCCGCCTCCGGCGGCCGCACCTGCGCCGTCCCCCGCGGCTCCGGCCTCCACGCCTCCCCCGGTGGTCCCCCCGAACCCCACCCCCAAGGCCTCGTCGGGTTTGATGTGGCTGCTACTGCCGCTCATCGTGGTGGTCACGGGCGGCCTGATCTGGGCCGGGATTTACTTTCACGGCCGGAAGCCGCCAGCCCCCTCTTCGGGGGCAAGCGCCTCGACAGCGGCGCCTTATCTGCCTCCCGGCAGCATGAACGCGCCTTCCGCGCCGACAGCGACTGTGACTCCGGTGAAGCCCACGGTCACGCCTTCCACCACCGCACCAGCAGTGACGCCCCCGGTCACGCCGCCGACGGCAGCGCCGGCCTCAACGCCACCGGCGAGCATGGCTGCTCCGGTGACGGCAGCCCCGCTGGCCGCGACTTGGCAGCAGAGCAGCATCGGCCGCCTCTGCTCGGCCCAGGCAGCTATATCACTTCGTCGGACCATATTCTGTGTCCATGATAAGGACATGGAATGGTTTGACGCATGTCACGACCCGCCTCTACCGGTCGGCACCCCTACCTACCCGGGCGACAAGGTAGGCGTGGATGTGGCAGATCCTTGCCTCTTGAAGGTAGGTTCAATCTGCCTAACCTCCACGGCACTTCGCTGCCAAGTTGGGTACCGGGCACCACCGGCTCCCGAGCCCCCTGCACCCCTCGCGGTGCAGCCACCGGCTCAGCCTCCCTGCCCCCCTCCTCCGGCCGCCGCTCCCCGGAGCACAAGCGGCCGAAAAGCCGCCCCCGCCCCCCGCCACCGGACTTTCAACGGTCGGCTCGCCCGCCTCGAGGGCAGAGTCGACAAAATCGAAGGCACCGTGACCGATCACGGCCGACGGATTTCATCCGGTGAAAACTGGATGAAACATTGGGAGGCGGATCTGATCCGCCTCAAACAGCAGAATCAGGCGGAGGGGCGCTCCGGCGTCCACATCCCCCGCGGATCCGGCCGCTAACCCCCCCCTATCCCTACCTTCCTTCCTGCTCGGGGTTTTGTTCATTCAATTGAGCATTCCCCTTGAGCACCTCTTACAGACACACCGAAAAATTCTAAAGGCGGAGCGAAGTAATACTTCCTCCGCCTTTTTCCCATATTTTATTTTGCCGCGCACATCTTTTTTTATGCGCAAAAAAACAACCGTTAATGTAATCGACCGATTATATTTATCCCCATTTATATTTCTTCTCTTGCCGCGAAATATAGTTCAACCAGCGAAACGCATAAAATCAGCAAAAAGCCAGACCACCAGTTAAGTACTCCCAAAATTAAGAAAAAAATGCATCCGAGGGCGATTATGGTTAGTTCAATCCCCTGCCTAAATGCTATATGCAAATGAGATGAAAATATTTCATTCTTATTTAGCCATAATCTAAAATAGAATCCTATTATGGTAAAAGTACAGCTTAAAGCGAAAAACAAACTTAAAAAGAAAAGCCCCAAAGCAAGTTCCGTTGATTCAAAAGGATCAAGTTTGTTTAAAACAATGAACCAGGCAACCCAGCTTACTATTCCCGAAATCCCCACAAATAATAAATATCTGTTATGCGTCAAACTTTTTCAGGGTTATGATGGCTTTTTTTTAAGAAAATCGCGGCAAGCACAATTACAAGACCGACCGCTCCCATATATACAGCGTAAACTGTTATTTTTTGCGTTAATACTCCGAAAACCAAAGAATAAATATTAACTATCTGCTGTTCCTGGCCCGAGGCTATCATTGAAGGAAGATAATTTAAAAGCTGCGCGAAAACCAGACCAAAAACTCCGCCCGAAATCAATGCAGCCCCCGAAAAACCCATAACTGTTGTATAGGGCTTGTAAATAATCAGCATTATTAACAGCAGCACTATAAGCAAAATAAGAGGAAGTATCATTTCGATATACTTAATTATGCTCAGCATATCGGTTAATTTTGCATCGTAGGCGTTTTCACCGGTATCCAGATCCAGTGTAAATTCACCGGGAATAACATCGGTGAGATTTCTTTCAATTTCTCTTTTTACCTGCAACTCGAGTTCCATTCGCTGAACCGAGGCGGGAACGCATTCCGGCATCTGTGCATCCAAAATAACGGCATCTTCGTCTGTACAGTCGGGAATGCCTGCAACTATTTTTATTGCAATCTGACCGGACATTTTTGTAATATTTTCTTTTATTGGCAGAAGCGAAATTTTTATGGCATCGGTTTTTCGTTTTTCCCCCAAAGCTTTTAACTGTGAAATAAAATCCTTTGAAATATCTCTTAAATTATCTTTTGTAAAACTTTCCTCTAAAAATTCCTGAATTTCCTGTTTGTTATAATATTTTGACACCTTCTCATCCTTTGCAATTTCTTCGCTTATATAATCCGATGTGTAATTGTAAACTTCATCCAGCATCTGCCCCTCATAAAAGCCGGGGTCAAGATAAGTTGTTGAAACCGCTCTTACAAAAAGAGTCGGCAGAGTTAAAAGCGCGAATATTAAAATCAATAGAATTGCGGTTGATTTACGTATCATAACTGAAAAAATTAACTTTTAAATTTTTGCCTGATAAGATTACCAAAACAAAATTTAAAGGTCAATTGATCTTAATGACCGATGCCTTCTGTCAGCACCGTTTAGCGGGATTATTTTCCATCTAATGTCTTTTTCAAGACGACCGGGAATTGTAAAACCCGCTGCTTTTTTGTGTCCGCCGCCGCCGAATTTTCCCGCGATTTCTTCAAGATCAACATCTTCATTTCGTGTTCTAAACGAACCTTTTACATTGCCGGCATCATCTTCGTGCAGAAGAACGGTAAATTTTGTACCCGGAACGCAGTTTATAAAATCAACTGCGCCCGAAAGCTCGTCAATCTGCGCCTCGCATTCATCAAAATCCTGTTTTGTAATCACAGAAAGCGCAACGCCCTCGCTGTTTACTTTTAAATTTTCAAGCACTCTTCCCCATAATTTTAGTGTTGAAACAGGTGTTGTTTTAAATAAATTTCTTGAAACATCAACAACCCTTCCTCCGCAGGCTGTCATTTCTCCCGCGATTTTTAATGTTTCAGGTGATGTATTCTGATGCATAAAACTTCCGGTGTCATTATAAAGTCCGGTAAGAATGGCCGTGGCAATCTGCGGTGTAAAATTATATCCAGCGTATTTAAAAAATCTGTATAAAATAACGGTTGTTGAAGCCGCATGATGATCAACGATATTGACCGTGCCGAAATTATCGTTTGAAGCGTGATGATCAATGTTTATTACAGGTACTTCACCTTTAAAAATATCAGGATAAATTTTATGATAATCCGTCATATACGAAGCCCCGGCATCGCAAACTATCAACAAATCATATTCGTGATAATTAAATTCTTTTATATATTCTTTTATATCGGTCATATAAGTATACCTGTCGGGAATGTCATCTATACAGGCTTTTTGGACTTCTTTTGATTCTTTCGACAAAGCAAGATGCAGAGCAATGCATGTTCCAAGGGTGTCACCGTCCGGTTTTCTATGCGCGATAAGCAGGATTCTTTCAGCTTTATCAATAAGTCTTTTTGCGCGCTGAAATTCGACTTCCATATATTCCAATAATTATTTTAAGTCGAAATATTAATACAGATTGAAAGTTTTAGCAAGAGTAAGTTTTAATAAGGGTATCAGCGAGAATCGGCTCGGGAACGTTCTTTTTCCGTTTAATAAATATCTTTTCAAGGATTGTTAATCTGGAAGTAAACGGTTTGGGCCAAGCCCGCAGTTCAACTGTAATGTTTTCAGGCTGTTCATAAACTTCAACATAACTTAATAAATAAAAGGGATAAAATATCGGGGGAAACCTGAAATATGCGGGTACACGTTTTGTAAGCTGTTTCCAGCTGCCGGTATCCGCTAAAAACATATTATCTTCTTTATGTAAAACCGCGCAGTGCGTATGGCCCGTGATATATAGGTCGGCTTTTGTATTAAAAGGGTTTAAACCGTTTATTACATCTCGAGCCTTTTCTTTATAGGATCTTTGTTTTGAAAGCAAAATATCGCTTAAACTCTGGACTCCGTATCCTCTTAACCTTTTATTAAAGTCTTTACGCAGCAAAGAAGCAAAAAGCAGCAAAATCACAACAACCATGTCAAAATAAAGAATAAAAATAATTCCTTTCATTATTAGATTGGTGTCAAGAAAATTTATTACAGGCATCAGGAATCTTGGCTGATAGAAATCGGTCACAATATCAAAAATAAAGTATGGTATGGCAAGACTGAAAAGTATCAACATCGGAACAAGTATTGATTTAAGAATCGGTCCTATCTCATTATAAAAATATTTGCTTAAAAGCCAGTAAGGTATAAGGTCAGTGTCAACATTGTCAACTTCATGCATCCAGTGGGGCTTTTTTTTCTTTGTACCGAGCCTCATAAGCCTATAAACGAACTGTGTTGTAACATGATATGAAAGTGAACTTTCGGTCGGCAGATAAAAATCGGTAAACGACGAAGCAGGTTCCACCTGATTGCCGTGTTCGCCGATAATTATGAACTTTTTGTTTTTTTTGGACAATTCGCGCTTAAAAAACTGATTGGGATCAACATTTATATTGTACTTTTTAAGGTCATCCTGAAGTTTTTTGTTGTACACAAGTTCATGGTCATGGTTTCCGGGAATAACAGTTATTTTATTTTTATTGCCGAATTCTTTTAATTTATCAAAAAGATTTTGATGCATTGCAATAATATAGTTTATTTTTTCATCTTTTTGGTCATAACATTTCCAAAGGTCAAAAAAATCACCGTTTATTATTAATTCAAGGTCAAATTGGAAACTTGTATTAAGAAGATGGTCGACAAAAGCTCCAAATTCGGCGCCGCACTGAAAATCTTCAATATCCGGTTCTCCTCCTATATGGAGGTCGCTTATTAATATAAGCTTTTTTGGCATATAAACAATTAACAATTTTTATCATATCGCGGCCCTTTAAAATGCTTACGGCCGCTTGTACCCCGAAGACGGGATTTGTTTATTCATATCCGCCCCTTTAAAGCCAGGGGGCGGATGTACCCCGCCAAGGCGGGGTATATGGTACGCCCGGCAGGATTCGAACCTGCGACCTTCACCTTAGAAGGGTGTTGCTCTATCCAGCTGAGCTACGGGCGCATATTATTACATTTGACAATTGACAAAAAAAACTGCAAAAAGTTTATACTACAATTCCAAAAAGGACAATAAAAAATGCGATACTGTTATTAAGTATATGGAATACGATTCCGGGCCAGACAGAACGTGTTTTGATAAATAAAACATTTAAAACAACCGACAATATTAATAATGGCATAATTGACTGAAATTCGAAATGAACGGAAGCGAAAATTAGAGCGGTTAACGCGATACCCCACGCAGGCCCCAAAATTTTTGCCAAAGTCTGAAGCACGAATCCTCTAAAAAAGATTTCTTCGGTTAAAGGCGCAATAACAAGCGCTATGAGAAATGCAATTGCAATGCCCAGAGTATCTCTTCCGAAAATTTCAAAAATTGATTTTTGTGGTTCAAAGCCAAGAGAACCGATTCCGAGACTGTAAAAAGTCATAATCAAAAGAACTCCCGTTCCTATATAAACCACATAAGAAAAAAGCACCCATAGCACTGTTTTTTTTAGACCTATTGATTTAAATCCAAAATCTTTTAATTTCGCACCTTTTTTGTAAACCGCAAAATAATATAAAGGCAGAATCATACCGGCAACCTGCAGTATATATATAATAAATTTATACAGAACATGCGCATCATAAGGCAGATCACAAAATTTTATTATAATGTAAAGAAAAAATTCTATTGTAAAAACACTTACAAAAACATTAAACACATCAGATAATGTCCATTTGAATTTTTCTTGTTCTAACATTGTTATTTTTGTTTATTTGAATTATATTTAGGTTGTAAAAGGCATATCGCTCCGCTTACTTGACTTTTTAGGAATTTTTAGTATAGTAATGCCTATATTATTTATCAACAATAATTATACATGAAACTTCAAAAAGACGAAGAAATTGTTAAAATCATTCATCATCATCCATTTCCTTTTATAGTTCAAATGTTTAAAACAGTCGGAGCGAGTCTTCCGTTTTTCTTTCTTATTTATCTTGTGTCGAATTCTATACCTTATTTTTACCTGGTTGTTGCCAATGTAACAGTTATTGCAATCTTTACAATCGTTATAATTTATCTGGCGCTTATTTACTGGCTTGATAAACTTGTAATCACAAATCAAAGGGTGGTTCATATCGACTGGGAGCTTTTAACAATAAAAAAAGAATATTCAGGGCTGCTTCATGATATTCAGGAGGTGAGTTCGCAGGAGCACGGCATTCTGTCAATATTATATCTTTTTGACTACGGAACAATTAAAATAGAAACAGCATCATCAAAAACAACTATTTTGTTTACCGAAGCTCCGGATCCCGATGGAGCAAAAGCGTTTTTAATGGGACATATCCAGAACTGCAGACCCGAAAGTTACCAAAACGCATCAGACTCCGCAGCCTCTCTTGCAAACGAAGCGTAATAATAAATAAACATTTATGATTGAGGAAGGAATTGTTAATAATAAAAGGGTTATCGACCCTTCGGAGAAATCACCAGTTAAAAGAACACAAGAAATTTCTTTAAGGCCTCGCACTTTAAATGATTATATCGGGCAGAACGAAATCAAAAAAAATCTTTTAATCGCCATTGCAGCCGCAAAAAAGAGAAAAGAGCCTCTTGAACATATTCTGGTGCACGGACCGGCAGGCCTTGGAAAAACCACACTGTCTCACATTATAAGCAATGAAATGGGCGTTAATATAAAAATGACTTCCGGACCCGCACTCGAAAAGCAGGGTGATCTGGCTTCAATTTTAACCAATTTAAAAGAATTCGACGTTTTGTTTATCGATGAAATCCACAGGTTAAGACCCGCGATTGAGGAGGTTTTATATACAGCAATGGAAGATTTTGGAATTGATATAATTATCGGGCAGGGTCCTTCGGCAAGGTCTGTAAGACTATCAATCCCCCGCTTTACCCTGATTGGAGCAACAACAAAAATGAGTATGCTTTCTTCGCCGCTCCGGGATCGTTTCGGTAATGTATTCAAACTGAATTTTTATTCTGACGAAGATATTCTGGCTATTGTTAAGCGCACCTCAAGAATACTGAATTTTGAAATTGATGAAGATGCCGCCGCAAAAATCGCCAAATCATCCAGACAGACCCCTCGCATAGCAAACAGACTTCTTAAACGCATACGCGATTTTGCCGAAGTTAATAATCAAAAAAAAATTACATTAAACAATGCGAAAGAAGGTCTTGCGTCATTGGGTATTGATGAACTTGGCCTTGATCAGCAGGACAGGGATCTTTTAAAAATTTTAATTGAGAAATTCAACGGCGGCCCCGTGGGTATAAGTGCAATAGCCGCGGCAGCCAGCGAAGAGCAGGCAACTATAGAAGAAGTATATGAACCTTTTTTAATAAAACTGGGTTTTGTTGAAAGGACGCAAAGGGGCAGGACAGCAAGGAAACCGGCATACCAACATCTGGGACTTGAATATAATCCTGTTGATTTTTCCATAAAGTGATATAATTTTGGCTGATTAAATTTTTAAATCATTAATTTATTTTGACATGAAAAAAATTTCAGCTCTTATTATCGGAGGTTTATTAATCAGCGCGTTGTTTTTTGTTGCAGGCTGCTCAGGCGGAGAAGATGCAGCTGAAACGCAAACCCAGCAAACCGTGCAGGAAAAACATATCGGAATATTAAAATCACTGGGAGGGATGTCCATAGGCGAAGGAACACATTTTCTTGAAACGGAGCTAAGCGGCACAATACGACTAAAAAGCCAAAATATTAATCTTGATTCGGAAAAATATTTAAATAAAAAAGTTGAAGTAAGAGGAGTTATAACAAAAGCCACTGACGGCAAGGATTTGATGGATGTAAAAAGCATTGATCTGGCTGAAGAAATTATTAAAGAAAAACCGTCCACGCCCGGAACCGCCAGCGAATATCAAAATGCAAACTTGGGTTTTAAACTTACCTATCTTGATAACTGGACAACAAAAGAAGAAACAAACACAGTTACGTTTTCAGCTCCAAAACCTGCATCCCAAGAGGAGCAGCCTGCAGCACTTGAAACCGATATGGTTGTTGTTACAAGGTATTCAAATCCATCAAGAGATACAGTTGAAAAATTTTTAAATTTGCCTACAGACCCGCTTTTAATAGTTAATTCTGGTTATATACAAACCAAAGTCGGTCCCGACCAGCTTGAAGGTCTAAAAAAGCAAAGCGCTGACCAGAATGAAATTGATGTGTATCTTTCAAGAAATGAATATATTTATAAAATTTCTTTTAAAGGTTCCGCATCAATTGATCTTATAAACAACAGGAATACATATTTCAGCATAATTGCGACTTTTCAGTTTATAGGTTTTGCTCCGGCCGATGCCCCGGTCGATGCCCCGGCTGCCGCAACATTACCGGAACAGAAAACTGAACCCCCTGTTGTTAATGATTCTCCCTCGATCACCCAAACTGCTTCTGACACACCGATCGTTACAACAGATTCCTCATACGGAGTTGTTTCTCAGTACATAGCACAAAGCATAAACAATATTGCTCCCGAAGCCGCATCTTCGGGTTCATGGAGCGCTTATTCATTTGAATTCGCCAAACCAAATTATGTTTATGTGGTTTATGGCAGCGGAACAGAAAAAAGGCGTGTTCTTTTAACATATAATCAACAGGCCACCCAACTTGAAACCTCGGTTGTCGGTTATTTCAAACCCGGAGAAACCACTTCCTGGACCAGGGTAAGCGGAGAGAATCCGGTTGAAAGCGCTGAAAAAACCGTTATTACCCTGAGCAGTTCCGGCACACAGCAGGAAGCTGTTGTTAAAGAAGGTTACAGATATTTTGAAAGCTCCCTGTATAAATTTCAGGCCCAGTATCCATCAAGCTGGTATTATTCTGGCTCCGGCGGATTAGGCGATACTCTTCATCATTATGGCTTTTCCAACCAGCCCGTTGAAGACGGTAATGAACTTGTTAGTATTGATATAGTTACAGGAAGCGTTCCTTCCGGCTCCACACTGTCTCTCGGTTCGAACCAAGGTGTTAAGGTTGTTACAGACGGGCAAACCGCTGTTTATATACAAGCTGAAAACGGAAAAATTTATAAAATCCACGGTCCAACTGCCAATGATGCCTATATAATGGACATTGCGGCAAGCATACAACTCAAATAATAATTTACAATTGACAATCATTCGTTAGCACTCTAAAATACAGAGTGCTAATTTGATCAAATATTTTATACACAACATTTCATTCGGCGAGTAAAGCGAAAATGAAAAGTATAAATTAATATTTTGGCTAAATTATGCTAATATTTAAAGAAATAACAAATAAATATATATGAACACACAGGATAAATTTTCAAAATTCACAAAAGAGGCTAAACAGGCCTTGATCATAGCTCAGGAAAAAGCAAAAAACGCCAGCCTGGATTACGTTGGCACCGAACACATATTGCTCGGCATATTAACACAGTCAAGTTCATTGGGAGCGAATATTCTTTTTAGCTTCGGAGTTTCTGAAGATAATGTGAACATGGTTTTAAAAACCGTAGGAAGACTTTCAACGCAAAAGCATGAGCTAAAACCCAATAAACAAACCGGTCTTTCGGGCTTTGCAAAACAGGTAATTGAAGAAGCTTTAAAAACAGGCGAAAAATACAATCATTCATACATCGGAACCGAGCATCTTTTATATGCTCTGGTTTCTCAGGAAAATACGGCTGCAACCGTAATTTTGGAAAACATGAAAATCAATCCCTCCGATTTAAAAGACCAGATTGTTCAGACATTTGAAAAAGGTCAGCAGCAGGTTAAGATGCCTGGTGTAAACCCGCAGCAGATGCATACCATGAACCCGATTGAATTCTTTTTGTCGGGGCTGCAGGGTGTTCTTGTGGGAAATCTTGAAAAAGAACAATATAAAGACGCATACAAACATAAAAAGGAGGAAAAAAAGACCAAAACGCCGGCTCTTGATTATTTTACGCAGGATCTGATTCAGGAAGCTCATGAGGGCAAACTTGAACCTGTGATCGGCAGGCAAAAAGAAATTGAAAGAGTTGTCAGTATTTTATGCAGAAAAACAAAGAATAATCCTGTTGTTATAGGCGAGCCCGGTGTTGGTAAAACTGCCATTGTTGAGGGGCTTGCTCAGGCCATAGCAAATGAAAAAGTGCCTGAAGCGCTTCTTAATAAAAAAATCCTGTCACTTTCCATGACTTCCGTTATTGCCGGAACAAAATACCGCGGTGAATTCGAGGAGCGTGTAAAACAAATTCTGGATGAATTGAAAACCGTTAAAAATGCAATTTTGTTTATTGATGAACTTCATACTGTTGTTGGCGCAGGATCGGCCGAAGGCAGTCTTGATGCGGCTAATATTTTAAAACCCGCCTTATCAAGAGGTTCAGTGCAGATAATAGGAGCAACCACCACTAATGAATACAGAAAACAGATTGAAAACGATGCCGCATTGGAAAGGCGTTTTCAGCCGGTAATAGTTGACGAGCCCTCTATAGATGAAACACGCGCAATGGTAGAAGGTCTGCGAAAATCTTTTGAAGAACACCATAATCTTCAGATTACCGATGATGCCACCGAAGCAGCCATTGTAATGTCAAAAAGATATATTAACGACAGGTTCCTGCCTGACAAAGCAATTGACCTGCTTGACGAAGCGGCCTCTTTGAAACGTGTAAATATTAAGGGGGATCCGGATTCCACAAAAAAATTCCAGAAAGAACTAAATAAAATTATCAAGCAAAAAGAAGAAGCTGTATCAAAACAGAATTATGAACTTGCGGCTGAGCTTAGGAACACTGAACTTGATCTTTTAAAAAAGATCGAAGAAGCAAGAACTGTTAAACTTCCACGAGAAAAAAGGCAAAAGGTTTCGGAAGACGATATTGCCAAAGTGGTTTCGAATATGACGGGTGTTCCCGTTACAAGACTTGTAAAAAGCGATATGGACAGGCTCATGAATCTTGAAAAACGGCTTAAGAAAAGAATAATCGGACAGGATGAAGCTGTTGAAACGGTTTGCAAAGCAATAAGAAGGTCGCGAGCTGGATTTGCAGATGTTAACAGACCAATCGGTTCATTTATATTTATGGGTCCAACCGGAGTTGGTAAAACCGAACTCGTGAGAGCTCTTGCCGATGAAGTTTATAACGACAAAAACGCTCTTGTTAAAATCGACATGAGTGAGTTTATGGAAAAACATACAACCTCAAGGTTAATAGGAACCACCGCAGGTTATGTGGGGTATGATGATGGCGGCCAGCTTACGGAAACAATCCGCAGAAAACCATATTCAATCGTTCTTTTTGATGAAATTGAAAAAGCCCATCCGGAGGTGTTTAATTTACTGCTTCAGATTTTGGAGGATGGAGTATTAACTGATTCAAAAGGCAGAAAAGTAGATTTTAAAAATACCATTGTTATTCTTACTTCAAATATCGGAGCTGATAAATTGACCAAAAAGGCGGCTCCCATAGGCTTTGATTTAAAGGAAAACGAGCTGAAGGCCGCGGAAAAAGATTATCAGCGAACCAAAACCGAAATTTTAAATGAACTTAAAGAAAACTTTAAACCGGAATTTTTAAACAGAATTGATAAAGTTATAGTATTCAGGGCTCTTACAAATGACAATATTAAGGAAATTGTAAAACTTCATATCGAAATGCTTGAAAAACGTCTTGAATCGAAAAAACTCAAACTGCATCTCTCCCCGACCGCACTTGAATTTTTAGCTAAAGAAAGCTACGATCCGCATTACGGCGCAAGACCCGTAAGACGCAAAATTCAAGATTTAATCGAGGATCCTCTTACGCAAAAGTTTCTTGAGGGAGATTTTAAGGATGGAGATTCAATCAAAATCAACAAGAAGAAAACTGGTATTGACCTTGAACTTGCATAATTGGGCCAATAATTTAATATTGTCAAAAATAATTATTGCTTGTATTATAGTCACGCTCTTTTTGCTTAATACTTATTTAAACGGTACAAGGGCCGTTGCAAGCTGAAAAGAGCCATTAGTAAATATTAAAAGGCCCTTCTACCAACAGTTTTATGGCTACAGAAGTAAAATCCAAATTCACTAAAATTTTTGGTGAACCGAATCCTTTAATGGAAAGCCTGATCGAGCAGTCTCCGGAGCTTTCATTCCCTCAGCCCGGCACGCTTACCGACGGACTTGTCACAGACATTCAAAAAAACAAGATTCTTGTTGATCTTGGCGGAATTTCAACCGGTGTTATTTCAGGCAAAGAAGCACATGACTCAATGGGCACAATGAAAGAAATGAAAGTGGGTGATAAAATTTCAGCCTATATTATTGAAAGTGAGAATTCCGACGGGCTTGTTGTTTTATCTTTACGAAAAGCAAGCCAGGAAAAAAGCTGGAGACATTTTACCGAGGCATATGAAACAGGCGAAGTTATTAAAGTTGTTGCCAATGAAGCAAACAAAGGCGGTTTGTTGTTGGAAGTTGACGGTATAAAGGGATTTATTCCGGTTTCACAGCTTGCGCCAATGCATTATCCTCGTGTTAACGGGGCCGATTCGGCACAGATTTTACAAAGATTACAGCAGTTGATAGGTATTACCTTTGATGTAAAAGTTATAAATGTTGACAATGAAAACGGCAAACTTATCCTTTCAGAAAAAGCCGCTATGGAGGAACAAAGACAGGGAGCCCTCGGCAAATTAAAAGTCGGTCAGAAATTAAAGGGCATTATAAGCGGTATTGTAAAATTCGGTATATTTGTTGCCTTTGACGGACTTGAAGGACTTGTTCATATTTCCGAAATCGCATGGGGCCACGTAAAAGATCCTTCCGAGTACGGTAAAATCGGAGATGAAATTGAGGTTTTGGTAATAGGAATTGAAGGGGAAAAAATCTCATTGAGCATGAAAAGGCTTGTGCCTGACCCATGGCTTGAAGCTGCGAAAACATTTAAAGTCGGAAAGGTTGTGGAAGGAGAGGTTAATAAAATCACACCTTTTGGCGCGTTTATTAAACTGGGAGAAGATATCAACGGCTTAATACACTCATCTGAAATCGGCGGTGAAGAAGGTAAAGAACCGGCATTTAAAGCCGGCGACAAATTGAAAGCAAAAATCATTTCAGTTGATCCGGAAGAGCACCGAATAGGGTTAAGCATTAAAGCTTTAACTGAAAAAGCCGAGAAAACAGAGAACGCCGAAAAGAAAGAAGATTAAGAATGCAGAGCCTCAGCCAAAAGACCCGCATGTTTGGAATGTTTGATGCTTGTTTCAATAACCTCTACATTTGGATAATTTTCTGATGTAAACACCACTCTTCCATCTTTATTATGCGGTTTTAATTTTAGCTCGGCAATTACCGAACGAGAAATTGCTTCAGTATTTGTTTTTGGGATATAGGTAACTTTTAACGGCATTCCCTGTTTAGCAAGTTTGATTGCATCACTAAGGGACCAGTATGCTGCATCAAGAACGGCAAAAGACGTTTTTGCGTTGATTTCCAGTTGTCCTCTTTGAATAAGACCGGCTATACCCGTAAGAGCTTTCCCCCCCATGCTGTGCCCGGCAAATATGTATTTTGCATTATTAAGAAGTTCGGGCGGGTTTGGATTATCCGGATCAACATTGCGCATCAACTGCTCCCTTACTTGTCTGAACACCTGGTTTGTTGCACCGGAATTATAAAATGTATTATACCAATGTTTTGATTTTGCACCTTCGTCTGTGCTGCCGCCGCCTATTTCCTGCCTTGACTGACCAATCCATACAAAAACGACATTTTTACCTTTGTTCCATTCATTTTTTAACATGGAAAAAAAATTCTTATTTGGGCTTAAAAAATCTTCTCTTGCCGCTGCCGCAATTACATCGGCAGGCGGTGATTTGCCCGGGTTTTGTTTGTTCCATTCTTCAAAAGCAGTATAACTTCCCCTTCCCGGAAAATAAGTAATTATTGTTGGAGGACCTTTAAATGTTTTTCTGCCTTTATACATAAGAATACTGCCATACAGCCTGCCCGGCAGATTTTTAAATGTGATCTGGTCGCACATATTTTGAAGCTCTTCCGGTGACTGCGTGAGGCTGGGCGCCGAAGACGGTGTTGAAACCGGAGCTAAAACCGGTGCTGAAGATGGTGCTGAAACCGGTGCTGAAGACCTTTGCGGAGGCGCAACATATTGCTCTCCGGAATAATCGCTACCACGCCCTGATCGCACACCGCGCGCAGCTGTACCTGCGTATTCTTCACTTTTTGTTTTTTTTGCAGCGATCCGTGCTTTTTGTTTTGCTTCTTCGGGTTTTGCCGTGCTAACAATCTGCACTTTGTCTCCGGGGCTTAAATACACAGGCTTATTATCTTGCGCGTTAATATACTGCCTTTTGCTTTCGGCTCCGTACCTGATGCATACAATTTTTTCAGTTTGATTTGTTTGTAAATTTTTTCTTGTAATTAATAAAATGTGCGCAACCGGGGGAAGGACTTCGGCATATGAAACGGTAATATCCTTTGTTTTTTCTTCGTCCACGTCAAATTCATTTGGATTCGCAGGGTTGTGTTTTTTAAACAATAAACTTGCATTTTTTGCAATAGAATCGTTTTCTTTTGGCGCACCCCTTTTGTTTAACGGAATGTTTTTAAAATTTGCCAGTTTTTTCTTGGCATCATCGGGAGATAATTGAGTTTTTGATAATTTTTCATTAAAAGATTTAACATCTTCAGTAATTTTTTTTATTTGTTCATTCATTTTTCCGGCAATCCACAAAGCAAGATCGGCTATTTTTTCTTTTGTTGCTTTTATTGTGAAATTAACAGTTTTGTTTGCGGGATCAACTTTTTTTTCAATTTCCCGGCCGTATAATTTAAAACTTGTGATTTTTGGAACTGCAATAGAAGCTGCCAGTTTGGTAACTTCTTTTTTTGTTTCTTGTTTTGTTTCAGTCTGCTTTGGTTTTTCAACCGGTGCTTGTTTAAGCGGCTTAGAACCTTCAGGCACAGGAGCAGGACTTGGTACTGGTTTAGAATTCATAAAAAAACTTTAAAATCTATATATTATAGCAAAAAAACGCTTATTAATCCAGTATTTACGGATCAAACCGGATTACTCTGCAATCAGATCCTGCGCAAACTCAAGAATGCCTTTAAAGCTTCGGGGATATTTACTCACTTCGGGCAAATCCAGATTAACTATTCTTTTGTATACCGCTTTAATAAGTTTTATTAAATCCTCCGTTTCCTGGAATGTGATTTCATGGCTTAAAAACTTGTTGTCCTGCTCTTTTGCATCCAAAAAAAGCAGGCCGCCCGAACTCACTCTGTAATTTTTAAAATCACGCGAATTTTCTATAAGCAATTTGTAAAAAGCAATCTGGTGGGCATATTTCCACGCCTTTATTTTTTCATTATCGCTTTTTCCTCTCCAGTCATCAAGAGGCTTGCCTGTTTTGTAATCAAAAACTTCGATCTCTTTTGTTGTTAAATCCCGTTTTATTCGGTCGATTTTTCCCGTTAACATTGCTCCATCAAGATTCACCCCCTGATATCTAAAATCCACTTCAATTTCATCGCCGGCATTAAAATTGCCGGTGTTTTCGTTATAAAAAATTCCAAGCTGTTTATTTCCTTTATCAAGCATGTTTATATAATCCTTTCTGCTTAATCTCTGCGCTGTTAAAGCGTGAGCATAATATTCTTTTAAACGGCTTTCTGACGGCAATGTTTTTGTTTGCTTAAATTCTTTATAAAAAAGTTCCAGAGCTTTATGCATAGCAATTCCGTATGAATTTGAAACTGACGGCGCCTCGGGAAATCTTAAAATATTTCTTTTAAAAAAACTTGCGGGTCCGGCATTTACAATATCCAAAAAATTATGAAGGTGGGTTACGCTAAGTTTGTATTCTTTAAGCATTGACCTGATGAGTTCTTTTTCGTCCTTGGAATTAATATTGATATGCGCAGAAATATTCTCAAGCACTCTTGCATCTTCAACATCCTCATGTTTTGACTTCTGATGATTAAACCCAAACATACCATCAAAAAATCTTAACGGCATTGTTTCACGACCGTTATCTTTATACATATGATTAGTAATGAAAATATTTTGTTTTGCTCTTGATAAAGCCACATAAAGTAGTCTTAAAAGGTCGTCCTCATTCTCTTTTTCATTTTCAAAAGGAAGATTTTGTGGAAGTCCGATTTTTTTTGCTTTGAATGTTCTGCCCCAAATTTCATCCTGCGCATGAAGTATGTAAACATTTTCAAATTCCAGCCCTTTTGCGGAATGCGCCGTAATAAGCCGTACAAGGTTTTCTTCTTTATCCAGAACAGTGGTGTCGTTTAACCCGATTTTATGTTTTTTGTGCAGATCTACAAATTCCACCGCATCATTTAATGTAATTGTGCTTGTGCCTTTGTAAGAGCGAAGTGCTTTCATAAAAGCGCGCAGTCCATATAAAAATTCAAAATATTCCAGAGGATTTTGTTTTAGCTTTTCCTCACTGAAATAATAATTTTTAAAAGGGCTAAAATATTGATTTACAGGTTTATTCCCGACAATAAAATCCAGGATCTGTTCCGCGGAATAATCTGAAGCCCCTGCACCGAGGGTTATTAAAAAATTGGCGATATTACTGATTTTTTCATTGTCCGATTCAAGCATTACTTCAAGCCACGGTTTACGTTTTTCGTAGGCGCGGGCTGAAATTTTCCATATATCAATTCTTTCAATACCCCAGAATAAAAAACTTAATATTTCCGGCAAGATATCGTCAGCCTGCTGTTTGTTGTTTTTGATAAGACTGTTTAAAAACTCTAAAATTTTTATTATCTGCCGGATGTGTATCTGCTCAAATATATTCTTTTTTCTTTCATAGCATAAAGGTATTTTATAACGGCCGAATACATTTGCCGCGTTTTCAAGAATACTGTGTCTGCGGCTTATTACAGCAATTTCTCCGGGCCGGCAACCGTTCTTTATTTTATTGTTAATATCTTCTGCGACCCAGGCAAGCTCATGGATATCCTTATCAAAAATTTTTGCTGTAATCTGTCCGTTTTGCAGTTCGGTTTTTGCTGCTATCAAATCTTTCTTCACATTACCGAGAAGATTTTCAAGACGATCTTTTCCTTTGCGAATTATTTTTGAAACCAAATCAAGAATGCTCTGGGTGGATCGGTAATTTTTATGAAGAACAATAACCTCAGGATTTCTAAATGTTTTATGAAAAGTTAAAATATTCTGCACCTTTGCTCCCTGAAATTTATAAATAGATTGATCGTCGTCCCCTACCGCCAGAATATTCGGACGGCCCTCATGAACCGGTGAATCAAGAAGCATATTTAAAATACGCATCTGAACACCGCTTGTATCCTGAAACTCGTCAACAAGCATGTACAGATATTTTTCCTGAACATTTGATTTAAGATCGGGATTTTCGTGAAACGCTTTTACAACATCCAAAAGCATATCATCAAAATCATACAGCCCTTTTTTGGCGAGCAGATTCTGATAATCGCTGTAAAATTTCGCAAGCGCCCTGTGTTTATCAATATTTTCAAAATCCTTAAAAATTCTTTCTTTCTTTTTGTTATATTTTGTATTTTCTTCTTTCCAAAGGGTAAAAGGCTTTGTTCCGTCAACATTTAAAGCTTCGTCATAGGCGGCGCCAAGTGTGTTTAAAATATGTTCTTTTAAAGAAATAATATGATCAGGACGATTTACAGCTTTAAATTCAACATTTTTAATATTATCAATCAACCTTTCTATAAGCGGTAAATCCTTTTTTGAACCGATTTTATGGGTGTTGAAATATTCAGTTAAAATGCCGCTGGCTTTAAAAATAAAATCAGCGTTTTCTTCAACAATCCGAGAAAACTCATCGGGAGAAACGCCTCCTTTTTTAAGCTCGCTAATTTTATCAATCACATCATTTAAATAAGTATAACCGTGCTCCGGATGATAAGAACTTAACGGATTATCATGCGGAAGTGCTGAAAAAATCTCCTCCATAACCTGCATTTTGCCAAGATCGTCGGCCGGACTAAAAAGCGCGCCTTTATAAAAATATTCGGGATAACGATTTATAATTTCTTTGCCAAAACTGTGGAACGTATGGATTGAAACTTCATAGGCTGTGCCGCCGATCATTTCAACTAGCCTTTTTCGCATGTTAACGGCGGCGGAATCCGTGAATGTCAAGCATAAAATTGAAGAAGCGGGTGTGTCGGTTTTTTGCAAAATATTTGCTACCCGCAGTGCAAGAAGCTGGGTTTTACCCGAACCCGGACCCGCAACAACAAGCACAGGCCCGTCAAGCGTATCCACGGCCAATTTTTGATCTTCATTAAGCCTGCTGTAGTTTTCATTAAAAGTATTTTTTTTTCTTTCGTTCATATGTGCCTTAAAAAGGAATTTAGCTAAATCAAAATAGCACTTTTTCAGGCATGTCAAAAGGGGAGAAGGGGGCTTTAAGGTGCAGGGCCTTTATTAGTAATAATAGACCACAAGCATCTCCCTTAAAGTCCCATCCTCCCCTTTTATGAAGAGAATTTTCCCCTTTCAAGTTAACTCTCTGTGAATATTATAACATAAAAAGTTTGCAGAATCAACTCGCGAAAGAAGAAATTTTAACGTAATATATAAATCTAATTTTAAATAATAATTAAAGAAATTATTTTATGGAAATTATTTATATTGTTTTAATCGTCGGATTGTTTTTTTTAAGCGGTTTTTTGGGATTTACATATATTAACAAATCGAATAAACGATCGGACATAAGCGAGCGCATGGACATGCTTTCAAAAAGTATGACTGATAATTTGAATAATGTTACAAAACTGGTTCTTCAACAATTAAATGCGGTTAATACGCGGGTTGACGAACGATTAAAAGAAAATATTGAAGTGCTGCAGAGGCAGCACAGATCAGTTGGAGAAAGGCTTGATACCGCGGCAAAAATTGTTAACACCGTAAACACAAGACTTGCCAAAATTGAGGAAGGCAATAAGAAAATTTATGATGTTGGAAAAGACATTTCAAGTCTTCAGGAACTTTTAAAGGCACCTAAACTGCGCGGCGCTTTGGGCGAACTTTTTCTGGATGATCTGTTGACCCAGATTCTTCCCAAGAACAACTTTGATCTGCAGTATGCGTTTAAAAGCGGCGAAAAAGTTGACGCTGTTGTGTTTTTAAGAGACAGCCTGATTATTCCGGTTGATGCAAAATTCCCTCTGGAAAATTTTAAAAAAATGCTTGAAGAAAATGATGACACAAAAACCGCGGGTCTGCGCAAAATGTTTGTGAATGATGTAAAAAAGAGAATTGACGAGATCGCATCCAAATATATTTTGCCGGATGAAGGCACACTGGATTTTGCACTAATGTATGTACCGGCTGAAAATATTTATTATGAAATCATAGTAAAAGATTCAAAAAGTGATTTTAATCTAAGCTCTTATGCTTTCTCAAAAAAAGTAATTCCGGTTTCTCCGAACACTTTCTATATTTATCTTCATACAATTCTGCTTGGCTTAAAAGGTTTTCAAATAGAGAAAAAAGCCGGAGAAATTTTATCATCTCTTTCGAGTCTGCGGACTGATTTTGAAAAATTCGGTGAAGAATATGAGCTGGTAGGCAAACATCTTGGTCATGCAAGGAACAGCTATGAAAATTCAGAAAAGAAACTCGAACGATTTACAGATAAATTATCCCATGTAGAAGCCCTGTCTTCGGCCGACGAAGAGGTAAAATTAATTTCATAATTATTTAAAAAATCGAATTTAGGCTTATTTGCCTTTACTTTTTAGCTAAATTTCCTTAAACTTTCACTGCTAAATTTTGAACTTTTCTTATGTCGAAAAAAATATCAGATCTTGCGGAAAAACTTGGTTTGGACACCAAAGAACTCAAAAATAAAATTAAAGAGCTCGGTTTTGACATAAAACCCACAGCAAGAACCATTGAAGATGATGTTGCCGAACTTGTTATAGATGAATTAAATCCAAACAAAGAAGCCGAATCAAAAGATACCGTAAAAATTTATGAGGAAATTTTTGATAAAGAACTTGATAAAGAAATCATCAAGCAGCAGCGAAAGCAAACGGCGGGAAAAGATTCGAACAAGGACAAAGAAAAAGATAAAGAAGAAACTGAAGCAAAACGAAAAAAACAACAGCAGGAAATTTTAAAAAAAGGTTATATCGAAATCCCGTCCGTTATTTCGGTAAAAGAGTTTTCAGAAAAAATCGCTCAGAATCCGGCAAAAGTTATTGGAGAACTTATGAAAAACGGTATTCTTGCAAATATTAACCAGCAGATTGATTTTGATACTGCCGCAATTATCGCCGAAGATCTTCATATTAAAATTAAAAAGAAACGTGAAGAAGCCGCGATTGAAGATTTATTTGCTGGAGATCTGGTGACGTTGTTAAAAGAAGATGACCCGAAAGATCTTTCAATAAGGCCTCCGATAATCAGCATTATGGGGCATGTTGATCACGGCAAAACAAAACTTTTAGATTATATACGAAAAACAAATGTTATCGCGTCGGAAGCGGGCGGCATTACACAGCACATAGGCGCTTATCAGGTTGAAAACAACGGCAAAAAAATCACATTTTTGGATACTCCCGGGCATGAGGCCTTTACGGCAATGCGCGCCCGTGGCGCAAAAGCCACAGATATAGCCATTCTTGTTGTTGCGGCCGATGAGGGTGTAAAGCCGCAGACTCTTGAAGCAATGCATCATGCGCAGGATGCGGGTATTCCTATTATTGTGGCTATAACAAAAATCGACAAAGAAAACGCAAATGTGGATAAAGTTAAAGCCGAACTTGCCGAACACGGCCTTCAGCCCGAAGAATGGGGAGGCAAAACGATTATGGTTCCCCTTTCATCTATTACCGGGCAGGGCATAAATACGCTTCTTGATATGATTTTGCTTGTTTCTGAAATGGAAAATTTAAAAGCAAATCCCAACCGCGAAGCTGTTGCAACCGTTATCGAAGCTCATCTTGATAAAAACCTCGGACCGATTGCAACCGTACTTGTTAATACAGGAACTTTAAAAATAATGGATAATGTTGTGGTGGGAGCGGCTCACGGAAGAATTAAAGTTATGAAAGATTATGCCGGCAAAAATATTAAACAAGCGGGCCCGTCAACGCCGGTTTTAATAGCCGGACTTTCGATCGCTCCCCAAAGCGGTGATATTATGCAGGTTGTAAAGGATGAAAGAACCGCAAGACTCAGATCAATTCAAATAGCTACATTAAAAGAGAACGCGGCTAAAGAAGGATTATTGAGCAAAGATATTTTTGCGCAGATCGCGAGTGGAAAACTAAAAACATTAAAAATCGTATTAAAGGCTGACACAAAAGGTTCCCTTGAAGCAATAACCAGTTCTCTTTCAAAAGTGCGCGACGAGGAAGTTGCAATAAAAATTATTCACTCCGCTGTGGGCAACATTAATGAGAGCGACGTAATGATGGCTGCGGCAAGCGGCGGTCTTGTGATTGGATTTCAGGTTGATATGCCCGGTCAGGCTGAAAAAGTGGCTGAACGCGAACATGTTCAGGTTCTAAAATATGATATTATTTACAAACTCATCGAGGACCTTACAAAAATCCTTGCGGGGCTTCTGGAGCCCGAAATTGTTGAGGTTATTCTCGGAACGGCCGAAGTAAGAAAAATTTTCTTTAAACGAAAAAACGAACTTGTTATCGGATGCAAAATTATCAAGGGGAAAATGGTTAATAAGGTTAAGGCCAGATTAAAACGCGGCACGCAGATTCTTGGTGAAATAGTTATAGGCTCGCTTAAAAAAGTTGATGAAAATGTTGATGAAATTAAGGAAGGAAACGAATGCGGAATGAAACTTAACACAAATCTGGAAATACAGGAGGGCGACGAAATTGAGGCATACAAACTGGAAAAGAAAATAAGAACACTTTAATCTATGAAGCCGTTTGAATTTTTTAAGCTCGCAAATTTTACGGACGAAAAAGGATCTCTCGTTCCTCTTGAATTAAAAAACTATATTAACTGGACCCCCAAGCGCGTTTATTACGCCTTTAACAACAAGGATTTTCGCGGAGGCCACTGTCACAAAATTGAGAAAGAGCTTTTTATATGCCCCAGAGGCAGTTTTAAAATTCGTCTGCATGACGGCAAAAACTGGACCGAACAGGTTTTAAAAGGGCCCGATTCCGCCGTCAGGGTAGATAACCTGGTCTGGCATGAATTCACAGATTTTTCCAAAGATGCTATCCTGCTTGCGGTATCATCGACGAATTACAATAAAGACGATTATATCCGCGATTTTGACCAATATTTAAAATCAGTTAACGAACATTAGAAATGAAAAAGATACTAATAACAGGCGGCGCCGGTTTTATAGGGTCAAACTTCACCCACTATTATATTAACAAGCACCCCGAGGATCAGGTAATGGTGCTGGACCGGCTTACATATGCCGGAAATCTTGATAATTTAAAGGATCTTGAGAGCAATGAAAAGTACTGGTTCATAGAGGCTGATATTGCCGATGTTAAAATGATAAACAATCTTTTTGAAAGGGAGAAATTTGACACGGTTGTTAATTTTGCCGCGGAAACACATGTGGACAGAAGCATCGAAACTCCGAGCATCTTTGTTATGACCAATGTTGTTGGAACGCAAGTACTGCTTGAAGCATGCAGAAATCACGGTGTTTCGCGGTATCACCAGATTTCGACCGATGAGGTTTACGGCGATCTCGGAACTGATTCAAAAGATTTTTTTACTGAAACAACACCTATTAATCCGAACTGTCCTTATGCGGCCAGCAAAGCCGCGGCTGATCTGTTGGTGCTTGCTTATCACGAAACGTTCAAACTGCCCGTAACCATTTCGCGCTGTTCAAATAACTACGGTCCATACCAGTTCCCCGAAAAACTTATTCCCTACTTCTTCAGGTTGATTTCAGAAAACAAGCCTGTTCCTGTTTACGGTGACGGTAAAAATGTGCGCGACTGGCTTTATGTTATAGACCACTGCAGAGCAATAGATTTAATATTGGAAAAAGGTAAAATCGGTGAAGTTTATAACATTGGCGGACATAATGAAAAAACGAATCTGGAAATAACCAAAACACTGCTTAATTTCCTAAATAAAAACGAAGATTTAATTACTTTTGTTGATGACAGGCTCGCGCACGACAGGCGCTATGCCATTGATGCGTCAAAAATTGAAAAAGAGCTTGGATGGAAACCTTCTGTCACCTTTGAAGAAGGTATAGCTAAAACTTTTGAATGGTACAAAAATCATAAAGAATGGATGGAAAAACTTATTGAAAAATCCGAGGAGCGCAAACATAAAGAAATCAGCAAAACACCGCTTAAATCATCACGCAATTAATTCACATAAATAAAATATGCTTTATTCAAAATTATTCGGACGCACAAAACACGAAACTCCCGCTGACGCAAACAGCAAAAACGCTGAACTTCTTGCAAAAGGCGGATTTGTAGATAAACTTGCCGCGGGGATATATTCGTTTCTTCCTCTGGGTATGCGCGTTCTTACCAAAATAAACCGGATTATACGCGAAGAAATGAACTCGGTCGGCGGACAGGAAATTTTAATGCCAGCCCTGCATCCTGTTGATATATGGGAACAGACGGGTCGCAACAAATCAATGGATGAAATTTTATACAGGACTAAAGGCGGTGAAAAAGACTTTGTTTTCGGGCCGAGTCATGAGGAAACCGTAACTCCTCTTGTTAAAAAATTTCTTCAGTCTTATAAGGATTTTCCTTTGGCGGTATATCAGCTGCAGACAAAATTCCGCAATGAACCGCGTGCAAAATCGGGGCTGCTTCGGGGCCGCGAATTCGGAATGAAAGATATGTATTCTTTCCACGCAAGCGAAAAAGATTTGGACGAATATTATTTGAAAGTGATGGAAGCTTATTTGAATGTTTATACGCGCTGCGGAATGGAGGCATATGTGATTGAGGCTTCCGGCGGGGCTTTTTCAGACAAATACTCTCATGAATTTTCAATAAAAACAGCAGCGGGCGAAGACACGATGATTTTCTGCGAAAAATGCAAATTCGCGCAAAATCTTGAAGTTGCCGAAGGAAAATATGACAATCCTTCATCGGATGAAGAAGAACAACCTTTAAAAGATGTAAAAGTTAAACGCGGAAAAACCATTGAAGACAACGCAAAAGCGCATAATTGCGAGGAGTGGCGCATTTTAAAATCCGTTGTGTATATGATTGAAGACACCGGCCCGGTTGGCATTTTAATAAGGGGCGATTTTCAGATAAACGAAGAAAAACTTGTAAGATATTTCAAAAAAAACCTGCGTCCGGCAACCCCCGATGAATTAAAAAAGTACGGACTTGTTGAGGGTTTTATCTCCCCTGTTTTGGCTGACAAAAACCCCAATGAAAAAATTCCGTTCATTGCGGACCAATCCATAAAAAAAATGAAGAATTTCGTTACGGGAGCAAATAAAAAAGATCTGGACTGGGCGAATTTAAATATCGGCCGTGATTTTGAAATTAAAGATTTTGCCGATTTCGTAGCGGTAAACAGTACGTTCAAATGTCCAAAATGCGGGAATCAGTTGTCAGAGGTTAAGGTTGTTGAAGCGGGAAATATTTTTAAACTGGGCACAAAATTCAGCGATTCTTTTGACCTTAAATTTACGGATAAAGACGGCGCTGCAAAACCTGTTGTAATGGGCTGTTATGGAATCGGAAATACTCGTCTGATTGGCGCAATTGTTGAAGCTTCGCACGATGAAAAGGGCATTATATGGCCCAAATCCGTTGCGCCTTACCATGTGCATCTGGTTCATCTGGGCAATGATGACGAAGTTAAAGCAATGGGTGAAAAACTGTACGAAATCCTTATGAAAGAAAAAATTGAAGTTTTGTATGATGACAGAGATTGCGGTGCCGGTGAAAAACTGAATGACGCTGATTTGATCGGACTGCCGCTAAGAATCGTTGTGAGCAGGCGTACCATTGAAAAACAGGGCGTTGAATGGAAAGAAAGGGCAAAAAAGGATGCTGAAAGCGTAAGTTTTGACGCACTTGTTGCACGTATTAAAGATTTTCTCATTTCATAACATATGCGAGTACTTTTGCTTGGCAAAAAAGGCTTACTCGGGCAGGAAATCGTGCAGGTTTTTAATGACTCAAAACACGAATTTTTTGCGCTGGGCCATGATGAAATTGATATTACCGATCATCAAAAAACAAACGAAACAATCAAAGATATAAAGCCCCAAATTGTTATTAACGCCGCCGCTTTCACATATGTTGACGAGTGCGAGGTTAAAAAAAATTTTGTGATGCAGGTTAACGGATATGCAAATGAAAATCTTGCACGAATGTGCCAAAATCTTAACGCACATCTTGTTTTTTTAAGCACGGATTATGTTTTTAACGGTCAAAAACAAGAAGGATATAAAGAAGATGACGATCCCTCCCCTGTTAATGTTTACGGTGAATCAAAACTGCTGGGCGAAAAATTAATCCAACAAAATACGGACAAATTTTATATTATAAGAACTTCGTGGCTTTTTGGAATGCACGGAAGAAATTTTGTAAAAACCATGCTTGAAACCGCAAAAAACCAAAATGAAATCAAGGTTGTTGATGACCAGTTCGGAAAACCCACTTATTCGGTGGATCTGGCAAAATCAATTTTTGAATTTTTAAACAATGGGTATGTAAAAAGTCTGCCGAAATCCGGCATATATCATCTGGTAAATGAAAATACTACATCCTGGTATGAATTCGCAAAAAAAATTTTCCGGGTAAAAGGGCTGAACAACAAGATTATTCCGGTTTCTTCTGATGAAATGAAAAGACCGGCAAAAAGACCCATGCATTCCGTTCTTTTAAACACAAAACTACCGCTCATGCGAAATCACGAAGAAGCATTGCGGGATTATTTATTGACAATTGACATTTAACAATTGACAATTGACACGCTGAGATGAATAAATTTATAACAATTGACATTTAACCCCAGATAATTGAAAGGAATTATACTCGCGGGAGGCGAAGGCAACCGCTTAAAACCGCTTACCGAATACACAAACAAACATCTTTTGCATATATATAACCAGCCAATGGTTTATTATCCCCTTAACACGCTTACCAACGCGGGAATAAGAGAGATTTTAATTGTGACCGGTCCAAAACACGCCGGAACTTTTCTGCAGCTCTTGGGCGACGGAAGAAGATTTAAATGCAACCTGCAATTCAGGGTGCAGGAAAAAGCCGAAGGAATTGCTCATGCTCTCTCGCTTTCAAAAAAGTTTGTGGGTAATGATTCATGCGCCGTGATTTTGGGTGATAATATTTTCGAAGATGATCTTACAAAGGAAATTAAGGCGTTTACCGGTTCCGGGGCGCATATATTTTTAAAAGAAACCGAAAGCCCTCAAAGGTTTGGCGTTGCCGAACTTAAAGGAAAAAATGTTGTAAAAATTGAAGAGAAGCCAAAAAATCCAAAATCTAATTATGCTGTTACAGGTTTGTATTTGTTTGACCCTAATGTTTTTGAAATCATTAACGGTCTGCGGCCGTCCAACCGCGGTGAATATGAAATTACCGATGTTAACAACGAATATATAAAACGCGGCCAATTAACAGCTACTCTGCTTAAAAAAAGATGGACCGATTCCGGAACTTTTGAAAGTCTTTACAGGGCAAACCATATAGCGCGTGAAATTCATTTAAGAAAAAATTACGGCGCCCGCGCTCACTCAAAAATCTCGGATACAAAAAAAGACCCGGCGCTAGAGTTTATGACAAAAACACAACTCCAAAATCTTGAAACATGAAAAAAATACTGGTTTCGGGCTCAATTGCGTTTGATTATATAATGAATTTTAGCGGCATTTTTAAAGACGCGATTCTAAAAAAAAATCTGGGGGATTTAAATGTTTCATTCACGGGAATGAACAAGAAAAAATTTTACGGCGGGTGCGGTCCGAATATTGTCTATAATATTGGATTATTCAGGTCGCTATATAAAGTGGAGCCGTATCTTTTCGGGGTTGCGGGTGCGGATTTTAAAGAATACGGTGTGCGGTTAAAAGAACATGGAATAAATGTTGATTTGATTGGGATTGATCGGGACGGATTTACCGCGTGCGCATACATTCTCACCGATAAAAAAGAAAATCAAATAACGATTTTTTCACCGGGTGCAATGCAAAATACAAAAGCTGAAAAAGAATTAACCGATGATGTTTTGGGGGGATTTAAATTTGCGATTTTATCGCCCGATATAACGGAAAGAACTTACAGATTGGGGAAAAAGCTTGTAAGCGCCCGTGTTCCGTGGTTTTTTGATCCGGGCCAGATGACGCCGGCATTCAAAATAAATGAACTAAAATTTTTAATAAACAATGCATATGGATTTATCGCGAACAGTTATGAAATAAAATTATTATGCGAAAGAGTTGGGGTAAGTAAGGAAATATTAAGGAAAAAATTTAAGATTTTCATTGAAACGCTCGGAGCCTCAGGAGTTGAATTAACAGTAAACGGAACAAATACGAAAAAAATTCCCGCATACAAACCTGCGAAAATTGTTGATCCCACAGGTTGCGGAGACGCGTTCAGAGGAGGATTTTTAGCGGCATTATGCTCAGGATTATCAGTTGAAAATGCATGCAAAGTTGGCGCAAAAATTGCAGCGCGAAAAATAGAAACCGAAGGAACGCAGAATCATAAATTATAGGCCGGAAAATTTGGAAAAAGAAAACCCGCTTGTTTTTTAATGAAGTTTGAGGAGGGGGAAATGGCCGGCACGGTCTGCTGTTATTTATCACGTGGTGGGACTTGAGGTCTTTTACGTGGGCAAATTTAGCAGAACCGTGCCGGCACGAGGAGGGAAGAAGGAGGGCGAGGTGGGAAAAACGCTACCGGGCGTAGACCAGCCTAAACTGGACCGCACCCGGGTAGTTCCAGTCGTCGTACCCATTGCTGGATACGAGCTGGAAAAGATTGTTCGGGATCGCCCCCTCTGTGGGACAACCGCTCGGAGCCAGCTCGGGTCTGTTCACCTGCGGGGAGCAGGCAAACAAAGACAAGATCCACTGGAAGTCGCGTGATTCCGACCAGGAGGCGGGAAAGAGGTCCGGGGTCCAGGTCGCACTATTTGCATAGTACGACTGGAGCAGCTGGATGAAAACCTGAAGGTTCCCGGAAGGAACCGTCCATATCTCCATGGGCGCCTCCGCGTCAACTGCGAGCCGATCTTCGCCCGAGACAATCATCACGGCCGGACGGACGAGGGTCAGCGTGTGGGCCACGTTCACTTGACTCGGCAGGAAATTGTCCTGTGCCGAGTACTCCGAAGTCATCACAGCGATGTGGCCCGTGGAGGCCACGGTCAAGCGCGTTGACCGAGTGGAGGTGTTGTTGTTGGTGTTGGTGGTGTTGTAGTTCGTGTTGTCGCAGTTGTAGTAGCAGTCATCGTGGTCGTTACAACCGCCGATCGTCGCGATCATGAAACAAACCCAAACCCCGATCCAAATTTCGCTCATCTTTTTCATGTCTGTTCTCCTTTTCTTCCGGGCTTTCGCCCTTTGTTTGAGTTGATTTTCGTTCCTCAATCGATGGGTTGTGCAAACTTAAAATCAAATATTTTGCTGTAAGCCCTCTTACTATGTGAACATGTTGCAGTAGACTAAAATATTAAATTTTTATGCTCGCAGAACCCATCGAAATCATTAATACAAGCGGGTTTTCAAAGGTCGATTTCAAAGGCATTTAATTTCTTAAAACCTTTGAAAATGCATAAGCATGAGTTGTAATTTTAATACAAATCACAAAAAAGTCAATAAGATTAAAATACAACTAAATAAATAACCAAAAAATATAACTTTACTTGGAAATTTTAATTACGAAAAAAAAATTATATATGGAAAAGGCCGGTAAGGAACTACCGGCCTTTTTTGGTTGGACCTCTCCTCTCACTTCTTTCGAAGGAGAAGAGAGGTTGAATTACGGAGGGAAATTCATATTAATAACAAGTAACGTTATCCGGTTGGCAAATGCGGTCGCCATTTGTATCCACCCACTGGGTACATTTACCATTGTAACATGTACCCAATGGAGCCCCAGTCAGACAGGGAGTACCAGCATTTGAACCTGCATTGCACGGGTTGGTCCACAGGGAGCACCGAGCGAACCCTTGGCAGTCTGCATCAACGCAGTCACGGTAGGTATCCCCATCGTTGTCAACGCCATCGTTGCAGATTTCTGAACCGGCACAGGCGGGATTGCCGAAGCAGTTGGAGTCGGCGCAGTCTGTCTGGCCGTCCCCATCGTTGTCAAGGCCGTCTGTGCAATTCGTCTCCGTTCGGGAACCTCCCGAGCACAGACAGCCGTTTCCGCATGACTGGCTTGCGCAGTTGGGGTCCGCGCAGTCGATCAGCCCGTCTCCGTCGTCATCGAGACCGTTTGTACAGATCTCGACTCCTGGGAGAGTACAGGCGGGATCTGCTGTGCAGTCCGGATCCGCGCAGTCGGTGAGACCGTCTCCGTCGTTGTCTGCCCCGTCGCTACAGTTTCCGGCGGCGGGGCCTTCTAAGGGTTTTGCACCTCCAGTCTGCAGCTCGCGCTGCACCCGTCGCCGGATACCGTGTTGTGGTCGTCGCACTGCTCGCCGGGATCCAGAATCCCGTTGCCGCACTCCTCTCTCCAGCAGAAGCCGGAGCAGCCGTCACCCGGCGCGTTGTTACCGTCATCGCACTGCTCGCCTGGGTCTACGACACCATTGCCGCACCTTTCGATACGGCAGGTGGCGCTGCATCCGTCGCCGGGCAGGGTGTTGCCGTCGTCGCACTCCTCCCCCGGATCCAGCACATTGTTTCCGCACTCCTCGAGGAGGCAGGTCGGGCCGCATCCGTCGCCCGGGAACACGTTCCCGTCGTCGCACTGCTCGCCTTGATCCACCACGCCGTTTCCGCAGGTTGAAACCTCGAAACGACAGGTGGGAGAGCATCCGTCGCCAGCCACTGTGTTCCCGTCGTCGCACTGCTCACCGAGATCGCGGATACCGTTGCCGCAGACCTCAAACGTACAGATCGGACTACAGCCGTCGCCCGGAAGAGCGTTGTGATCATCGCACTGCTCGCCGGGATCCAGGATCCCGTTGCCACAGCGCTCAATCACGCAATCCGCCGAGCATCCGTCGCCGTTGTCGAGGTTGCCGTCATCGCACTCCTCTCCGACATCGGTGTAACCGTTGCCGCACACTTCGATGCGGCAGAACTGGGAACAGCCGTCCCCATTTACCTGGTTGCCGTCGTCACATTCCTCGCCCATCTCCATCACGCCGTTGCCGCAGCGCTCAATGAGACAGGTAGAAGAGCAACCATCACCATTGACGGTGTTGCCGTCGTCGCACTCCTCGCCTGGATCGCGGATTGCGTTGCCGCAAACCTCAAGCCGGCATGAAGCGCTGCAGCCGTCGCCGGGGGTGTGGTTGCCGTCGTCGCACTCCTCACCGGAGTCAACGAACCCGTTGCCGCACTGCTCCACCATGCAAGTGGAGCTGCAGCCGTCGCCGGAAACCGTGTTGCCGTCGTCGCACTGCTCGCCGAGGTCGATGATGCCGTTGCCGCACTCCTCATTTCTGCAAGTTGAGGAGCATCCGTCGCCTCCAGTGTGATTGCCATCGTCGCACTGTTCACCAGGATCCACGGTCATATTGCCGCAGAATTCCAAACGACAGTTGGCAGCGCAACCATCACCGGGCAGGGTATTGCCGTCGTCGCACTGCTCACCCT
Source organism: Candidatus Peregrinibacteria bacterium (assembly GCA_016928915.1). Classification (GTDB taxonomy): domain Bacteria; phylum Patescibacteriota; class Gracilibacteria; order UBA1369; family PNNO01; genus JAFGJT01. Next base: position 50,043 of record JAFGJT010000012.1, read on the forward strand.
GATCCACGAGACCATTCCCGCAGACCTCGAGCTTACAGATGTTCGAACATCCGTCGCCGGCGAAGTTGTTCCCGTCGTCGCACTGCTCACCGGGATCAAGAACCCCGTTGCCGCAGAACTCCAGACGGCAGGCGGCAGAGCAACCGTCGCCAGCGACATTGTTGCCGTCGTCGCACTGCTCCCCGAGATCAATGATCCCGTTGCCGCATACTTCGTTGCGGCAGACTGAAGAGCAGCCGTCTCCCGAGATCACGTTGCCGTCGTCACACTGCTCGTAGGGAGAGTTGACGACTCCGTCCCCGCAGGTCGAAACTTCAACGAGGCATTGATCGGAGCAGCCATCCCCGTTCAGGAGATTGCCGTCATCGCACTGCTCGCCGCTTTCCACGGTGCCGTTACCGCAGGTCTCGGTACGGCAGGTGGCGCTGCAGCCGTCGCCGGAAATCATGTTCCCGTCGTCGCACTGTTCGCCGGAGTCTACCACGCCGTTGCCGCACTTTTCAATGCGGCATGCCGCGGAGCAGCCGTCACCGGATACCGCGTTGCCGTCGTCACACTCTTCGCCCCAGTCTCTGATGCCGTTGCCGCACACCTCAAACTTACAAAGGGGCGAGCACCCGTCCCCGGGGGAAGAATTTCCGTCGTCGCACTGCTCCCCGGGATCCAGACGACCATTGCCGCAGCGCTCCTGCAGGCACTCACTTGAGCACCCGTCGCCGTCTTCAGTGTTCCCGTCGTCACACTCCTCTCCCGGGTCCACGATGCGGTTGCCGCATTCCTCCAGACGACAGATGTTAGAGCACCCGTCGCCGGAGATTACGTTGCCGTCGTCGCACTGCTCAAACGAGGAATCCACGGCACCATTGCCGCAGGTGCCGGTCTCTATCTCACAGAGATCCGAACACCCATCGCCGTTTGCGGTGTTGCCGTCGTCGCACTGCTCGCCGAGATCCAGGATCCCGTTGCCGCACTCCTCATCCCGACAATGAGCGGAGCAGCCGTCTCCCGGGATCGAGTTGCCGTCGTCGCATTGCTCACCGGGGTCAAGCACCCCGTTGCCGCACCTTTCAATACGGCAGTTGGCGCTGCATCCGTCACCTGCAAGAGCATTACCGTCATCGCACTCCTCCGAGAGGTCCACGATGCCGTTGCCGCAGGTTTCAGCGCCGCAGGTTGCGCTGCAGCCGTCGCCGTTTACGTGGTTGCCGTCGTCGCACTGTTCCCCCACGTCCACGACCCCGTTGCCGCACTGCTCCACCATGCAAGTGGAGCTGCAGCCGTCGCCGGAAACTGTGTTTCCGTCGTCGCACTGCTCGCCCACGTCGGTGAGGCCATTGCCGCAGCGCTCAAAGCGGCAGATGTTGCTGCATCCATCACCGCTTACGCGGTTGCCGTCGTCGCACTCCTCATTGAGGTCCACGACGCCGTTGCCGCAACTGTTTGTTTCAATGGTGCAGGTTGAGGAACACCCATCACCATTCGCGACGTTGTTGTCGTCGCACTGCTCGCCCGGGTCCACCACACCGTTGCCGCACCCCTCTAGCTTACACACTGGACTGCAGCCGTCACCGGCGATGTGGTTGCCGTCATCGCACTCCTCCCCCGGATCCACGATGCTGTTACCGCATCTTTCAATGCGGCAGGCGGAAGAGCATCCGTCACCATTGACGGTATTGCCGTCGTCGCACTGCTCCCCCTGGTCCAGGTAGCCGTTACCGCACTCTTCCAGACGGCACAGGTTGTTACACCCATCGCCTGAGAAGTTGTTGCCATCGTCGCACTGCTCATTGGGATCCAGGATCCCGTTGCCGCAGCGTTCCAGCTGGCAGGTGGCGGAGCACCCATCGCCTCCAGTCGTGTTGCCGTCGTCGCAGGTCTCGCCTTGGTCAACATTGCCGTTGCCGCAAAACTCAAACCTGCACACAGACGAACAGCCGTCTCCCGAAATCCGGTTGCCGTCGTCACACTGCTCATACATGGAATCCACGACTCCATTGCCGCAAGTGACGATCTCTACGGTGCAGGTGTCCGAGCAGCCGTCGCCGGAAACTGTGTTTCCGTCGTCGCATTCCTCGCCCAGCTCCACGGTGCCATTGCCGCACTCCTCAGTACGACAGATTGAGGAACACCCGTCGCCAGGCATCAAGTTGCCATCGTCACACTGCTCACCCAAGTCCACGATACCGTTGCCGCAGTACTCAAGCATGCAGGTCGCCGAGCACCCGTCACCGGAAGCAGTATTGCCGTTGTCGCATTGCTCGCCCGGGTCCACGATGCCGTTGCCGCAGACTTCCAGCTTGCAGTTCGGGCTGCAGCCGTCGCCAGACGTATGATTGCCGTCATCGCACTGCTCGCCCGGATCCACGACACCATTGCCGCAGATCTCAAACGTGCAGGTTGCACTGCATCCGTCACCGCCGACGGTGTTCCCGTCGTCGCACTGCTCGCCCACGTCCACGCGGCCGTTCCCGCACCCCTCCGTGAGGCAGAGGTTGGAACAGCCATCACCGGAAACCAGGTTCCCGTCGTCGCACTGCTCGTAAGGCGCGTCGATGTTTCCATCGCCGCAAGTACTGATCTCCAGCTGGCAGGTTGGGCTGCAGCCGTCGCCGGCGTTTGAATTGCCGTCGTCGCACTCCTCGTTGGGATCGCGGACGCCGTTGCCGCATACTTCCAAGCGGCAGAAAGGCGTACACCCGTCTACTGCCTGGTTGTTGCCGTCATCGCACTGCTCGCCGGGGTCCAAGACCCCGTTGCCGCAGTACTCCAGCTGGCAGGTTGGGCTGCAGCCGTCGCCGGCGTTTGAATTGCCGTCGTCGCACTGCTCACCGGGATCTGCGATTGAATTTCCGCAGATTTCATTCCGGCAGATTGGTGAGCACCCGTCGCCGGGTATTGTGTTCCCGTCGTCGCACTGCTCGCCCACATCCACCACCCCGTTGCCACACCTTTCAATGCGGCACATTCCGGAGCACCCGTCACCGTTGGTTACGTTCCCATCGTCGCACTCCTCCCCCACCTCCTTGACCCCGTTGCCGCACACAGCGGGCAAGGGGCAGTCAGTAGGACAGTTGGACGCGGTCTCGCCGGGGTCGCAAATGCCGTTGCCGCAGAAACCGCCGCCATCGGGCCCGGGGCCGGACGCGTCGGTGGTTCCACCACCATCCCAACACCCCGGGTCGTTGGGGTTCAGGCACCTGGGATTAAATCTATCCGGGTCGGAGTTGCACCCCGACCCGATGACGATCGCGCTGACCGCAAGGGCCAGCAAGAAATTCACGCGTTTCATGGAAATCCTCCTTCCCCCGCCCGGCCTCTTTTCAAGGCAATGGGCGGGGTGTTGTTGAGTTAGAACCTGGCCTTGAGCCCAAAAACCAGGGCATGTGTCCAGACGTTGGTCTCCTTATGTTCGTATGGAATACCTCCGGGGTTCTGAACCATGCGGTTCAGGCTAACCGAAAGGAGGTACGAAAAGTCGAGCCCGATCGGCGAGCTGGGATGGAACCAGAACGTGCCGCCGAGGCGGACGAACCAAATTCCTCCCGCATCGGTGCCGCCCTCAATCTGCCGTACCCACCCCTCGTCCGTCTGAAACGGGATGGAATCCGGCATAATCAGAACGCGGCCGCCGAAGCCGGTTTGGAGGTACAGGCTGGCCCAGTTCCACAAATCAACACGCGGCTCAATGTAGGCCGCCGCGTCGATCTGGAGGGCGCTCTCGTCCTCGTTGACGATCTGGCTCTCCGGGCCGCGAAACTCCAACTGGTAGGCCACTAGATTGGCCTGAATCCCCAGCCCCAGTCTGAAGAACCGTCCCGGCCTCCAGAGGTCACCCGTCAGGGAGATCAAAACTCCCCCACCGGGCTTGCCTGCAGTCTCGGGAGCCCAAAGACCCCCAATACCAAGGCTCAACTTGCCCCAGGTCTTGTAACCCGAGGACTTGGCCGCCTTCCGGGCTTCGTCCGCGGATTTCTCCGCGTTACCGGCCCTTCGTGCAGCCTCTTCGGCCTTCTCACGAGCCCGGGCCGCATCCTCGTCCACGTCTTCCACGGTCCTTCCGAGGACCATGTTGACGCGGAAAGTCGCATTGATCGTAGGAAGCGTGATATCCGCCTCCACACGATCGCCCGCAACCGCACCTACACGCCGCAACAAGATCCTCCAACCATTGTAGTGGTCGGAAAGCTTGTCACCCTCCTTCTCCATGGTGACGGTCATTCCACTCACGCTCGGGATGTCCGGCCTCCCGCACTCGGCGGAAAGCCAGAGGTCCGTGACGCGGTGCCTCGAGGTCACGGTGAAGTGCACCTTGCCGTCCACGGGCGCGGTGCCTGTGATACGGCCGTGGGTTCCGTCCCACACCATGCACTTGCCGATGATCGACCTCCTGTTGCTGTTCCCCTGCGCCCGGGCGTTGCCACCCAGGCCAATGACCACGATGGCGCAAAGCGCGCCGAGAAACAACTTCATCCGTTCCATTTTCTCATCTCCTTGCCCCAGCGGGGCTTGTTTTGCCCCCGCAAGGGGCGCTACGTTGTGGTTGAACGAACTTTTGCCTCTTTCGCATCTAAACTGCCTTTTTTTCATTTTCTCCTTTCTTCGGCAATTATCCAATGCTACTTAAGGCCTTTCAAATCACAAAACTTGTGTTTTTTATATTTAACCGGGACTAAAAATCCCGGATTTTTTTCTTATTTTCCCTCCGTAATTTCAAATAACTCAATCTGCTTTGCCAATGACCTCCTAAACTTGTATTGCATATATAACACTAAAGTTATCGGGATTACCCGACAACCTTAGCTTTCTCGTTTTTCTGCAATCACAAGCCATAAGCGAGATCATAACAAAACAATTGGCGAAAATATTAACAGATTTCACAGTTCCTGTCAAGCAAGAAAAGCCCATAAAATCTGCAAATAATGAAAGCTATTTATACCGCTTGCATTACAAAAAAAACTTATTCCACTTTTGGGCTAAAATGTATGATTTTTCCTTGAGTTTTAAATTCAGGGAGCAATATTCCTGAATTATCTGATCAACAAGGGGAAATATTTCATTTTTATCGAATGATTTAATTATATAATTTTCTAAACCAGCCATTTTTAAAAAATTTTGGATTTTTTCAGAGTATGAAATTGCAATAAACGGACATCCCGCGAGAATTGAAAAAAGGATTGAGTGAAGTCTCATGCCAAAAGTGAATTTTGCATGTGAAATTATATCTAAAATTTCATAGATATTTTCATTATATTTTAACATTTTGATTTTCCCCTCTAACCCTTTTTGTGCAATAAATTTATTCAAAACTGACCAGTCATTATCCTTGATAAGCTGAAATGGAATAAAGACTGGTAACAATTGGTATTTTATACGAATTTCATCAACAGTCTGTATAAATTTTGTATACAATTTTTCTTGATTTTCAATCCAGGGACGAATTGAACAAATAAAGTATCCGCAACAACCCAATTGTTCTACTTTTTTATTCAACCTGTCGTATCCTGATTTTTGAATGAATTTTCTATCAAAATTTAATTTGAAAACCGGATCACAGGTAACAATTATTTCTTTGTTGATTTTTAATTTTTCTAATAAATTTTTTGATTCCTCGTCCCTTAAATTAATATAAAAAGCTTTTGAAAATACTCTTTTTACTATCCATCTGCCGATTTTTGTTTTTATAGGACCTACACTCTGCCCCAGCATATACACCGGTTTTTTGTATTTATATGCAAAATAAGCCTGCAAACCCCATAATAATACTGCAAACAGCCTCTCGTCCGTAAACAAACCGCCGCCACCCAGAATAAATTTGTCACATGTTTTGATTTGCTTTAAAGTATGCCATAATTCGCCCTTAAATATACCGCGTAAAAACGATCTTATTCCCAGCGGAACAAGATAAAATGTCTTAACCTTGGCTTGGGGAATAAATTTATTATAAAATTCCCGGGATCTTGCTTTATCATAACTTAAAACAACTATTTCAGCCTCCGGGTACTTTTTATACAGCGATTCTATAATGGAAAGACCTATGGCTTCATCCCCTAGGTTTGTCGACCCATAGTGACCGCAGAGTACGAATTTTTGTTTATCGTGAGCCATTTATTAATTCTTTTATAGGCCTGAAACTTTGTCTATGCAATGGACACAAACCATATTTCTTAAGTCTGTCCATATGCAGGACAGTTCCGTATCCTTTATGCATTTTAAACCCGAATTCAGGATACATTAAATCATAGCTTTGCATCAATGTATCTCTAACAACTTTTGCAACAATCGATGCGGCGGCAATACATCTTACCCTGGAATCTCCGAACTTAATTGTTTTATAGGGAATAAAAAAATTGTGCTTTCCTATGCCGTCAATCAATAAATAATCCGGCAAAATCCGTAAATTATCAACCGCACGTTTAAATGCAAGTTTGTTGGCATATGCAAGCCCTTTTTCGTCAATTTCAGTATTTGATGCCATCCCTATCCCGCAGATCCCCTTTTTAATAATTTCGGGAAAAACACCCTCTCTCTGAACGGATGTTAATTGTTTTGAATCGTTTAATGCGGGAATTCTTGTGTTTAAAGGCAAAATAACCGCAGCCGCAACAACCGGACCGGCCCACGGCCCCCTTCCTGCTTCATCAAGCCCGGCAACATTTAAAAAGCCCTCCTTTTTGAGTTTGATTTCTAAAGGATGGGCTTTCATAAGTATAAATTACGCTTTTGCCTCATTGGCCGGAGCTTCGGCTGCAGGAGCGGCGGTCTCAGGTGCAGGTGCGGTTGTTTCTTCAGCAGCTGCAGGAACGGAAGCAGCTGTCTCGGCCGGGGCAACTTCCGGGGCAACAGGAGCTTCTTCCATCACAGGTTCCTGTACTGCTGCTTCTTTTTCTTCTGTTAAATGTTTTTCGCGCAGTCTAGCTGATTTACCTGATCTCTTTCTCATAAAATAAAGTTTTGATCTTCGAACGCTTGATTCTTTTTTTACCTGAATTTTGGCGATATTAGGTGAATAAAGCGGAAAAACCTTTTCAACGCCGATGCCCTCAACAACCTTGCGCACTGTAAAAGTTTTACTTGGGCCGTTTCCTGCTCCAATGGCGATAACAAGCCCCTCAAACACCTGTATTCTTTCCTTTTCGCCTTCTTTAATTTTCTGGTGAACCCTTATAGTTACTCCGGGCTTTAAATCAGGCATTTTTTTTATAAATTTTTTTCCGACATTTTGTATAAGCTGCATATTCATAATATATTTTTTTAAACAAGTTTAAATAAGCGAAAGGATTATACAAACTCATCCGCGTAAAATCAAGTAAAATGCTTTTCGAGCTTGTTAACCGCGATTATGTTGTCAGGATCGGTTAAAATCGAGCCTATAAACTGATCTTTGCACTTAATCCTGTATAAAAAGTCGTCTTTTGTGAGGATGCTAAAGCGAACAGGTCTTTCACTGGCTATTTCGGCGTTAAGAAATTCCTGAAGTTTAACTTTGTCTATATTGCCGACAACCAGCAAATCAACCGGGGAATCTTTATCAACGAATATGCCAAGAAGAGCCATAAAATCAATATCTCCAAGTTTTTCGATGTTTTTTACAAGATCGTCTCTGCCGCTCATTGCTTTAACTATGATATTTTTAAGTTCGTTAAACACCACAAAAGATTTGTTTACTATATAGTACTTCTTTCGGTTTTTTGTTTTACTTTTTAAAAGTCCGAGTTTCTTTAAATTATCAAGTTCCCTTCTGACGGAATTAATCTGTTCATCTAGTTTACGTGTAAGTTCCCTGATGAAATATTCTTCATCAGGATTTAAAAGGAATATAGTTAATAATTTTATACGGGTGTTCGAAGTGAACAGCCTTTTAAGCAGATTTTCCATACCTAATTTGAAACCCTAGAATTGTATACATTATTTATACAAAATCCACAGATATGTACAAGTTTTTTTATCAAAAAGAAATAGCTTGATTTTATAAATATTGTATAATTAAATATATTTACTTGGAATATTTCACCAACCATGTTTTATGTTTAATTTAAAACAAATTCCCTCTTTGCCGCACAATTTTTTTATACATTAAATTATGTTTCAAAAACGTGTTTAGTCAACCCACTCTGTTAATTCACGCCTGAATAAAAAAATTATTCATATATAGTAATTGAACAAAATATTCTAAAAATATGAATATACTAATAAATATGGATATATATGTCCTTATTAAGTTAGTGTACACAAAATTTAACTAAATATTCATTCCCGATTAAATGAATAATCAATAAATAATAAGAAGTGATTAAACACTCACCTATGAAAAATCACTCTCATCTTCCTCCTTGGACATTAAACTCATAAACAGACCGGTTAACATAACTCCGGTAAATATTCCAAGAAGAGCGATTACGAAAATTAGAATTGTTGGAGGAGTGGATGCGTCAACACCAAAAAAGAAGTATGTAATAAAATTACACTGCGCCCCGATATTCTGAAAAGCAACTATTAAAATAATAACAACAAGTACTATTGAACCCGTTAAAAAGAAGTTTTTTAGGTTTTTCATATTATGTATTTATTGCAAAACTCTATATATTATAGCACGATATATGTTTATTTTTCAATAAAACGTTCATATAATTTTGAAAGACGAATTGAATTTGCCGCTTTAGCGCGAATCCCATGATCTTCTTTTGACTTGCCGTCCATACCGAGTTTGTTAATTTCTTCATTAATTTCCTCTTCTTTAGCTTCAATTTTTTCTTTTTCCATAATTTCATTAAGCCCGAACCTTAAAGTTAATCTTTTTTCGGCTTCTTTGCGAAGTTCCTTTCTGATCTCTTCTTCAGTCTTTTTCATGTGAGCAAGATAATCTTCAAACTTTAGCCCGTGGTGCGACATGTCATGCTTCATTTCGTGCAGAATATATTCAACCTCCTCATCAACAAGAATGTCCGAAAAATCAACCTTAATAAGTGACAAAAATTTTTCAAACAGCTCGTTTTCCTGCCTTTTTTTCTCCTGCATTTGCCTGTACTGGGAAAGATCCTTTGAAACGGTATCCCTAAAATCAGCGACTTTTTTGCCCTCTCCGAGATATTTGCTTACAAATTCATCATCAATATCGGGATATGATGGACGCAAAATTTTATTTACCTTAACATTAAATTTAACCTTTTTATTCTGAAAATTCGTTTTATGATAGTCTTTTGGGAAAGTAAGCGTGAACTCTTTAATTTCACCCGGTTTTAAACCTATAAGATTGTCCTCAAAACCCGGAACCATCATCTGCTCGCCGATAATCAGTGGATGATTAAGGCTTTTTGTACCCTCAAGCGAAGCCCCGCCCTCATCAAATCCTTCAAAATCAATCTCAACCTTATCTCCTTTTTCAGAGAGATTTTCCGTGGATTTCCATGCAACCATTTCTTTCTGAAAGTTTTTAACAGCATCATCAATGTCTTTTTCCTCAACTTTTACTTGTTTTGGCTTAATTTTAACCTTTTCATAGCCCGCAATCTTAATTTCGGGATATAGGGCAAGAACCGCCTTAAATTTTAAAGGTTCAAGAGAAACAACTTCAACCTTCGGACGCGCCACAACCTGCAAATTTTCTTTTTTTATCGCATCCGTAAGAACGCGCGGAATCGCCGAATCAAGGGCGTGATTCATAACAAGCTCTTTGCCCACATGCTGCAGCAAAACATCGTAGGGCACTTTGCCGGGCCTAAAACCCGGAATCTTAACCTCTTTTGAAATCTCCTCAGCGGCTTGCTCAAGATCTTTTTTAAAATCGTTCTCAGTCAGTGTCGCGTTAATTTCCGCTTCGGATTTGGGTAGTTTTTTTATATCGAGTTCCATAAAAATTTGATTAATTTTGCCTGAAGATACTACATGCTATGGAAAAGTGTGTCAAAAGTTTGCAAAAACCGCTATTTTTTGATAAAATATATAGATTTATATTGAAAAAATAAATGCACAAAAACAAAACAAAAACAAAAAGTATATTTTTTGAGCATAGACTTGTCTGTTACAAGCGCAAAGAAGACGAGCTTTACGAGGAAGGAACTCCGGTTGAAAAGGGAAACCTTGAACCGGAAAGTATTTTAAAGGGATTTCATGAAAGATATAATCCATGGAACCTGAATGCGGCTATCAATAATCCGGATGAGGTTATTTTTGGCGTAAGAGACAGAATGATGGATCCTCTTGGAGGAATTAACCAGCTTTCCGGTGATAATATTTTAAATACCCGCGTCAGTTACAAACTTGAACATATAGCCACAATGGCGCCTCAGGCATATAAACAGATAATTGACGAGGAAGTACGAAGGCGGGGCGGTCCCGGACCCGATTATACATGGAGCAACGCACGAAAAAAAATTGAAAGGCAAGTAGCTGCAGACTTTTTTACTTATGATATCTTCGCAGGTCAGAACTATATGACTCTGCGCACTAATCTGCAGGCGCAGATTCAGGGCCTTGGATTTATAGGGAACCGCGGGTTCACAGATTCCCGCCGCAACAGAATAAATCTGGCAAATCCATTTGCAACAAATGAATTTGATGTAGCCACAGGTGCTCCGGGCATGCCCGCTCAGGAAACAGTGGTTATAAAATGGCATCAGGAAGACTTTATAACAATAAAAAACAAACTTGAACGCGCCGGTTTATGGTCGGATTTTTCAAGCCAGCCCAATGCCCGCCGTTTTATACATCTAAAATTCAGGCACTCACTTTTGGAGCGCACTGTCGCGGAAGAAGCCGCAAAACTAAGTAATGACAAATATAATCCCCAAAGACTTATAACATGGCTTGAAAACGATTTAACCAGGCAGGCGTTAAGAGAAGATACAATATTTGAAAAGTGGGTTAAAAATAAATTGTATGATAATACAACCACTCCTCCAACCGTGCTTTTCAGCAGTGTTGAAGATCTTAAAAGAAGAAATCCAAATCTCTATAGAGAGTTAATAATTGAACAAAATAAAGCACGTGTGAGAACAAGGCCTAACTCCTTATACAACCATCTTACTACAATCCTTCTGCCAAAATCGCTTGAAAACGTTCAAAAATCCAAGGAAACAAAGACACTGCTTGCTTATTTATTTCATAAATCAAATGATCCGGATGATGCGAGTGATGTTTATAAATATATGGGATCTCTCGCAGGCTCAAAAGTTGATACAACAAAAGATGAAGAAACTCTAAATTCTCTTACGGATCCAATTAATTTGTTTAATGAATTTCAGGAAAATTTTATTAATGATTTCGGAGAATTATCCGACCTTAAAAAAGAATTTGATGATATTCATACGGAAATAACCGGAATAGGTGCAAAAAGCGCTGGGGAACAAGCAAAACTTGTTGAAAAGGTAAAAGAATTAAATGCAAGGGAAAGAGAAATCAAAAAGTCAATGAATACAATACAAAACAAATTAATAAAAAATATTAAATCTTTAAAAACACTTATAACTGAAAATTTAACGGCAAATGGAATTTTTGGAATGGATATTGATCTGAAGCATTCTGATTGGAACTTCCTTGATTTTACGTTTCTATCTAATCCGAGATTTGATGACAGACCATCAGATTATAATGATAAAAAAACCTATATTGATGACTTTACAAGGCTGTGTTTTAATAATCCGGATATTATTAAAAACATTAATAATCTTTCAAATTCCCTAAATACAAACAAAAAAAACATTGAAGACCGTTTAAAAGATGCAAAAGAAAAAAATGAAAAGGCCGAAGCCGCTGAAAAGATGGATTCCCGCGGGCTTTTGTATCTTCTTGTGAAAAGGGATCTTGAACGAAAAGGGCTTACGGCTGAAACCGGTCTGCATGAAAAGGCTCATTTAACAACAAATCTTTTGATTGCCGACTGCCGCAATGCCGAAATTTACGGTAATGTTAACCAGCATATTGCGAGCGGTCTTGAAAAAAGTTTTGGAAAGCGTCTTAAAGAAGCTTTTCAGTCCGGATTTTTCTTTTCGCCAACTTTATCGGGACAGGATGCCATTGCACATATAATTGATCTTCATCCTGAACTTGCGATGTTTAAGGATATTAATCTTTTTTCCACCCGAAAAGACCTTATTCAGATGATGCACCGCTACGGCATGGCAAATCCGGCAAAAATACGTGAATTTATTGCGATGATTGGTGAATGCATAAGAGGAATTGAACTTCCCGGAGAAGGCGCAAAAGAAGCGCTTAAAACGAAAATTAAGGTTTTTGATCAGGATGTTCCTCATCTTGAACGTTTAATCAATATGCTGACTCTTCTTGAAACACAGCTTCGCACTGAAAATTTTCTTCAGGGCGTAAGAGAGGCTGAAGCCGGAGAACCGGCTCTGGACAGACAAAAACTGATATTGAACATGCTTAAAGATCAGACCGAAGGTGAAAACGCGCTTGATGAAAGGCTTGCGAATTCTCTTCAGGGTCATGATGCCCGCTTTAAACGCTTATTTATGAAGAAAGATCTTAAAGCGGAATATAATATGGCAATGGATCAGCTTGGGGCGCTTCCCGCGGATTTACGTGAACAGGAATTAATTCAGCGCGGTCTTGCTCCAAGAGTGGCAACTCGAGGGGTTGTTTCTCTGCGCGCTGAAAGAGGGCTTAAAAAAGCCGGTATCGCAATACTAAAATATAACCCGATAAGTCTTGTTGGGTGGGGAATGGGATGGCTGGGAGAAAAAGGCGGAAGATGGGCATGGAATTATATGAAAGGGAAATGGAATGTTATAAAACCCGAAATGCAGGCCGGACGCGCGGTATGGAAAGCCAAAACCGAAGGCGCCATAATGCGGGTGCCTTTATATGCGGCGGCAATTCCGGTTGGAATCACGGCATGGGGGCTTTCCGCTCCTTCAAGATTCTTAAAATGGCTGCTGCCAAAAAGCGCAACTCAGGGCGCGGCTGCTGCAAAATAATCACAAAAAAATAATTAAAATAAAAAAATATGTTTGATTCAAAAAACTTTTCTTACAGAACATTTTTAGACCATGTTATGCAAAGAATGCATCTTGAAAACACCGAAGAACCCATTAAAACAAAAATTGAAAAAGAAATAGCGCGCATTCTGGGAAATCGAATTATTACTACTGTTATGAACACAATGACAGAGGACAATTTAACAGAATTCGATATTTTAAGGACAAAAAATCCCGATCTTGCGGATCTTGAGCTGCTTTTTATGTATGTTGAAAATATACCGGCGCTTTCTGAATCCATGATTAAAAGCATTAACGACCTTGCGGATGAATTGACATATGATGCGGCAAGGCTTGATAAGGTTCTTGAAGAAAAAAATACCAATAAATAATATTTTAATGGCAAATGAGGAGTTTAACCAGGAATGGAACAAACAAGCCCGGACAGCTGAAAAAATGCAAAGATGGGATGCTGATTTAATGGGTCCGCCGCCGGATGAGTTCAGAAATGTTCCCGCAAAATCCGAACAAGATAAATTTATAGATAATCTTGGAGGTTTTCTGGATACGGCTGCAAAACAAGGATATAGGCAGTCCGATTTTAGAGATGATGTTGATAAAAGAGCAAGAAAACGCGGCGAAAAAGCCGTAGAATATGATCTTGTTCAGTTTTATAAAGAAATTGAAGAATCCATAAAATCAAATGAAACAAAATGGACCAGACGAGCGTGGAACTGGCTTTTTGGACGTTTTAGAAAAGAAAATAAATACCAAAAAAAAATGGAGGAATATTTTAGGCTTCAGCAGCAGCTTGATGAAATTAATGCTGAAATCCATATTATGAGGCAGGATCTTGCGGCTCTTGAGGTAAAACTTACCGAAGCGGAAAAAAATCCGGCTGAAGACAGAAGAATAAGAGAAAGAATATCAAGACAGCAGGAGGCAATAAGAAATAATCTTGCAAAAAAAACCGGGCTTTTAAGTGTACAGTCGCGGGACCAGTTAATAACAAACAGTCTGTGGGCCGAGGCCGAAAAAGAGCTTGAAGAAGAACAAAGAAAAATTACCAATAAATTCGGCCACAAAATCCAGGGTCTTTTTGCCGACAGGCAGAATTTAATACTTAAACTAAGCAAATTAACCCACGAAGAAACAAAGCAGCTGCAAATAAAATATAGTATCCAGGAAGAAATTAACCGAATTGACATGGAGCTTGAATCCATCAAAAAAGAAATAATCGCCTATAAATCCGAAAGACCGATTTTTCTTTTTGAACGCGCATTTGGATTTGAAGGAGTTATGGGCATTAAAAGCATTCCAATACTTGCAAAACGCGGCCAGATAACATGGGATAAAAAACATGAATTCGTTACCGACGCCTAAAGAACCAAAAGTAATTGTTAATCAAAATTAAAAATATTTAAAATAAAAAAAATATGAAAAATAAACATTTATACAATCAGTTTAAGTATTCAAAATTAGTGTTTGAAAGTGCTCCTGCACTCCCGCCTGAAGAACAAGGGCTTCCGGACGAAAGAATTCCTACAACCAACTATATTGTACCCGAAGGTGCGGTACAGGATTATATAAGAAACAGGGTCGGCCAGGTTATTCAAGGCGGCGTAACCGAAAACCGCGTTAATGATGCTGTAAATAAGAACAGCGAAGCCCTTAACCGAAGAATTAGTGAACTGGAAAACACAAACAGAGAGCTAAGCGACAGAATTAATATTTTGGCAAGGAATATTGAAACAATTAACCGCGAGCGCGCAGCCGAGGCTTTAACTATACAAAGATTTATTGATAATACGGACAATGCAATACAAGAAGACAGGGCAAGACTCACTGCATTGGAAGCTCGTGGAGCAGGTGCCGGCCTTGACCTTACAAAATTAACGCCTGAACAAAGAAAAACATTATCAACATTAATTGACGATGAATTTAAAACAGCTGTTTCAAATGTTGAAGCAATTGACAAAGACCCCTCGCGCGCCAATACCGCAACTGTGTTTGAAAGATTTCTGGCAAATCTTAACAATACGGGTAAAACCCTGGATATTCATATTAAAAACACGGACAACTCCATTAATGAACAACTGCGATTAAATAAGGAATTTGATGATCGCATTAATATTGTGGCAAGAAATATACAAAATTTAAAAGAAGCGGGTATTGATTTTGGAGCCTTGTCGGAAGAACAAAAAAAGAAATTAATTGAACTGATCCAGCAAAACGCAAAAGCGGGAATATTGGATTTAGGTAATTTGACCGATGATGACAGAAAAAAACTTGTTGAAACATTGATACATGAAGGAAAATTGGATGAAACTATTGAAGCTCATCTACAATTGACCAAAAATGAAGTGGCAAGATTAAAAAACGCGGGCATTACCCCCGAGGAAAAAGCCAAACTTGAACAACAGATTCTAAACGCTCAAAAAGATATTCAATCTCTTAATACAAAAAGGGAGTCGGAGCTGGACAGACTTGATGAAATTAACGCGGAAACACAAGCTCTGCGTGAAAAAGCAATCGAACATGATAATAAAATCGGCACGTTGGAGCAAAGACCAACAGGACCGGTAGCGCCTGCTGCCCGGGTACGTGCAAGGCGCGTAAGAAAAGCAATATTGCCGCCGGTTGCAGCAACTCCGGAAGCTGCAACGGAACAACCTCCGGCAGCTCCGGCTGTGATTCCTCTTGGAGCTCCGGAACCGACTTTACCTGTTACTCCGGTTGTTCCACCGGCCTCAGAAACACCTGCGCCTGCTTCGGCACCAAGAACGCGTACAAGAACTCCAAGAAAACCCAGAACTACTCCGGCGCCGGTAACGGCACCTGCACCGACTGCGCCTGAAGCTCCTGTTGCTCCCACCCTACCCGCTGAAGCTCCCAAACCAACTCCAAGACAACGAAAAAGACCTGCCGCAAAATCTGCTGTTCCTCCCGCAGCTGTACCTGCCACCACCCCCGATAAAACGCCGGTTTCTGCGGTTAAACCGCCTCCGGCTCCCGTAATTCCCAAAGCTCCAAGCACTCAAAAAAGACCAGCAAGACAGCGTAAAACTTCTGTTCCCGCCTCGCCTCCGGCTCCCATGATTCCAAAAGCCGCTCCAACACAAAAAAGAACGCCAAGGGCTAAAAAAACACCGGTTGCTCCCAGCAGTGTTCCGCAAAGTCCGGCAAAAGCATTGACACGGCCCGGACGCGCTCCAAAAGAAACAAGCGATTTGGATAAAACAGAGACCGAAAATCTTAAACGAAGGCTTTTAAAAGGGCTTATTCTAACCGAAACGCGGCTTAAAAATGCCAAAATCACTGATACCACAACAAAAAATAAACTGCTTCATAAATGCAAATGCCTTAAAGGCAGACTTACGTCGCATACAGTACTCGTCGCGCCGCAAAGAAAGGGGCTGACTACAACTTATAACAATCTTAAACGGGAAATTAATAATGCCATAAGGCAGCAAAAACCCCCGGCGATTGAAGATTTTGGCCGCAAAACAACCGAAGTTCCGGGACCTAAAGCAAAAAAAATACCGTATACACAAGCCACCGATATCGGTGAGTTTATGAAACAGCCCCCCGCGCCGATACGTCCGAAAAAAACGCCGGAGACTGCCCGTACTATTACTGGTTTTCAAAAAGCACAACCTGCTGAAGTAAAACCAAAAGCAAGGAGAACAAGAAAGGCTCCCGCGACTAAACCCGAGGCTAAACCTATAAGCTCTCCCGCAAGAAGAAGAAGTCCAAGAAAAAAAACTCCGTAATTTTATGGTAAATGAACCAAAAACCTAATCAAAATCAAGGTCG
This sequence comes from Candidatus Peregrinibacteria bacterium, assembly GCA_016928915.1. Lineage (GTDB taxonomy): Bacteria > Patescibacteriota > Gracilibacteria > UBA1369 > PNNO01 > JAFGJT01. The sequence continues at coordinate 66,791 of JAFGJT010000012.1, forward strand.
CATCAATGAACTTTTAAAAAGATACAATGAGCTTTTGGCTCAAAAACATGCGCTTGAAGCACAATGTGACAATATTGAAAAAGAGTTGTTTGCGGGATTGACAGGTGCCGCAAAAGATGTTTTTAAAATACCTGAAATTCCGGACGAAAAAGCCAAAAACTGATTGCTAAATAAGGGTGTTTTATAGTATAATATAAAGATTAAATAAATATATAATGAATGGACAGCAAGGACAAACAGGATTAGCAGGTGCTCCGGGCTCAGCGCCACGAAGTGCAGAAACGCATGAGATAGTGCGAAGATATGAATCAAGAAAAAATCTATATCCTGACATTAAAACGGTTGATGATTTAAATAAAAAAGGCTTTTTGGATTTGATTGGACCGCTTGAAAAAAACGATCAAAAACTGCCGAAAACCGCTGACAGATTTCTTAAAAACATAAAAAATCTTGCAATTTCATTAAATCAGGCACAGCCTGCCTTTATTGACTATGGTCAAGCTAAAAACCTTGATCCAAACAATCCGCATTTCACGAATCTAGAAAGAAGGGCTCTGATTATTAATCAAAGAAATAATCAGTCTATTCTTTTTCCAAATTATGACAAATTATTCCATGCAAAAAACACCACAGAACTTGAAGCAAATTTAAACAATCCTTTGATCGTCCCGGCCGAATATAAAACGGACAGAAGCTTCCCGGGCGATGTAAAAGCCGTTTTCAATGTAATTGAACGGATGCGTCTTAGCAATATAAACGCATCAAAAACACAAAGACTGTACAAATACCTTGATGAAATTTTTAAGGCAAAAGATAAAGACGAACTTGAAAAAGCAATCAACAACTCAATTATCATACGAAGAGATTCGTTAACCGAGCAAAATGTTAACGCAATATTTGCCGCAAAAGAACAGTATGACAAATTTAGAGAATGGATCGGAAAGCAGATTGATCTTGAATCAGATTTAAAAAAAGACAGACAGACTCTTCTTTCAAAACCGCTTGAATACGCAAAAAGCGCCGAAGGTGCGGCTGCCGGGATGATTCAAAAATTCCGAGACAATTTTGCGGGAATGGACGGCAACCAAAAACTTGTTGCCGGAGCCACCATTCTTGTCGGTCTCGCGTGGTTTTTAAACAGCAAGAACGAAGAAGTCGGCAAAATGAGGGATTTATTTAAAAAAGTTGCCCTGCTCGGCATAGGGTATTTTGCAATCAACACAACATCAAAAGTGTTTTTGGGTAAAAGTTTAAAAGATGTTAGTGGTAAATATATAGAAAGAAAAGCGGGAAAAAGAAATTTCTTAAAATCCGCATTTAATACAAATGATACAGGCGCGGAAATAATGAACAGCGCCCTTATTAATTTAGGTGACCATGATTTTGACGAGATAGCAAAGCTTTATTTGCTGGCGGAATCCGAATACCGAAGAACTCCTATTGCTGATAATTTAAGAGAAATCTCCGTTGGTGGTGTTGCCGAGGAAAACATGTCGCGCAATCAAATATACAGAGCAATGAAAATGCTTGACAGAAAACTTAATAAATCAGGCAGCAGCATTGCTGAGCTGCGTGATGCTTTTGAGACGAAACGAAGAGAAGCCGAGCTCCGCGGCGAAAGATATCCGCGACCCACTTTAGGCCTTATAGTAGCCGCCGCTCTTCAAAAAGACATAATGAGATACAAGCCGAACAAAGAAGGTAAAAATATTAAATTCAGCCGAGTTGAACTTGATTCCACACAACGGGGCAATACGGATGACTGGTGGATGGTTACCGGCATGCCCTATCATTGGAAACAGCAGGCATACAGTCCAAATAAATATCCCAAAAAATCAATAAATACAAAAAATCTTAAACATATTACTGAAGACAGTTATGCAATAAACAAACCATTATCCGACGTAATAAAAGACAACACACTTGGAAGATATACCGCAGGATACAAAGCTTTATATGAAAGCCAGTATAAACATGATCCAACAAAACCCCTTCATTTTATTTCAGACACGCGTGAAAGCGCAATTCTTATGACTTCAAAAGTAAAAGTTGATTATGAAGCGTTTAAGTATCCCAAAAAAAGAAATGACGCGCGTGTTGCCTCAATAGCCAATGCACGAACACAGGCGATTGAATTCATTAAAAAGTCGCCGCAATTTAAAAGTCAGCCTTCTTCGGTGCAAAGCAGAATTAATGAATTCATACAGCCCGTTTATGGCGTGTTTTTAGAGGATACCGGAAAAGAAGAAATCAAGGAATATGTGATGTTTTTAAGAGTTACCTTGCCCGGATCCAAGGAATTTGAACTGCGAAAAAACAAAGAATGGACTGACGGGGATATGCTGAAAATGAGAAAACATGAACCAATGAAAGCAAACGAAACTCTTACAATAAACGATTTTAAAATTTTATCCGCTCCCAGAACAACCGCTCGTTTAGGAGCAATACCTATCTCCACTTCATCGGAATTCGGCGGTTGTTATGAATCGTTTTTAGCAAGATTCAGATTAAATAAAGGGCAGTTGCCCGAAATAACCGCGGCATTAAATTATTACAGCCGTGAGTTTGCCGGCAAAGGAATCTCAAAAGCCGGTCTCGCAAGGTATCTTTCAAGTCACCAATTTAGCGAACAAGAGATTAAAACAGCAACAGGAAGGACCTTGCTGCCTTTGGGCGGGGCAAACATCGAAGATCAGATACATACCGCTACAAAAGACGTTATTAATACAAGACTTACAAATATCAGCGGAGCGACCAAAAAAGCCGAATTAAACGAGGATATTATGTCAGGATTGGGAAATATGCTTGTTCTTGCATGTTACGGCGATCTTAAAGCTATTGAACATCTTAAAAAAATAAATCAAAACACACTTCATGCCACTACCGCCAAAACACAATTTGATAGTGCCCTGAACGGAATTCAAGGGATTTACGCGGCCGCGTCGGGGCAAACCGTCCCGACAGCCCCGGGAGCACCATTGGTTCCTCCGGCTGCTGCAACCTTGCTGCCGACTTTGATCAATTATTATAAAGGATTTATTGAAGCGGCATATATGGCAAGGCCGTGGCAGGAAACAAAAAGAGCAATAGATAGCGAGGTAGAAGAATACAGGAAGATTTAATAAATCAGATTTAGACGCATAAGCACGGATTGGCTTGATTCCATGGTTTTTAATTGATTTCACGTTTGAGGTTGACACATCTCATCTTTTTTGTTATTATTCTTTCCTTTTAAGTAATACTTGTTTCGAAATTAAAAACTAAAACAAAAGTCTGTCAGTATATCTTAACCCTAAGTTTAAATGAGACAGGCTTTAAGGTTTTATGCGCTTATACTAGCTGTGTTCTTGTTCCTTGTCATCAATGTACAAAATATACCATCAATATATCAACAAGTTATTAAAGAAACTCTTGCCGCTGATATATTGGAAGGGTATAATCATTCTGCGGCTCTGACCGAGGAAGTGTATGCAAGTGCTTTGGATGGCTTGGATATCACGCTTCATCCGGGTACAGCATATGACAAATCAAGCCAGAGTGACGCTCGCTCTTTGAATCATTGCAAGGCGCTCGTTTTTAAGACTTTGGCCTCGGTGCCATCGTCTCACAGCGCCAATGTAAAAAACCTTACATTGTATTTTGCGGACGGCCGAAGAGGACTCGGCGGCGGATCAACTGTGATACTTCGCTGCTCAAATATTGCTGACAATGAGCTGATATCCGTGCTGGTGCACGAAATCGGACACACTGTTGACACCGGCAAGCATACAGGCACTTTGTCTGCAGGAAAAAGCGAATTTATGGACGGACCAAATCCGGTTTATAATGATGATATAAGCCTTAGATTCTACAGAATTTCCTGGAAGAATGAATCAACCTTAAAAAACGACGCAAAAATCCTGGATTTCGTTACCGGTTACGCAAAAACAGATCCCTTTGAAGACTTTGCGGAAACATATAACTTTTATCTTCTTCATGGCGCGCAGTTCAAAGAACTGGCAAAATATAATGTTCAGTTAAAAAGAAAATACCTTTACATGAAATATTACATTTTTGCCGGGAAGGAATACGATAATGATCCTTATAATCAAATTCAGTATCTGACCAGATATTATGACTCCACAAAACTTTCTTATGATGCGGATAAATTTGTAAGCGTATAAGCAATGCGGAATTAATTATGTTTAGTACTTTAGGATATCGAGGCTTTTCTAGGGCGTTGGTACTCCTAAAACTAAGAGAGGCTCTCCCTCAAGCAGGGGGGGCCTTTTTTTATGTAAGGTGGAGATCGTCGGATGATTTGCTTGCCTTAAATTCAGGTAAAATATAAAATATTTTGTGCGTGCGAATCGCACTTTTTATCACCATGGTGAGTGTGGCTCAGTTGGTTAGAGCATCGGGTTGTGGTCCCGAGGGTCATGGGTTCGAATCCCATCACTCACCCCATAATTTAATTATAAATATATGAAAAAATCAGCATCAATCGCATTATTAAGCGCTTTGTTTATTATTGCATTTGCCGGATGCCAGCCGGAAACACAAAAAAACGTAGAAGAAACTGCAGAGGATGAAAACAAACCGGCGGAAACCCAAAAAACCGATTCTCTAACTCTTGAGCAAGCCGCAACAACTGCAATAACGGCTCTAAAAAACGAAGATATGATTTTGCTTTCCTCCCTGGCGAGCGAAAAAGGCGTTCGTTTTTCTCCATATGCCTATATTAATATAGATACGGACGTTGTTCTTGAACCCGAGGTTCTAAAGAATGTTCAGGCTTTAAGCAGTACATTTGTTTGGGGTTCGTATGACGGATCGGGCGAGCCGATTGACCTGCCTTTCGGGTGGTATTATGAGAAATTTGTTTACAGTAAGGACTTTTTAAACGCACCGGAGATTAAATATAATGAAATTATCGGGCGGGGAAATTCTATAAATAATCTTAAAGAAGTTTATTTGAACGCGGAATTCTCAGAATATCATTTTCCCGGATTTGACCCGCAGTATGAGGGTATGGACTGGGAGAGTTTAAGGCTTGTTTTTGAGAAGGAAAACAATGAATATCGTCTTGTGGGCATTATTCACGACGGCTGGACGATTTAAAACGATTGAGACAAATTTCGGGGTATAGCGCAGTTGGCTAGCGCGCAGCGTTCGGGACGCTGAGGTCCCCGGTTCAAATCCGGGTACCCCGACCATATACCCCGCTCTGGCGGGGTACTTGAGCGGCCAACATGGGCAGCGGTTTTGCATTTTATCAATTTGGCTTTATTTAAATAAATAGGGCTATTTTTCTTGCACTTTTACTAAAAATATAATATACTATACTTAGTAAAGTATAAATTTAATACCAATAAAAATGACAAATAAAAAAGAAGAAGTTTTACAGAAAATTCAAATTTTAAAGCATTACAAAAAGCTTGAGGATGAACTTGCAAAACAGACTGAAAGAATGGAAGAAATTGAAGCGGGTTTTGATGACGAAAATCAGGCTATTTTAATCAAACAAAATCTATTAAACAAATAAAAAATGCAAACACAAAATTCATCACATACACCGGAAGAAGCACTTCAACCTGAATTAATAACTTCGGGTAAAAAAATTACAGGGAAAAGAGAACAGGCTGTGGATGCTTTAAGAAAGGGCAGGTTCAATGAAGTAACAGATGCCGTAAACACGAATCAACTTGCCGTGCCGGATGCAAATGCAGCTGTTTCAGAAATTGCACATGAAAAATACGGCATGCCAAAAAACGGAAATTATAAGCCCGCAGCACTGGAAAAAGCTTGTACAACACATTTGGAAACAGGATTAGACAAATACAACTCGGAATACAATCCTTTTACAGGCTGTAAAGAAATGCTGGACGATATTTCCGATGCTATAGATGAAGCGCTGAAACTGGCTGAACAACACAGAATGACAAAACTTAAAACTTCTTTTAGTATACCATTTTATACACCCATACAAGCCATTTTACAGGGGAAAAAACTTGAGAAAAAACTTAAAAAAATTGAAAAACTTTATACAAAACTGCCGGATAATATTCGTGACAGAAGATTAGCGAAATTTCTGCAAAATGACAGGGTTTCACCACACAGAGGCCAAAAAGCCGCTTTGACAGCGGATGTTACAGGCATTACCACAGTCGGACTTGCGGGAGGCGCACTTCTTGCAAGCGGAGGGGCAGCCGTAGTACCTCTTGCTATAGGAGGGATTGTCTCAGGAGCAGTATCTATTGTTAGCGGAATGGTTGCATGGCATAGAAATTTAACCGGTGTCGCGGATACCGATACAGCTATTAGAAAACTTAGTGAAATGAGCGCTCAGGTTAACGGTTACAGAAATCAACTGTCTCCATACGCCAGACCGGGGTCTATGCCTGCGATTTCAACTTCAACCCATTTGGCAGGCCTTTAGTTAAGACTTGATTTTTGAACAGCTTTTTCAATGATCCCGATTATAAAGAATTTGCTGAATTCTTTTAATTTTTCGTAGTCTGCAGGATGGCTGTTTTTGTCTAAATAATCACGCAAAATGAAGGCAGGAAGCTGAACAAGCGGTAAAATGATATTATTGTCACTGTCCAGTGATGTACGGATTAATCTGTGGGGGTCCTCAAAAGCCTGGTTATAAATATATTTCATCCATTCATCTATTTCAATTTTAAGCTTTAAAGGCAGGGATTTGTCCCGATCCAAGACTGAAAGTGACTGGTTTTGTATTTTTTCTGTAGATTCCTTGTTGTCAGTGTCCCCTTTTTTGCCTTCAGACAAGAGTTTTTCATCACTTATATCCTTTTTCACATCTTCATTGCCCAAAGTTACTATGCTTAAAATAAACAGCGGGGGCACGTTTTGTTCCAATAAACGCGCAATTAACAGCATTATATCCCTTTTTGTGCCTGTTTTTACGAACTTTAAAAGGATCCGGATGAGTTTTTCTTCCTTTTTACGCTGTTTCTGCTCCCCCGCCTGCAAGGCTTTTATTTGAGCTGCGGCAGCTTTTACGCGTTCCTTAAATTTTTCAAACGCAGCGGGGTCTACTTTGTCCGCGTTCGCGTCAAGCCCGCCAAAAAATTCTACGTCAGCCATTTTTTTTATAGATTAATCAACACTTCCCGGAGCAAAAACATTGTAAATCCATGCAAAAATTATACCGCTTAAAAACCCGTCTATAAAGCCCCAGATCAAACCGGCAACCGCCCCGTATAAACTTACGGTGTAATACGGATAAATACCCACAAAAAGTTCCATAAATTGCTGCAAATAACCCGTATAAACAGCCAGCAAAGTGCCGCCCCCAAGGCAGATTCCGAATAAAATTCCTATAGTTAAACCCAGAGCTTTTGGTGAAAGTTTCATATGTTTTAGTTTAAATTACATTAACTAAGATATTTTTAAATCTTCGACCGTCAAATTTAATAACATTTTTTTCGGTAAATTCAACTTTTCCCGCTTTTAAAGCGAAAATTGTATGGTCTTTACCAAGTGAAACGTTTTTTCCCGGGATCATTTTTGTACCTCTCTGTCTTACTATAATTGATCCGGCATTTACAGTCTGGCTGCCGAATACTTTTACGCCGAGTCTCTGGGAGTTTGAGTCTCTGCCGTTTCTTGTGGAGCCTCCAGCCTTCTTATGTGCCATATAATAATTGATTAATAATTAAATTTAGCAGAGCGATTTTAATAGAATATAAGGATGTTTGCAAGCTTTTTTACCTGCAGAATAGTTATAAAGCCTTTATAAAATGCTGATTTTTTAGTATAATAATTAGATTAAAGCTTTTAAACAAAACAAAAATTGAGGATTTTAAAGGGTTTAACAAGATTTTTCTGTTTTATAGCGGTTTTTGCGCTTGTAGTTCAGGTTTCTCAAAATTACAACGTTTTTGCCGATGATGCGCCTATAATTGAGGCAACCAATGAATCCCAGGAGTCGGAAAAAGTTCCCGTAATAAGCGAACAGGAGCGAAAAAACCAGCTTCTTCTAATCCAAATAAGAAAGAACCTGCAAAATGCCAGAAACGAATACTTTCAGATATCCTCAAGCATAGATGCGGCAAAACAAAAACTGCTTCAGGTTACCGAAACAATAACTTCATTAAAAAACCAGATCAAAAATTTAGAATATCTAATAAATAATACCCAAGAAAAAATACGTAACGTTGAAAAACAGATTGCCCAAAAAGAAAACCAGATTCAGGTTTTAAAACAGGATATTGATATAAAAAGGATAGAACTTGAAAATCAAAAACTGCTCTTAAAAGAATATTTAAAGCTTTTATATGTTCAGGAAAACAGTTTTTATGATGCCGGCGGCGAAGCCAATATAAGTGTAACAAAACTTCTGCTCGCCGACGCATCGGTGGGGAACACTCTTCAGGGAATACAGTATTACACAATTCTTGAACAAACCGGCCAGAATATCTTTAATAATATTGAAGAAACAAAACTGGCTTTTGAAAGAAACAACCGGCTGCTTAATCTTACGCAGGTCAAACTGGACCGCTTAAAAACCCAGCTTACAGAAGAGAAACGAACAATTCAGCTTCAAAGAAACGCCAAAGAAAAACTTCTGGCGCAGACAAAGGGCGAAGAAGAGATTTACCGTGAATTAATTGCACAATCAAAACAGGAGCAGCTTGCACTTATCGCTGAAATAAACGCGTTAAAAAACAATCTTGGATTTATACAGCAAAAAATCACCGAGGACGGCGAGAATTTTAATCCTGATAATTATACAAATTTAATTAATCCGAATGTACGGGCTGTTTATGACTTTGAAATGAACGACAGTATTTCGGGCGATGCTATTATGGCATGGCCCGTAAAGCCGGTTAACGGAATAAGCGCATACTTTCACGATTCTTCGTATCTTGCCACGTTCGGCATACCTCATAATGCAATTGATATTCCGGTTATGCAGGGAAGCCCGGTACACGCCCCTCTTGCGGGTGTGGTTTATAAAGTTAAAGATAACGGCGACAATTCATACAGCTATATTATTCTTGCGCATAAAGGTGGTTTATTAACCGTTTACGGCCACATGTCGGAAGTACTTGTTAAAGAAAGGGATTTACTGCTTCCGGGAGAAATAATCGGGCTTTCAGGCGGAATTCCGGGAACAAAAGGTGCCGGATATCTTACAACCGGGGCTCATCTGCACTTTGAAGTCATTAAAAACGGCGTGCATATTGACCCTCTGTTTGTACTGCCCCTTGCTGAACTTTCCGAGGATTATTTGCCTTCATATTTAAAAGAATTTGTTGAAAATTCAGATGAGCCGCTGTAAAGTTAACTTATGAACGAAACCTTTACAGAAAAACAAAAACGGGCGGTTGAAATTTTTAAACGGCTTGGTGAAATGTATCCTGACTCAAAGTGCGCACTCATCCATAAAAGCGCATGGGAACTTCTTGTTGCAACAATCCTTTCGGCACAGTGCACCGATAAAAGAGTAAATATTGTAACTCCCCTTTTATTTAGAAAATTTAAAACCATTAATGATTTTGCCGAAGCCGATATTAAAGAACTGGAAAACTATATACGCAGTACCGGCTTCTTTAGAAACAAAGCAAAAAACATCCAGGGAGCCGCTCAAAAATTAATTAAAGATTATAAAGGAATTGTGCCGGATTCAATGGAAAAACTTATAACCCTGCCCGGCATAGCACGAAAATCCGCCAATGTTCTTTTGTACGTATGGTTCAATAAAAACGAGGGAGTAGTGGTTGATACTCATGTTAAAAGAATAACAGGCAGACTGGGACTTACGGACAAAAAAACTCCCGAAAAAATCGAAAAAGACCTTATTAAACTTTTTCCCCGAAACGACTGGGGCTTACTTGCATATTATCTTGTGGATCATGGACGGGCTTTATGCAAGGCTCCTACGCCCAAATGCGCTGAATGTCGATTAAATAATATTTGTCCTTCGGCAAAAATTTATTTGTAAGGCAATTTTTAGTTTTTTCTTATAAATAAAGGCTTTTTATTATTTTAAATTTAGCCTTGCATAATTCTATAATTATTGTATTATATTGACTTATGAAAGAATATATAAGAGCAAAATCGGGCGAATTCGGATCATTGATGCAGATAAACATCGCGGAGGAAAACGGCGAGCCGCTGGAACTTGAGCAGTTTATTGATAATCTTGAGCTTTTGATTGATGCGCAGAAAGATGTTGATTTTGCTGATGGTAAAGAATGCTTAACAAAGATACAGCTTAAAACGATTGTGCGTCAGCACGCAAAAAGGTATCAGGATCAGACAAAACAACTTGTGTTTGACAGCGGATTTTATATGCATTTTTTTGGAAAAATAAATGCAAAGGATGAGAATGCCGAGCATGAAACAACAAAATTCTGCGAAAATTTATTCAGACTTAATGAAATTTTAAAAACAGCAGATTTTACAAAAGAACAAAAGTCTATTGAAAAAATTGCTGATGATATATATAACTTGTGGATTGAACTCGGAGGAAACAATAAGAACATAAAACAAATATTGTGGCGTCTTTTTTCGGCAATAATGAACGGCAGGATTGAAGTGGCTAAAATTGAGCAAGGTTCAAAAAGTTATTATTATATATATTTTGATAACCCGGAAAAATATTCGGCAAAAAAAACCGATCAATCAAGAATCCAGATTTTTAAAATTCTTTACACAAAACTGGGAATGACGGAAATTAAAAAGCCGGATCTTGAAAATCTTTTAAATCAGGATGATCGGCTTACCGATGAAAACCGAAACAGACTGACTAAAAACGCAGAAAAAGTAGCTTTTGATTTGCGTAGTGACCTTGAAATTATAGCTCTGAGCGAAAATGAAATGATTGATGATTATTTTAAAGCCATTCACGGATTTTTTGAATTTTTCATCAATAAAACCGATGATCCCGGAAAAAAGGAAGTGTTTAGCTATTTTTTAAAGGAATATCTTTCGTATTTAAAAACTTATTATGAGAAGGTACGGTGTTCAGCATCTTTGCTTCCTTTTGCATCCGATATGCTGCTTGAAGCATACCTTATAAAAACAAAAATGCTGGATGGTGTGCAGGAACCAAACTTATTTAAACTTTTTGATCCATGGGAAAAACTTACAAACGGTGAATATTCATTAATTAAAACCGTAAGCTACCCAAAAATATCCCAACTAACAAAGCAGCGCGCGGATGCAACATTATGCGGCATACCTGTTTATAAACAAGACGTTTGCGCTGAAGCGAAAGATTCTCTTCGGGACTGGATAAATGAACCCGACAATGAGCTGGCGGCATCACCGGGTTTAACAGATCAGCCGCCGCAATCAATTGTAATTGCCGATTCCCTGATTGCAGAATGTATGAAAGATGAATTTAAACGCATACAAAGAATGCAGGAAAAACGAAAGTCTGCCGTTAAAAACAGCGCTTCTCTTTGGCTGACGGCCATTGATGAAAATACAAATCCGCAGGATGTTGACGCGCTTGCACAAACAGTTCGGGTAAAAACACAAAAGACTGTTTCTAATGTGCAATCTTTTAATCATAAAGACCTGTTTACTACTCTCACAGGAGAAACGCTTGAAAGTGCGGAAAAATTGAAAAAGGAATACATATTATCAGATCTTAGTTCAATAAAATCTTTACTTCAAAAAGATAAAAAGATTGATATTCCAAATGAAATCATTAACCAAATCAGAAGCAGATATTTGGTATCGGATAATCTTAAAAAGTTTTTTATTTACGAATGCATGTTTACCCTTTTTGAAGTTAGGGTAATTGATGAACAAACAAAAGAATATTTTTATTCATTATTAGCAAGTGTTTGTTCGGAAATTGCAGCAATGCCGGATAAAAAAAGTTATTCTGCTGTGGATACAATGGTGCCGGAAAATGACCCCGTACTTTTAAAAATCAACTGTTATTCCGAAAGAATAATTAAACAAATTTCCGAGACCGGTATTAAACACATACGAAAGACATTGAATGAAGAACAAGAAAGCATGCTGAATGATATAAGAGAAATGAAAAAAAGGGTGTTTAAGAAAATGCCGGGCGGATTTTTTAAAAAAACATTCGGCAACAAAGAACTTAAAAAAGAAATTGATCAATATTTTGCGGAACTTACAAAATATATCGATAAAATTACTGAATTCTGGGATCTTATTTAAGCAGAAAATAAAAAATAAAACCTAAAAGAGAAAGGATAAATCCACCTATAATCACAGTCAGGCTGAGCTGGGTTGTTAAAAATACGCAGCTTAAAATTCCAAAAAGCGCCATAACCGGAAATCTGCCGACATTAAGCGGCGCCTTATAGGGCCTTTCAAGATCAGGAGATTTATATCTTAAAAAAATCAGTGAAAGATTGATTAATGCGAATGTTATGAAAATTGTAAAATTTGTAAGCTCCGCGATTAAATCAATTTCTTTTATTAAACAAAATAAAAGTGAAACAATCATAACCAGCCAAATAGCAATATGCGGAGTTCTGTTTTTGGGGTGGACTCTTGTGAAAATATTTATTTTTTTGTATTCGCGGCTGATTCCGTATAAAGCTCTTGATCCGGCTATAAGGCTGATTAAAACAGTATTCGCCGTTGAAAAAAGCGCTATCACGGAAAGAAGAATAAAAGCGTTATTGCCGAGCAGCACAGCCGCTACGTCGGCAAGTGGAGCTTTTGAGGCAGCAAGAGCCTCCCAGTCAAGAACGGTTATGGCCGCAACCGCAACAGCAATATATAAAACAGTTGAAATAATTACTGAAAGAATTAATGCTTTTGGAATGATTTTTGTGGGATTTTTGGTTTCCTCCGAAAGTTTAACAACACTTTCAAAACCTATGTATGCAAAAAACACCAGGGCGGCTGTCTGCAAAACACCCGAAAAACCATTGGGCATTTCAAGATAATTTATTGCATCGTGAGAAGTAAATCCTTTAAAAATGCCGAGGGCAATTATTATTACAAGTCCTGCCATTTCTATCAGCGTACAAAGGATATTCATCCACGACGAAACTTTGATGCTTCTAAAGTTTATGTATGAAAGGAATAAAATAAGCATCATTGAAATTAAAAGCACCTGATCGATTTTAAAAAGAGAACCGAAATATCCGGCAAAACCAATCGCAACCGCGGATGCCGAAATAATCGCCGAAAGCAAAACAAGATATCCTATAAAAAAAGCAATCCCCTTTCCGAATGATTTTTCAGTGTATGAATATTCCGCGGAATCTTTCGGGAACATCGAAGAAAGTTCCGCGTAGCTGAAGCCGGTAAACAGCGAAACAACCGCTCCTATTACGAATGCCAGCCAGATGGTATTGCCGGTTAAGCCCGCGGCCGCCCCTATTAAAACATAAATGCCGGCTCCAAGAATTATTCCCACCCCGGCAAGAGTTGTGTGGAACAGGCCAAGTTCGCGCTTTAATTGTACTTCGGCCATTTTTATAAGCCAGTATTAAATAAATATGCAAGAAAAAACGCAGCTGCCAAGATGGCGGCCGCGACAATTAACGTATGCGGGAAAGTAGCTTTATACAGCTTTAATTCAGCAGATCTATCCCTTTTTATCAATAAAGATGGGATAAAAAGGTCAAAAATCTGCCCGAGGCCAAGTCCCAGAAATATAAACACAAAGTAATTCGCCGTATCAGCAAGCAGAATAAGGGCCGCTATTAAAACAAAAATGATGCCGAAATGAAGGTGATGCACGGCAAGTTTTGTTTTTGTGCGCGTAAAAGGCTTATTAAAATAACCGGGCACCAATAAATAAATAATTCTGAACCATAAAAGACCGACGAGAAATGCGGCTGCGAAAATAATAGTGTTTTGCATATTGTTTTTTTAATTGGCTGGGGTGGAGGGATTCGAACCCCCGAATGGCGGCTCCAAAGGCCGCTGCCTTACCACTTGGCGACACCCCAGTGTGAATTAACTTTATGTCCTGCTTAATTTAGCAAATTTGGATTTAATATTCAAAGAAATTTGAACAATAAACAGGTCGAAGCTATAATAATTTTATGGAAAAGCTTTTTTTTGACATTGTAATTGTCGGCGGCGGGGCGGCCGGATTGCGTGCTGCGCTGGAAGCCGCTGAAAGCAAAAAGAATATTTCATGCGCGATCATTTCAAAAATTCACCCTCTGCGCAGCCAGACATGTATGGCGCAGGGCGGTATTAATGCAGCTCTAAATAACAATACCACGCAGGGCGAAGACTCTGTTCAGTCGCATTTTGAAGATACGGTTATCGGCGGTGATTATCTGGGTGATCAGAATGCAATCCAATATTTTTGCGAAGAAGCTCCGCACGCTGTTATTGAACTTGAACATATGGGTATGATTTTCAGCCGCCAGGAAAACGGGAAAATCGCGCAAAGACCTTTTGGCGGAGGCATGTTCCCGCGCACATGCTATTCAAGGGATTTTACAGGACATGTGCTTATAACAACTCTTTATCAGGAAGCTTTGAAAAACAATATAAAGATATTTCCGGAGTTTTTTGTGACAAATCTGATTATTGAAGATAATACAATAAAAGGTCTTCTTGCATATGATATTTCAACGGCTTTGCAATACCAAATTCTGGCAAAAGCCGTGATTATGGCATCGGGAGGAGCGTGCACAATCTATAAAAACAATGTAAACGCGGCAACATCTACGGGCGACGGAATAGCTCTTGCATACAGAGCGGGCGCCCCTTTAAAAGATGTGGAATTTATTCAGTTCCATCCCACAAGCCTGGCAAACAAAGGAATATTGTTAACAGAGGGCGCCCGCGGCGAAGGCGGCTATTTGATTAACAGTCTTGGTGAACGATTTATGGAAAGATATGATCACCGCCGAATGGAACTTGCAAACAGGGATGTTATATGCCGGGCAATTCAGAATGAAATTAACGAAGGCAGAGGGATCAACGGACACGTACTTCTTGATTTAACCCATCTCGGAGAAAAAAAGATTAAATCCCTTTTGCCTCAGGCTTATACCTTAATATTCAATTTTGCCGGTATTGACCCCGCAAAATCACCGGTGCCGGTAAAAACCGCAGCACATTATTTTATCGGAGGGATCTATGCAAACATCGCATGCGAGACAAGTATCAAAGGACTGTTCGCAGCCGGAGAATGCGCTTCAACCGGGATTCACGGAGCCAACAGGCTTGGAGGCAATTCCCTGATGGAAACAATTGTATTCGGCAAAAAAGCGGGTTTATCTGCACTGAAATACGCGCTTAACAATGAGCGGCATCAACTCGATTATGATTTATCAAGAGATGTTTTTGATGATACAAACAAAATCCGTCTGCGTGAAAAAGGCATTCATTATTCCAAAATTAAAAAAACGCTTAAAGAAACAATGGATGAAAACGCCGGCATACACAGATCAAAAGACTCTCTTGAAAAAGCCGTTAATGTTATTGGTGAACTTAAGGAAAAATATCACAGCGTTATATGCGGAAATTCATTAAATAATTTTAATTATGCTTTCTTTGAAACCCTCGAACTTGAAAACCAGCTTGATATAGCCGAAGCAGTTGTTCTTGCGTGTCTACGGCGGGAGGAATCGCGCGGCGCACATTTTCGCAAGGATTTCCCCAAAAAAAACAATGATAATTTTTTAAAGCATTCTCTTGTGTATTATTGCGGTACAAAGGATAATGCTCCAAAAATCGAATATAAGGATGTTCATATAAGAAAAATGAAACCATGAGCCATAAAATACCATTTAAAATACGGCGTTTTGATCCTTTAAAAGATAAAAAAACGTATTTCCAGGAATACATTGTTGATGTTGAAATGTATGACACTGTTCTTGATGGCCTGATAAAGATAAGAAATGAAACGGATTCCACTCTTGCATTCAGAATGTCCTGCAAATCAGGCATTTGCGGATCCTGCGCCATGCGTATAAACGGCCGCGCAAGGCTTGCGTGTAAAACAAAAATCGAGGATATTTATAAAAATTTTTCTGAAATTAAAATTGAGCCTCTCGGAAATTTAAATGTAATTAAAGATTTGGTTGTGGATATGAATACTTTCTATGCGGAAATGGAAAAAACAGAGCCATGGCTTAAAAAAAGCAATCCGATTGGCAAATATGAAAACAAAATCCCGCCAAAAGAAAATATTAAAATGGAAAAATCAGGCGAATGCGTATGGTGCGGAGCTTGTTTTTCGGACTGCCCTTCACGGGAAGCTGAAAACAGTTATATGGGGCCCGCTGCGGGAGTTATGGCGCACAGATTTATTTTTGATCCGAGAGATAAAGATAAAGAAAACAGGCTAAAGAATGTTGTTGATAACAATATATGGCTATGCGCGCATTGTGAAAAAGCTACTGAAAACTGCCCGCAAAAAATTGATCCGCAAGATTTAATTTCACAGATAAGGGAAGAATCAATCAAGTACGGATTAACAAAACATTTGGGAGCCAGACATGTTCTTGCCATCAATAAATCCATTAAAACTTATGGTGAAATAAGCGAAAGCCGCCTGCCCGTGTGGACTCTTGGTCCTTTTGGCGTAATAAAAGAAATTAAAACCGCATACAGGCTCATAATCAAGCGCAAATTCCCTCCTTTGAAATTAAAAAGAATCCATGATTTCGAAGATATAAAAAAACTTTACCTTAAAAATCCTGATGCAGGAAATTAAATTAAAATACGCTTATTTCCCGGGATGCGCGTCAAAGCAGCTCACAAAAGAGTATGACATCACAACGCGCATCGCATGCCGAAAACTGGGCATAAAACTTATAGATATTCCGGAATTTTCATGCTGCGGAGCCGGTGTTTTAAAAGAAAAAAGCCACAATCTGAATCTTTCGCTTAATGCAAGAAATATCGCTCTCGCCGAACTGCGTGATCTTGATATTGTTTCAATATGCTCAACCTGCGTTGTTAACCTGCGCAAAGATTTTTTTGAAATTAAAAACGATCCTGATAAAAAGGCGCTTTGTGACCGTTATCTAAACAGCATCAAGCTTTCATTAAAGGGAAAATGCGAAATTAAACATCTGTTATGGGTGCTTGAACAGGATTATGGTTTTGAAAACATTAAAAGCAAAATCATTAAACCTCTCACAGGTCTAAAAATCGCGACATATTACGGATGCCATATTTTAAGACCGGGGACAATAAACGGGCAGTATCAAAACAGTGAAAATCCCAAAAATTTTGAAAACTTCATTAAAGCTCTTGGTGGAATTCCCGTTGACCTTGAGTCAAAAAAAGACTGCTGCGGATTTCATATTACTCTAACTAACAAAAAAACCGCGGTTAAAATGAGCTCTAAATATTTAAGCGATGCAAAAAACAATAATGCCGATCTTATAGTGACAAATTGTCCTTTCTGTCATATGCAGATGGATCTATATCAGGAAAAATTCAATATGCCGGTGCTGCATTTTACTCAGCTTTTATGCCTCGCGCTCGGCGTAAAACCGGGTGAAACAGGATTAAAAAGGCATATAGTTAAACTGCCGAAAAAAATATTAAACAGGTTCAGATAAATTTTTATTTTTTCTGCGTGAAAACAGCAATCCGCCAAGGCCGGCTCCCACAAAGTAAATCAATACTCCCGGTCCGTCTTCAACAATCTGCGGAGGAGCTGTAACTTGGGGTGCTTCTTCTTCTGCTCCTGGATGTAAAATCACTGCGGGTTCTAGTTCTGATGCTTCGGGTGGCATTACAACAGGCAAAGATGGTACAGCGGGAGCAGCGGGTGTTGTAATTTGCGTTGGTTCCGCCGGAATAACAGTTTGCTGTATATCGGGTGGATATGAAGGTTCTGAAGGACTATAAGCAATCTGCATTTTGGGAACATTTACAGCAAATGAATCGTTGCAGGTTGTAATCCCTCTGCCACTCATATCTTTAGCCCATACTGTAATCGTGTCGCTTTCACCTTCGGCGGGTCCGCCATTCATGCGAACAGAGGTAATATCGAACGGGACATCATAATATAAAGAATCTCCGTCTTGTATCCCCTGTCCGTTAAAAGTAACGGTTCCCTTATCTGATCTAAATCTGTAACCACTTACAATATCGGGTGAAGTATTAACTATTATTGCAAGTCTTTCATTTAAATATCCTCCTGAGTTTAAAGTGACTATTGCCTGACCATCTGCTTTTGCGTTAAGCGGCTCAACAATCTCAAGTGAATTACACTGTGCTGAAGGAAAACTCGTAGATGTTGAACTTGATGGGGTTGTTGATGTGGATGTCGTTGTGGTTGGTGTGGTTGTGGTTGTTGTAGTGGTTGTTGTTGTGTCATCTTCGGGTTCGTCCTCGGGGATATCCTCAGGTTCGTCTTCGGGTTCGTCCTTCGGTTCCATCGGATAAATATCCACATAATCACTGCACTGCTCAAGCAAACGACCTGTTACGTCATATGCAGTAACTGTTAACCTTCCACCGTTTGTTTGATTTAAAGGGACATGTACTTCAACGGATTTATCCGATACAGTAATCGATTTCTGATCGTTTATTGTAATGGAAGATTCAGCCGGGACTTCATATCTGTATAAAACCTGACCTGTTTCAACTGTTGTTATTGTGAGTTGCTGTTTAAAAATTTCCAGTGGATCATATTCATATTTATCCTGATCAAAAGGCGGTTCAATGGTTAAAGATGTACATGTTGTGGGCATTTCACATTTTTCTTTAATATAACTTTGAATATGCTCCAGTACATCATCTCTTGACGATGCGAATGCAACCGGAATAGACGGCAAATAAGTCAATGGTCCAGCACCTACCGGATATTCCGAGTCACCCTGATCACTGCTTTCTGTATCCGTATCCGGGGCCGCCGCGCCAGTTGTGGGGTCATAGCCGGGTTCGCTCGTGTCTGTTGCGGTGTCAGTTGTAGCCTCTTCACCATAATCAATAACCCTAGCTCCGGTTGCGTCATTTGTTGTAAGTACAGCGTCTGAACGTGTGTATGTTGCCGCATCCATTGTTTCTAATGTTTTAATCTCAGCATCAGATTTTGTGTAAGTCATACTTTCTGACATATCCATTGTCATAATCTCATCTTGTGCTTTTTCGTATTCAATTCTATCCATTGTTTCTAATGTTTTAATCTCCTCTTCCGACGTCTCATACATAAAATCGTCAAATGTTTCTGCTGTGTCTCTTGGTATTACTTCATCAATCTCTTTATATTTTTCAAGTGTTGATTCGTCTACGTTTATTAAAGTGGCTGTATAAACATCCTTATATTTATCTGTAAGGTCTTCAATTATCCTTTTAGAATTATTGGGGAAATAATAGTCAGAATCAAATTTTGGATTTTTTATAAAATCATCGATTTCTATGCAGAAATTGCATGCTGCGAACATTTTATCCAAAATAAAGGTCATCATGTTCCTGTCAGCGTCCGTATAAGTTACAATCAAGTCAGACGCAATATTTTCAGATGTGAATTGAACTGTAAAGTATGCAAAAACATCAAATAATTTTTTACAGGTATCGGTTCCGCATGTATTGATAATTGTGTGAATATCCTGAACCAAAGTGCTGCGCGTATCCTGAATTCTGCGAGTTCCTATTTCTTCAAAGCCAGATACGATTTCGTTTGTTGTTGAGCCGTAATTTTTAAGTTCAATTTGTAAAATAGCATCATAAAAAGTGTAATCGCAGTCGTTTAAACAATTATATTCTTTCATTTTAACCAGTGTATTCCAGTAACTTCTGTCTCCGGAAATCCAGTTGCTTGTATCAAAAGCATAATCAAGCTCTGCCTTAAACTGCTCGCACGGGCTTGAAAAAGCCGTTAACAAATCTTTATGTAAAAGTTCGTATTCGTTTAATTCAGCAGCCGCAGGTCTTCTTTCAATATCCTGCATAGCGCGCTGTTCATCGGTCAGTTGGTCTTGGATTACTCTGTCGTCAACAACTTGGCCTTTAAACCATACGCCGGCTTGTGAATAAATAACTATGCCTGCAATAAGAGCAATAAAAATAATCACAGCAAAAATTGTGATTATTTTGCCTGCGCTTAAGTGTTTTTTTTCGGATGGCTCCTGCGGCTGCTGCGCCATCTCCTGAGGCTGGCTTTCTAGCGGCGTTTGCACCTCGGGGTTTACAGGTTCCGGATTTGCTTTTTCAAAAGGATTTTCCATTTTTATTTTTGTTATCTTTATAAGAAATATGGCATAATTACCATATTAGTATATTATACCATAGTTTTATCTAGTCGTCAAAAACAGATTTTGTCTATTTTACTTCCTCTTTTTGTTGAATATAAACCCGCCTATGCCGGCAGCTGCAAAATATAAAAGAATTTCAGGTCCTGAACTCGGAGTTTTTACAGGGGTTGGAGCTGCAGCATGAACAACCGGTGGAATTAAAGTTTCTTTTGGCGTCTCGGTGGGAGGTGTTTGTGTGACTGTTGTGGTCGGGGGAGGAGTTTCAGGCGGAGGCGGTGTGTCAGTTTTTTTATCAACCTTTACAATAAAAGCATCCGCACAGCTTGAAATTCCCTTGCCTGACTTGTCCATAGCCCAAATTGAAATCGAATCCTGTTCTCCTGCATCGGGGCCTCCGTTCATCTTTACGGAAAAAACATTTGCAGCAACATCATAAACCGAACCCTGTCCGTCAAATTTTATTGTTCCTTGATCCGACCTGATTCTATAACCTGATACAACATCAGAATCAGTATCAACGGTAAATTTTAACTCTTCATTAATATATCCGCTCTCGCTTATTGTAACCGTAGGCTGACCGGCTGCAGCTGCATTTTGAGGTGCTGTAATTTGCAAAGAATAACACTCCTTGGGCTTATCTACCGGAGGAGGAATCCCTCTTATTACAGTTAATGTATCGGTGCATTTTAAAAGTGTTCCTGCGGCATCATATGCCTCAACCTTAATTACTTCCGTACCGCCCTGAGCAGGACCTCCGGTTAAGTTTACGGACATTTTATTATCCGTTAAGGGTGTTACATCGTTAAATTTAAATTTGCCGGTTGAAGATGAAAATTTATAGTTATATACAGCGGCAGCGTCATCAACCGAAATTATAAAATCCTCATCAACCACATAATCATAAGCAATGTTCCATGTATCGGACGACGTGGGCTTTGTAATGATTAATGTTTTACATACGGGCTTTTCATCGGGCACGCATTTGTCATCGTAAACCTGTTGAATAACTTCCCGCACAGCGGGCGAAAGATTAAAAGTTGTTGATTGGGCATATGCTGTGGGGATGATAGATTTACCGTTATAACTTTGTAAACTTGTGCTGGGGACAAGCCTATTGGTTACAGGAACTCCGGGATCTTCAAGGAATTTTTCAAGATCAAGACATCCGCAGGTATCCGTGAATTTTTCAAGCATACTTTTAAAATACGTTAAATCCGGTTCTTTTTGTTCGCTTAATTTAATTGCCATATATGCCACGAAATTATATAGCTGATTGCAGTCGCCGCATCCTTCATCAAAATATTTCTTAAAAGCTTTTTGTGTTTCTGTTAAATCATCAATCTTCATGTAGTATGATGCGATAAAAGCAAGTTCGGTGCAAGGACCTATACACTCAAGTTCTTTAAGAGACTTGAGAGTCGCATTAAAACCATTAATGTCTTTGTTATTATAATAATCCGAAAGTTTCTTTAATAAACTTTCACAGGTAACACAGTTTTCATCAAACCATTTATCGTAATTCTGCAAAGTGGTTATGGTTGTTTGTGTAAGCCAATAAATCTCGGGGTGTTCAGCAATATAACTGGGTGTTGTGCGTTTTTGTGCTAAATCGCAATCAATGGGCAGGCACGAGCCATTTTCATAATAAGTATTATCGGGACACAGACACGGCATTACTGCGGCGACAGCTGAAGGATAATCCGGATTGGCAATAAACGGGCTTCGGCATACGCATGACTGAGCGCCGCTGTCGTCGGTATATTCTACAAGCCCTTGTGAAGCATCGCAGGCTGCTGGGGCTCTAGTTATGGCAGAAATCAAAGGGTTGCACATGGTGCCATCTGCCGATAGAGTATAGCCTTCTTTACAGACGCAGGGCTGTAACGCGGTCGTTCTTAGCTGAGTCGTATTGGCTACAAAATTATTTTCATCGTTACAAACACAATTGCCATCGTCACCCGGCTGAAGATAATAACCGAGAGCAGGATCACATACAAAATCCATTGCTTGTTCTTCGACGGTTCTCGTTCCAATTGTTGTTGTTGATGATACTTCCTGCACATCCGAAGTGAATCGCGTCCCTATCAATTCTCCCTTCAGCCTCTCTCCGGACTGGGAATAAATAATCGCTCCAACCGCGACCGCGATTACGAGCAAGCCTGTAAAAATGGCAATCAGACTTTTTAATGAAAACTTTTTGGGTGCATTGTTTGTCATATTTTTTTTGTTATTTATTTTTTAATTTTATATATAAAAGTTTTATTTGTTTCCAAAAAGCACAACCAGAGCCGGTGCAAAACTTCCCAGCAGGAGGCCTGCTATCATTAATATACCAACCACTTTTATTAAGTTTTTCTGCGTTTTGTTTAAAGACATATTTATTAAATTATAGGATTAAATTGTTGGCAGTTCTCCCTGCACTGTTATAAATTGTGACGAAGAATCAATTACATTATATGCATCGGCCACTTCCAATGTTACCTCATAACTTCCGGGATTTGCAAAAGTGTGGGTTGGCCTTCGTTCGGTTGAACTTGTCCCGTCCCCGAAATTCCATTTATATGTTGAAATGGTTCCGGTTGCGCACTGCGGATTAAATGTAACGGTTAAAGGTGCCTCTCCCGCTGTTGCGCTCGGTTCAAAACATGACGTTAAGGGCACTTGCCTTACACTTATTAATACTGTGGCGGTTTTATCTTTGGCATCATTTGTCTTAACTTTTACTTTGGCTGTAAAATCACCGATTTTTGAATATTTATATGTTACTTTGCCCACATCGCTTCTTGGAAGCGATCCGTCGCCGAAATCCCATTCATAGCTTACAATTTGTCCGTCGGAATATGTTGATCCTGTTGCGTCAAATGCAACCGTAAGAGGAACAACTCCGGAAATAGGCTCTGCTGTTACTCTCGGAACAAGCCCTTCTGACTGCACTCTTACAATTATTACCGCCTTGCCTTCAAAATTACTTGAATCAATTACATTTAATGTAACAGTATAAATACCTGTATCTTTAAATACCCACGCGGCGGTTTCACCAACCGAATCATATACGCCATCCCCGTTAAAATCCCATTTGTAATCAACAATATCATTATCAGGATCTGTTGATGCTGTTGCGTCAAACGCAACCTCAAAGGGGGCAATACCCTCAATAAAATTATCTTTTTCATTTGCCTTTGCGGGAACCGTCTGCATAACCGCTTTTGGTGCGCGTGCTGCAGTTACAAGAGTTAACTGAACAGTTTCCTGCGCGGTCTGATTTTTTTCATCCGTCACGGTTAAGACAACATTATATGTTCCCTCGCTTGCGAACGAGTGAAGAACGGATCTTGTTTTTGCACTCTGTGTGCCGTCACCGAAATTCCATTCATATTTTGTAATCGCTCCTACCGGACTCAGCGATTTTATCGCGTCAAATGTATATGTTTTATTTACATAATATTTTCCATCATCAGAACCTAAAATCTCCAGTACAGCCGTAGGAATATCTCCCACTCCCACATTGATTTTAATTTCCGCTATGTCGTAGTCTCCTTTATCATTTGTTACTCTCAAGCGCACGGTATATGTGCCGATCTGCTCAAAAGTCCTTTCAAAAGTCGCCTGGCCTGCCTGAAAACCCGTACCGTCAACTTCCCATGAGTATTCAGCAATTTTGCCATCAGGATCAATCGAGTCATTACCATTAAAAACAACAGTTAACGGAGCTGTTCCGCTTTCCTTATCGACTTTTATCACAGCTAAAACTTTTTCATCAGCGATTGTAATTGTTTGAGTAAGAGTTTCCTGTGATTCTGCTCCTGTTTGTTTATGTTTAAATGTAAGGATTAATTTAGCGTCATAACGTCCCGTTCCTTTCTTTTCATAAGTGTGTTTTTCAACGCTTGTTCCCGGTCCGCTTCGTCCGTCGCCAAAATCCCACATATACATTATAATATCGTAATTCCGTGAATCATATGCAAGTTTTGAAGCATCAAATGTTATTTCCACGGGGGCCGTAAGATTAATTGTTGATTCCGGAACAGTGATAATATTGGTTGTACGTTGTGTTTCAACCGGGATCTGTAAACCATTAAGATAGTACCAAGCGCTAACCCACAGCATTATAATCACAATCAAAATTCCGAACGAACCTCCCGAAAGCACATAACCTCTTTTCTTTGTGACTGTATCATCGTGTCTTGCCATAAGGGCCTTAAATATGCCCCAGATTGAGAGAATAAATGCAATAAACGCACTTATCCCGAAGAATAAATTAATTATCAGAATCAAACTGCTTACAAGCTGCTGCTGATTAACACCAAGAGCCTGCGCCAGATAACTTGATTCGGTGCCCACCTGCCCTACAAAGAAAAATATTAAAATAATCAAAATAATTGTCGCGCATCCAAATGAACCAAGACATCCAAAAAGAATTTTTTTATTTCTTTTAGCTTCTCTTGCCATTATTTCGTCTTTTGTAAGAAGGCGTTTGCCTGCCGGAACACCCGGCTGCGGTTGAGCGGGTCTTGGCATTTGACCAGGCTGCTGCGGTTTTGGTGCCGGAGCAGGGGGTGCAGGTGGTGCAGGCACTGCCGCAGGCTGCTGCGGGGTCGGTTGCGCGGGTGCTGCGGGCGGCTGCGCGGGTGCCACGGGCTTTACCGGTGCGGGTTGCTCTGCAATTGGCTTGGCCCGCTGATTTTGCTGCGGCTGCTGTGCAGCGGGCATTGGAATGCCCGCATCCTCAGCTCCCCAGTTTTCAGCCTGTTGATTTTGATTAGTATTATCCATAATTATTTTATGTTTAAGTTTATTTTTTATGATTTTCCAGTCTGATTGAATGCATGTAAAGGCTCAATGCAACTATAGCAAATAAAACCAGGCTTACAACCATTGTCGTAATGTTGTTTTGGTTTATTGCTCCTAAAATATTTACCTGGCCGTCAGCCGAAAATGCGCTTTCGGGCTTTGCATTCACAAATTTTATTATTGAATTTATTTTTCCAAAATTATCTTCAACTGTCAGTTTTGCCCTATAAACCCCCTCGATTGCATAAAGATATTGGGGATCTTTCGCTTCGGAATCTATATCGTTATCTCGAATTCCGTCCAGATCGGTATCTTTGCTCACGTCAAAATCCCATTTATAAGATACCAGTTCGGCTCCGGCCGCTTCATCCGCTTTCGCAAGATTAGTAAATTTAACTGTTTTTGGCGCCGGGCTTTCATAATCAAAATCAGCCATAGGGTCAGCGGCCTCCGCATCCACAAAAATCTTTAAAGGAAGAGATACCGATTCCGCGAATTTATCATCAACAACTTTTAATCTCACATTAAGACCCTTAACCGCCGGTGTATTAAACGTATTAATTATTGTTGACTGTGTCGTGGCTTTGTTATCACTAAATCCGTCCCCCTCGAAATCCCATATATACTGGACAATAGAACCGTCCGGGTCAACCGATGAACTCGTAAAAGTGATTGACTCCCCTACCATGATACTTGTTCTGTCAACGGTGAATCTTGCAACCGGCTCATCGTTCTGGCCGTTAACCACGGTTACTGTTGGTATAAGATTTTCTGAAAGAATTTCAGATGCCCTGACCGTGAAATTTTCCTGATCCGTCATTTCAAGACCGAATTTATAAGCGATTTCTTCATTTGTTATGCCTCTTGTGCCGATTGTTAAAACCGCCTGCGGCACCTGTGTTATTGTATGACCCATTGTCATCTGAGGATCTTTTTCGTTGTAGTACCACCACAAATACTTAACTATCTTGCCGTCAGGATCGGTTGCGCCAAGAGCTTCAAGTTTTACCCTAACGGGAGTCACAAGTTCACTCTGCTGCGGAACCGCGGTAAAAGCCTGCATTGTGGGCAGTTCGCCGATAACCTGTACATTTATTGTTGTTTCCGCTGTTTTTGTTAAATCGTTTCTGTCCAGAACTTTTAATGTTACTACGTAATAACCCGGATCTTCCGGGCTCAAATCAGGATATGTATATGTTGCATCACGGTCTGTTGATCTTTTTGTATTGCCAAAATCCCACTGGTAACCAAGCCTTCTGCCTGTGCCGTCGCGGTTTAAAGCTTTCTCGGCGCTAAACGCAAGAACAGCTTTTCTGTTTACAACTATCGGATCTGTAAAATCATATATTTCAACTCCGTTCACTTTTAAAGAAATTACAGAGATCGGCATATCGCTTTCACCCACAACAACCCTTCTTTTAATTGTATTTTCATTATTCTGTCTGTCAAAAACCGTGAGTCTCACGTCATACGATCCCGCTTTGTCATATGTGTGCGACGCGGTAGTTTTGCCGCTTATTATATCGCCTTTGACCAGAGTGGTATTATCACCGAAATCCCATTCATAAGCCATTCCGTTCTCAGAAACGGCCGATAAAGTAATTTTCGCTTCTCCGTTTTCATCAATGGATACTGCGGGCTGATCCTCCTGTACAAACGCCACATCCAAAATACTTGTAACATTTATATCTTTTGTAGCGGGCTTGCCCGGGTTCGAAGGTTCGTTTGGATCGTTTACTTCCAGCATCACCTTATAGTTACCGGTTCTGAAAAATTTAACATAAGTTCTGTTTTTTGTATAACCTTCAGGATCGGCATTTCCTATTTCATC
This sequence comes from Candidatus Peregrinibacteria bacterium, assembly GCA_016928915.1. Classification (GTDB taxonomy): domain Bacteria; phylum Patescibacteriota; class Gracilibacteria; order UBA1369; family PNNO01; genus JAFGJT01. Next base: position 93,554 of record JAFGJT010000012.1, read on the forward strand.
AACAAAATCATAATCTTCATCTACACCCGTAAGAGTCCATTTGTATGTATAATTTCCTTTTTGGATATCGCCGTCCGAATCAAAACTCTGAGTTCCGTCAAGCATATAAACATGCGGTTTGCTTGTATCCGGCTGATTTATTGTTATCTGCGCCTGCGGCGGTTCGGATTCAACAACCAACTGAACACTGTCAAGCGCCTGCTTACCGAGATTATCGGTTACTGCAAGGCTTACATTGTATACACCCGGATTATCAAATGTTTTCCTGAATGATTCAGTTGTTTCTTCGGCTGAATATTTTAGTGATGTATTCTGTATGTCCCATGAATATCCTGTTATCTGTCCGCCGTCCGAGGTTGAGCGTCCGGCGTCAAACGTTACTTCATTATTTATTTTTGTCGTGGTGCTGGGGGAAACATCTATACGAGCCGCCGGTGAATCAACAACAACTTCAAATACTTTTCTGTCGCTTATCCCGCGTGAATCCGTTACCTGTACAATCACCGAATATGTGCCGGGTTGACCGTAATAATGAGTCTGAACATCTTCCGCAACCATTTCACCCGAAACCGGATCACCGCCATCGCCGAATGTCCATGTAATGGACTGAATATATGTTTCACCGCCCTGCTGAGCCTGCTGTTCCTGATATCCTCCGCGGCTTTCCGAGGCGTCAAATGTTACACCCTCGTCGCGGGCTTCTGTTAATGTTAAATTTAAACGGTTTTTATCAATTACTAAGAATCCGTCTTTGTAGTAGCTTAAATATCCCAGATCCCTTCCTCCAACAGATGCTTTTAAATTTATCTGTGAGGCCGGAGGGCTTACTTTGATTTCTTTGTATGCTTTACCCGAGGCAATGTTTTTTAATGAGTCGCCCTTGATTTCAAGCCCGATTATATATGAACCTGTTTTTCGGTAAACATGGGATGTTGCGAATTTGCCCTCGGTTTTTGTACCGTCGCCGAAATCCCAGATTATATCGCCTTCCTGAATGCTCTGATAATCAGGACGTCTTGAATTTAAGGCATCCATATTCACAATTAAAGGAGCGTTTCCGCTGCTTACGTCGGTTGCGATTATTGCGGCAACAAATTGAATATTACTTACAACTGTGTGAACTTCACCCAAAGCTTCAAGGGCATCAACAACTTTTGTGGTTGTCGGAGGAGCAAATCCCGTTGGTTTTAATGATTCAAGTGCTGATTTTGCCCTCTGATAAACCGTGCCGAATTCCGTTTCGGCCGTTGCGACAAGGCCCGAAGCCTCAACGTCTTTGCGTAATTTTTCAAGATCGTCTATTGTTTTTTGTATATTCTGGCCGAAATCAATTTCATTGGCGCGCAGAATGCTCTCGGTTTCACTTCCGGCTGAAGTGAAATAATAATCAACATCTTCTTCAACGGACGGATATCCTTCAACGTCCCACCATGAAAGCCACTCTTCCGAAGAAAGATCCCGTGAATCCATCAAGATAAGTTTAAAATGATTTTGTGCAGCCTTTGCTGCCTGAGCAACCCTTGAAAGTTCGCCCGACATGCTTATCAAATTCCCCATAGACCTGTCTATATCCCCAAGATAAATATGCAGCTGTTCCTGCGTGCGTATTGTGGGTATAAGCTGAAGATCTGTTAATAAATCATTAACATCAACATAATGTGAATATGAAGTTGCTATATCTTTTGCAGCTTTTTCAACTTGAGTTGCGGCCATATAAAAGAGCCTTTGCACCGCGGCCGTCTGATCGCCCGATAATTCCTGCTCGGTTGCCGAGCCCGAAAGAGTGACTGCGTCCGTTCCACTGTCGGTGCCGCGTCCGATTCCCTTAATCACGGTATTTACAAGTGCAAAAGAAATTAAAATTATAACAATACCTATCATCGCATACATAATGCTTTTTTTACCTTTACCTGTTTTTTCTTCATTCCCCATGGCCGTCAGATACATAAAGCCTCCGTAAATCACAATGATTACGGCAAGAAGCCCCAAAAATCCCAAAATAAAATTTACTGCATTTATAACAAAATCCCTTAAATTGGTCTGCTGCGTAAGCGAGGGATCGTAACCTTCGGTGCTGGGAGCTTTTAAACCTCCCGAAAACTGAGTGAAGGTTGTTGCGCCCTGATCGGTGCATGAAAAATAACCTCCGGCTGATTTTGAAAGCTCGGAACAGTAATCAGCATGCGCCGTATGAGGCAAAAGCATAAATAATGCAATAAGAACCGCGCCAAACGCGATCCATAATAAACTTCTTTCTTTTATTGATGTATACATATTTATTTTTGTATTAGTTTTATCTTTTTATTATACCAAAAAAACAGATTTTCTTCAATCCGTTTTTATCAGTCGGTAAATGTGTCAACCGTCAATAGTCAAATGTCACATGTCAAGTGTCAATTTAAGTGCCCGGCTTTAGCTGAATAACGGTATTAACAAGCGCAAAAGCGCCGGCGGCAAGGACCAGTGCTATTATTACTCCGACAAATACTTTTTTTGCTTTTCCTGTTTTTTCGTCGTTTCCGAAGCCTATTATATATAAATATCCGCCATAAATGCCCATTAATATTGCTGCAAAAACAACAAATCCGGATGCAAAATTTGTAAAATCAACCAATAGTTTCCTTCCCTTGTCAACATCCGGTATCTGACTGCCGGCCTGCGGAAAAATCAAATCCTGTACAACAAATTCCGCAATCCCAAGTATAAAAAGCCCGATTACAAGCCAGGTAACTTGTTTTTTAGCTTTTGTCATAGATTCTTCGTTGCCACCGCTTAGCAGCAGTTTAATGCCGGCAAGAATCAACATTAACACTCCTAAAACACCTGCTATTAAAAGCGCCACATTATAAATGCCTTTTAACTGCAATGTGCCTTCCGTTGCGGCTCTCTGCGCCGACTCCGCTGTGTCGTAAACCTCTCCGGTCTGACCGAAAAACACATTTTTAACAGCCACATCCGCAATCATTATTATTACAAACGCGGATGCTATCATAATTAAATGTTCTTTTTCTTTCTGCCAAACATCGTCAACCTTTTTTCTGGCTATAATAAGCTTAATTGCAGTTATAATAATCATTATTACCGCGACGCCGCCTATTAAAAGCTTCATAAAATCAATCGCATAATATACGACACTTGTTATGTTGCTCGCTCCCTGCTGTCTTGCAGCATCAGGGTGAGCCCCAATGTCAAACGTGGGCAAATTTGTGGTCTGCTGTATGCCATATAAACCTTCATCCAGAGCCTGCGCATAAACAATATTTTTAAAACAAATATTCATTCCCAGCATCACTGATGCCAGTGTAATAAAAATCAGCAGAGATTTAACTGTTTTTTTCATATTTTTAAGCGGTAAATTGACCGGATATTACAGTACTTATAATCGCAAAAGCTCCGTAAATTATAATCATCCCGACGATTGCAAGCATAATCATACGCTTGGCTTTGCCCATTTTCTCATCATTGCCGCCCGCTGTCGCATACATAATTGCCCCTGCAATCAGCACCAAAATAGCAATCGGAGCAATTATTGAAACAACAATATTGGTTACGCCTATCAACTCCTGAACTGCTTTTTGGGGATTAATCGCCTGATCAGCTCCGGGTGTATACTCGGACGGATTAAACACAAATAAAACTTTATCAATTACAGTGCTTGCCATGATTATTAAAATCAAACCAAGTGAAGTAAAAGCAAGGTTCTTTTTATCAAGCGTAACGCTTTCTTCTTTGCCCTGAAGAGCCGCAAGCCTTATGCCGTTTCTAACGAGCATAAGCACCGCAATTCCTCCCACAATATATTTAATAAATGTAATAAAAACCTGAACAGCCTGCGAAAAAATCTGCGACCTTTGGATCATTTCCGAAGGACTGCTTAAAAAACTAGCGCGCCCTCCCACATAAATAACTTTTGCCATTTCATCCGCAAAACCAATAACCGCGAGCCCGATAATTCCGTATGTAATAGCTGATTTAGCCTTTGTTACAGTATCTTCGCTGCCTCCGGCAAGAATGAGTTTAACAGCCGCAAGAATTATATAAACAACAGCAAACCCACCAAGCAGATATTTAAGATTTGCTACAAGCCCGCCCACAAACTGATTAAGCATTGAAGTCGGCTCGGATGCATTAAGCTGGGGCAGCTGCTCATAGCCCACCGGACTTATAGGAATAATCTGCGTTGTAGATGCGCCCGGAAGACCAAACGTTAAAGAATCATTCTGGGCGATTACAAACGAATCATTAAAATTTCCATGAGCCGCATCAGCATGCCTGATAATTGGGCCGGTAAAATTAAGCATTAACGCAAGTCCCGCAATCATAAGCGCGAATTCCGCAATAAATTTTTGAATTTTAGTTGGATTTTGGGTCATGCTAAGCTTTATATTTTAATAAAAAATCCGTTAAAATTTTAATTCTATCCTCAAGCAATGGTAAATATTCTCGTTCCTTTCTAATACTAACCTTACTCAAATTTACTTTTGTTAAATGATACTTTTGATATAATTGATTAGTTATTACTTCCCTTGTCTTCTTATGGTCACTTTTTAATTGAGAATTATTTTTATTTCGCCTTGAAGCTAGCAGATTTGTAAGCTCTATTGTTAATTTGTTATTTTTAATAATAAGGCTATCAACAAACTCAATATTTACTTTCATATAATCATCTTTCTCGGGCGCTTTAACTTTATCAATTTTAATTTTATCCCCGTTAAATATTTTTATTCTGTTATTTGTCTGGATTCCTTTGTCATCCAGTTCAAATACGGTGTTCTGCCCTCTAAAATACATGCCTTTACGCGGTTTCGCATTTGGTTTTTTGGGTGTTATGGTTATGTAAACAACCTTATCTTTAAACTGATCAAGGTTAAGAAGAGCTTCAATTCTTGTTGTTCTTTCAATATTCCGGTTTTTAAAATTTACTGTTAAATCTGTTTTATCATTAGGATTTACAGTTAAACTCCGATTATTATACTTGTAATTAAAGGTTCTGGTTTCATCGTTTGCTTCGGGTTTTACAGCCGGTTTGGCTTTAGCTTCGGCCTGGGCTCGCGCTTTTTGAGCAGCTTCATATTCCTGTCTTGCTTTTTCCGCTTCTTTCGGGGTCATTAAAAACTTGTCTTTTGACTTGAACTTAAGTGTGCCGTTTTTATCGCGCACTCCGATCTGGTTATCTTGAACCCTTACATTTTGGTTGCCGACTTTTTCGGTTTTTGTGCTGAATTTTAAATAAAATGTGCCCCCCGGCATATGAAACGAGAAACTGCCGAAATCCTGAGGGCGAGTGTAGTATTTCATTGTTGCTTTTGCACCGGGATAGCTATGCTCCCAGTAGCCTCTCTGCGGGTATTCCACGTTAAACTTGGCAAGCTGAAAAGCCGACCAGTTTAACTGCTGTAAAGTCATGGGAGACATTATCGGTTCACTTGTGCCCGGCCTGAACCTTACCTTTTGCAAAGCTTCATCCATTGTTAAATGCGCGGAGCGTATTTCGGCAACGCGTTCTTTGTAAGAAACCGCTCTTTGGTCGGGATTTGCTTCTGAATAATGGAGTTCACCCGCCTGCCTGTAACAAATCGCCTTGCCCATAAAATACATAACAATATCGGGCTGTGCTTTTTGGTCTTCGGGATTATTTTTTTTATAAACACCGTAAGCAAGTTTGTATCCGTTTCCAAGATCCAGTGTTTTTACCATTCCGGAAGTGTCAAGTTTTAACTGTTCAATAAGTTTAACCAGATCGGGCTTTGCTTTATCAAACCCCTCTTTTCCTTTTAACTTTATATTATTAAGCAACTTTCCCATATGTCCGGCCGGAGTATTTGCAAACCGTATAAGATTTTTAATTTCAAGGTTTGAAGAATCCTGAAAAGTTGCGATTTTCTTATCGGGCTGCGGAATTTGTTTGCCGTTTTTATCAAGAAAACTCTGCGTTTTGGCAATGTTTTCTCCGACGACATTGGGTTTAAACCTTTCCGGATGAAGCCCCACATTAATATTCACCTTAAAATGATTTCCCTCTTTTGATTTTGTGATAATAACCCGTATCGGAAAACCGTTTTCTGTTCTGTCTATTGTTTTAGATTGATTGTTATTAATTTTTGAAATGTAGCTTTTAAGGGCGGCCTGTTGATCAGGTGTGGGTTTTTGATTTTTTGCGAGCTTTAAAAACGCGTCCATTGTTTTTTGCGCTTCAAGAGTTTTTATAATGGCAAGATCATTATCTATTTGTTGTACTGTGGCACTTATAACTGCGTTCCGTGCTCGCTCCTGTGCTCTTTCTCTTCGTTTTTCTGGAGTTGCAGGCGCTCTTTCTGCGCCTTGTTCGGGTTTAGTTTGATAAGGCGATTGCATTTCGTCGTCGTCATCAACAGCAATAAAAGGATTCCTTTGTTCCTGTGATTTTTTAGCAGGTGCTGATGGTTTTGGTCCTTCCGGCCCTCCCGCTGCAAAAAACACAAGCCTTTTTTCGCTAAAAATACATGCGTGTGCATCGGGTTGCGCATGCATGCACACTTGCGCGTGCGCGTTATGCGCGTTATGGTTGAATAATCCATCAAAATTATTAAATCCCGGGATTTTCATTGTTTTTTATATTTCTTTTTATTTTTAATCTATTTATTTTATCATAATTTTGCTTAAAAATGAAGACCTTTCGGATTAAACATAAATATTTATACTTTCATGAGCAGCATAATTTTAATTTCAAATTAGACTGCTCAACCATGATGCCATTTTATGCTGCATTTTTTGGTCCGCATCGGACTGATGCGAATTGTTCGGATTTAAATCGCTTATAATTTTTATTTATCGCGTTTAAAATCGGTTTTACAGCCGACATATGCGCAAAATCATGGTGGGCTTTACAGAGCGGCATAAGATTTTCGTGATTTTTTGTTATTGAAAATCCGTCTTTATGATGTATCTGTTCCGCAGGCTTGTTGCAGCCGGGATAGGCGCACCGGCCGTTGTATTTTTGTTCAAGGTTGTATCTGCTTTTTACCGGAATATGGCGCGAAAGGGCGTGTTCAAGTTCGCGCCTGCTTTTTGCCGGAATATGGCGCGAAACAACAGTTGGCCAAGATTTAGATGTTAATTTTTCAGGTTTGGTTCGGGGATCGGAAGCCGACGCGGATTCTGTAGCTTTCTGCACGCTAAAAGCCGATACGGATTTTGTTGATCGCCATTTTTTATTAGCACTTTTACGCTTGCAGTATGGTTGCGGCGATTTATTCGCCGCCGCTCTTTTTACCATTTCTTTTAATGTTGTGTTCCAGTCCAGCGGTTCTTTTTTCTCTTTTTCAAGTTGCTGTTTAAACTTTCGCAGTTCAAATTCGGTTTCTTTATCTATTTGGATGGTAAACGGTTTTTTGTTTCTTGGATGTAAACACAAATTAGAATGAGAATTAAAATCATTAAACTCTTTGCCCGCAAGTATTGACATATCTCTGTTCTGCAGTATGGACTTTTCGGAAGCAAACAGGCCGATTTGCCTTTGTTCTTGAGTCATTTTAGTATTTTCAGCGCTTAATTCCCCGGGGAATTTTTCTGCCAGGCGAAATTGCAGACCCTGATCACTGATTGTGCGATTATTTGTATTATTTACAGCGCTTATTACGTTATTATAATTTTCTGTACTGCTTTTTCTGCGCCATTCCATTCTCATTTCTTTAAGATATATTTCCAAAGATGATTTCGTCATATTTTTAACCTTTTCAGCCCAAAAACTGTCCGTCTCTTTTGTCGCAATACAGGCAACTATTTTTAATTTGCTCAATCCTACTTCGCCAATTAAAGTCCTCATTTTAGGCATTTGCTTGAATTTTTCATCAATTCGCAAAACCCCATCAACATTATTATGGCTCACTCCGGCCAGTTTTGCCGCAAATTCATGTATAGAACAATAACCATATTTTTTATACAAACGACGTTTTGCAACTTCGGGAAGAGCGGCGATAAAACGTCTGTTCCATATCCGCGCGTTTAGTCCGGTTGTTTTGCAATATTTGTACAGATCTTTATCAGTCAATTTTTCAAAATCTACCGTACCACCCGAAGTTAATCGGATGTTGCCGGAAAATCTTTCGAAATCCACAGGAAAATTTATTGGAACGGAAGTGTCGCTCATAATTATTGGGTTAATTTTATAATATATTCACATCAAAATCCTATCATAAATCCCCACTTGATTTCAACCGATAAATGACTTAGAATAGCCAAAATATAACATTGTACAACATTCAAAAACAGCACCTGTTCAGGCTCGTAAATTTTTACCCGTTTTTACATCAAAAATCACTCCGGAATCACACCCCTTCAATGATAATCGGTAAAATTTTCAACCACCATGCGTAAATCATCTCAAATCGCATAAATTTAATAAATTTTAAAAATTAAAATCGTGTCAAGCTGAAAAAATGTCCACTAGTTAAAAAACCTATACTTTTTCAGATTTTTAACTTCGCAAATGTTACAAAACCGAAAGGCCGCTACAAGCTAAAAAAATAAACCACTATCCTCGGATCATGCAATTGCGTCGAACTGAAAAAAAACTGCCACTTTTTACAGCTCATTCAAAAAGACCAATATTTTGCCGGGCAGCCAATAATTATAAAACCTAATCAAAGACTGTTTGCACTTAAGCCCGAACTTCGGCAATTTTTCTCTTGTGTTTTTTTCTCTTTCCTCATATACTCATCAGCGATGAGGCAGGGCTTTTTAAGGGTGCGGTAAAAAAATTGGAAATAGACGAACTGTCCGCAGGAAACAAAAAACGAAGTTTAAATGCTCACCAAACCGCAAACATCAGCTAAAAACAACAAACAGCCTCATGGTCACAGCTTATTAAACCGGTAAAATCAGCAATAATAATAAAGCCACATTTAACCGCTTATTGAACCGCCGAAAACCCGCAACCTTAACTTATATTACAACTAATTTAACAGCTTAAAATCAACAATTTATGAGCCAAAACAAGATTGTTCAATACTTCACAGACAGTTATCAGGAACTGCGAAGAGTTACCTGGCCAACCAAAAACCAAGCTGTGCGCCTTACGGCGATTGTTCTTGGCTTCTGCCTTTTTATGGCGGCGGTAATAGGTCTTCTGGATTTTTTGTTTAATTCCGGATATAAATATCTGATAATGATTTCTTGATATCCGGTTGATTGCGCTTATAAGCGCACTTTAAACCTAAGCACAACTAAATTAAATAATTATGGCAAAACAAGCGGCAGGTACAGGCAGACACTGGTATGTTGTCCACACTTACTCCGGATACGAGGATGCTGTACGCGAAGCATTATTGCAGCGTATTGAAACAATGAATATGCAGGATTATATTTTTGATGTTGTTGTGCCGAAGGAAACGCAGATTGTAATTAAAAAAGGCGAACCTACAACCGAGGAAAAACGTATTTTTCCGGGGTATGTTCTTGTTGATATGATTGTTACCGACGAATCCTGGTATGTTGTCAGAAACACACCAAATGTTACGGGATTTGTGGGATCCGGAACTACACCTGTTCCTGTTTCTGAAGAGGAATGGAAGGTTATTGAAAAGCACATGGGTAAAGAAGAGCCCAGATTTAAAATCGATTTTTCCACCGGGGATACTGTTACCGTGCTTGATGGACCGTTTGCGAATTATGAGGGCATAATCAATAAAATTGATGATGAAAAAGGTAAAGTTACAGTTATGATAACCATTTTTGAAAGAGAAACCCCCGTGGAACTTGATTTCACACAAGTTAAGAAGAAATAATGCAGAAAACTACAGTATTTTTTATCGGTGCTGTCGTAACAATTGTCGCTGTAGTAGGCGTACTTTTAGGCTACAAATATTTATTAAGGCACAGTTCAGACCTGCCTGATGCGCAAATTCAGCAAACTCAGTCAAGCGGGAATATTGTTGAATCTAGCAAACCCGACACAATCACACAGCCCGAGCCTTTAACAACCGGAGACACTGATACTCCAAAGATAATTGACACCCCCTCATATAGCCCATTGGCATCAATTAATATTGAAAAAGTATCGCAGGCCGGCTTTTTAGATGCTGATCTTAGGATTTCTTCGTTTGCAGGGATTGTATTTGAAACCGTAAATATTGAAGAATATAACGATGATGGAAATATACAGTATAAAATACTTGAAAACAGTATAAATTCGGGTATTATTTCGGAGCTTATATTTCCGGAGGAAAAAATTGCGGAAAATGTTTACCGGAATGTTCAAAATAAGTTTGAGGAAATGCCCGTTTTTACAATAAACGAAACCAATCAGTACGGAGAGCTTTCGTTCTTTGCGAACAACGCGGAGGAAAAAAATTCAGTTTTTCTTGTTGTAAAAAAGGGAACCAGACTTTATACTTTCCACTACCCGGCCAGGAACCACAACAAAATCAAGAACCTGATCGGACTACTATAAATTACTATAAATTAATAATCTATAAATATTATGGCTAAAAAATTAATAACAGTTGTTAAACTTCAAATTCAGGCGGGCAAAGCAAATCCGGCTCCCCCCATTGGACCGGCGCTTGGACAACACGGCGTTAATATTCAGGGTTTCTGCACCGAATACAACAACAAAACACGAGAAATGGGAGATACTGTCATCCCTGTTGAAATTTCAATTTACGAGGACAGGTCGTTTACGTTTATAACAAAAACTCCACCTGCCGCGGTTTTGATCAGAAAAGCAATTAATCTTCCCAAAGGATCAGGAGAACCCAACAAAACCAAGGTTGGCAATTTAACAAAAGCCCAGCTTAAAAAAATCGCAGAAGAAAAAATGCCCGACCTTAATGCAAATGATGTTGAAGCCGCAATGAATATCGTTGCCGGCACAGCAAGAAGCATGGGGGTAACCGTTGAAAAATAACAAAACCATTATGGCTAAAAGAATCGTCAAAAAACCTGCCACACAGGAAACAAAACTTAAAAGAATCTCTGTTGTAAGATTTATTTATCTGTACTTAATCGCGGCCATTACATTTATTACTTTTATAATCGGCGCGGTTGGAATTGTAAATACTGTTATGAAAAATTATGTGTTCAATGTTGATGAAGATTATTATTATTATTATTATGCCCAGCCGCTGATGATGTGTGAAAAATACATTATGGGCAGAGATAATACCTATATTGAAAATCCAAATTATCAGGAGTGTATAAAAGCTCAGCAGGAAGCTGAAATCGAAAGGACAAAAAAACCGATAAGCGATGATACCGCAAGAAATCTATCAATAGGAATAGCGCAGGTATTAATAGCTTTTCCGCTGTGGATTTTTCACTGGAGAATAATTGAACGCGACAGAAAAGAAAAAAATCTGACAGCTTAAATTTTATTTATTTAGTGGGAGGTAGTCGCGCGTTAGCGTACCGCTATAACCACATAACCCCATTTATATGTCACACAAAGGCAAAAAGTACAATGCAGCAAAAGAACTGCTCAAAGACAAACAGCTTTACTCAATTGATGAAGCTATTCCTCTTCTTTTAAAAACAAATACAACAAAATTTGACGCATCGTGCGAGATTCACATTAAACTCGGTATTGATCCGAAACATGCTGACCAGGCGGTAAGGGCCACAATTAGCCTTCCACACGGAACGGGCAAAAAAGTTAAGGTTATCGCTTTTGTAAGCGATGAAAAAGTTGCCGAAGCTAAAAAGGCGGGCGCAATTGAAGCCGGTTCCGCTGAACTTATTGAAAAAATAATCGGCGGATGGCTGGATTTTGATGTTGCGGTTGCCACTCCCGGAATGATGAAAGAAATAGGCAAAATAGCAAAAATACTCGGACAAAAAGGATTGATGCCAAATCCAAAATCAGGGACCGTGACCGATAAAATCGAACAAGTCGTTTCCGAAATCATGAAGGGAAAAATTGAATTTAGAAACGATAAATTAAGTAATCTTCATAATATTTTCGGAAAAATTTCTTTTGGTGAGGCGGCGTTAAAAGAAAATCTGCAGACTTACATTAAAGCTGTTCAGGACGCAAAACCGGCAGGGGCTAAAGGGGTTTATATCCAATCAATCACTATCTGCACAACTATGGGACCGGGAATTCACCTTGAGCTGAAATAGAGTTCCCCTCAAGTTCAAGCGCTCTTGATAAAGCATGCAAACCAACTTCAAGCTGTTTGTCATCAGGTTCGCGCGTTGTTAAAAGCTGAAATTTTAAACCGGGCCATACGGCAAATTTCATCCATCTGTTTTCAATATTTTTAGCGCTGAATTTTAAAAACTCATAAGATACGGCTGCAATAACAGGCAAAAGGGCCAGACGCTGCAGAAAGCTTGTCATAAAATCCGGATCGCGAGGCAGCATTGTATAAATTAAAATGCTTATCATAAATACGATAAGAATAAAACTTGTGCCGCATCTCGGGTGAAATCTTGACTGTTTTTTTGCATTTTCAACGGTTAAAGGAAGCCCTTTTTCATATGTAAAAATCGACTTGTGCTCAGCGCCGTGGTACTCAAAAACACGTTTAATTGAAGGCATTAAATTTAGGAGAGCGATATATAAAATAAAAAAAGATGTTTTTAACACACCGTCTATTAAATTATATAAAAAAGAATTTTTAATTGGATTATATATACCGCTTAAAAAGTCCGTAATCCATAACGGAAGAAATTTAAACAAAAAAATACTTAAACCGATTGCAATTATAAAAGAAGTTGCAAGCATTACGGCTTCAATTATTTTCTGTTTTTTTGTGCGGTTTTCGACATCTTCTTTATTCGCAAAAACTCCGGCTGAAAAATTTAAAGCTTTAATACCAACAAACATCATTTCAAAAAGACCGACTACCCCTCGTACAAACGGCAATCCAAGCAGTTTAAGGCGTTTTGTAAGTGACAAATAAGGATCCTCTTTTGATTTTATTTCGCCTTTTTCATTACGAACAGATACTGTGACAAATGCAGGCGATCTCATCATAACGCCTTCAATTACAGCCTGTCCCCCAACCGCGAAATCAAATTTGAAATTTTTATTTTCCGTCATAAAAGTATTTTACTGGTAATAAATTATACCTTTAAAAAATGAGAATTTCAAGCTGGACAAGTATTATCGGAAACGATTAAACTCAAATACGAATCAAGTTAAATTTTGGCCGCCCATGACCGCAAAAGTTAAAATAAAAAGAATAGATTTATCCCTTCCCTTGCCCGTTTATGAAACTGACGGATCGGTTGGTTTTGATATTCTTGCAAGAGAAGAAACCGAAATACCTTCTAAAGAAATCGCATTAGTTCCGGGGAATATTATTGTTGAAGTTCCCAAGGGCTATATGCTTATGGTGGCTTCAAGAAGCTCAACACCCCGAAAAAAAGGACTGCTGCCTCCCCATGGTCTTGGAATTATTGACCATGATTACTGCGGGGAACAGGATGAAATTAAAATTCAGGTATATAATTTCACCGAAAAATCTGTTAAAGTTTTAAAAGGAGAAAAAGTTGCGCAGGGTGTGTTTATAAAAATTAACAAACTGCAGTGGAAAGAGGTAAAGAACATGCATAAGAATTCCCGTGGAGGGTTTGGATCAACAAGCTAGAATGGGCTCAATTAACAATTGTCTGAAAATGCTTAGAGGAAAATTTATTACATTTTACGGCATTAATAATATAGGCAAATCAACACACGCCCATATTCTTTGCGACAGGCTTAAGAAGGAGGGATTTGAGCCTGTTTTTGTTAAATACCCTGTTTACGATGTAGAACCTACCGGAGACTTTTTAAATAAAGTGCTGAGAAAAGGCGAACAAAAAATAACCGAAGAAGAGCTTCAGTTATGGTTTTCTCTTAACCGTCACCAGTATGAGCCGGAGTTAAAAAAACATTTAATGGACGGTAAAACAGTCATTGCAGAGGATTATATCGGCACCGGAATAGCATGGGGTATGACAAAAGGGGCAGATGAAGAATGGCTTGAATCAATAAACAAATATCTTTTAAGGCCTCACCTTTCTATTTTGCTGGAGGGCGAACGAACCGTGCAGGCTGTTGAAAAAGATCACATCCATGAAACAAACGATGAACTTATGGTAAAAGCAAGAAAGATTCATTTATCCTTAGCAAAGAAATTTGCCTGGCATGTGATTAAAATGCAGGAGAAAAAAGATGATACCGCAAAACTTGTATGGGAAACCGTAAAAGAGTTTTTTGAGCTTTAGGTGATAAACTGGAATGTTTTAAAACCTATCAGCCAGAGTGCGCAAAGAGAAGCAAATGTTAAAGCAACGGCTGATACAAGCCATGAGTGCCTATAAAACATTTGAAGTGTATTTGTTTTCAAAATATATGTTTTAATTTTTGTTGTTATATCATAATACAATATTTTTTCTTTTTAGTAAAGCAAGATCAACAAGCCCAATATATAGTACACAGACATTTAGGACACCGTGTTAAGATAAAAGTGCATATACTTAACCAAAACACGATGTCCAAAGCAAAATTAC
>JAFGJT010000013.1 GCA_016928915.1 Candidatus Peregrinibacteria bacterium
GTCACCGCTACAATTTGGAATCCTGAAATACCAGTTACAAAAACAAAAACTCAACTACGGTGTCTTAAATGTCTGAAACTACTACAGATCAACAAGCCCAAAAGTCTGCTCATGGCTATTGACTTATTTAAATATTTATGTCATAATTAAAAAGTAAAAATATATATAAATATCAAAACAAATATGTCAAAGAAAAAAATCTTGTTTGTTGCTCTGGCAATGTTTCTTATGACAATGATGTCAATTCTTTATATCATAGGTGAAGAAAATTTTGATGTGCATAAACAATCCCTTCAAACTTCTATTCTGAACAACAACCAAACAAATAAAAATTTAAATGAAAAGGATTATCGAAAACTGCTTAATAATACAGATGATGAATTTATAATAGTAAATACCGACAGAACCTTTCGATTTGTTTCTTCAAAGCTTTTAACGATCCACGATTATACGGTTGAAAACATTTTAGAGGTTAATGTACTTACTTTTATTCACCCAAAAGACCTTCCTGCGTTCTCAAATTTACTCATAGAGTTCCATAAAGAGCTTAAAATTATGAATAATGTAGGTCCCATAAGAATAAAAACAAAATCAGGGGAATATATAAATTATTTAGTAAATTTAATACCGTTTACGGACAAACAGGGGCAAAGAACCGGCACAGGGGTTATACTTAAAAATATTCAGAAGCCTTTGGGGGATAAATAAAGCATTGTCTAACTAAAATTAATGACAAAATTTCTGTTAAAACAAAAATATTTATTTCTCGGCATCTGTGCCGCGATGATACTTTTTTCAACAGGGTTGTTTATTATTAGTGAAAATCATCTGAATTTTGACGGAAATGATATAAAAGCCTACATTCTTAACGATGAACAGGCAAAAAAAGAACATGACGAATCGTTTTACAGAAAACTTATTAAAAATGAAAATGATGAATTTTTAATTCTGACTACGGATGTGATGATTAAATATGCTGTTAAGCAGGACCTAATTAATGAAAACTTCTTTCACCTTATCCATCCGCAGGATCTGCCGTTTATCGCAAACGCGATGATTACGGTTCTGGACACAAGGATAATAAAAAACAATATTGGTCCTTTTAGAGCAAAAATACATGAAGACAAATATATTCTTTATATGGCGCAGGCAGTTCCTGTTTTTGATAATCACGGGAAAATAGTTTTAATTGGGCTTGTATTAAAAGATATTTCAACTCCTTTAGGAGGCAACGAAGATGAAGCAAAAGACCTTTCGACATACGACAGGAAAGAACTGGAAAATTTGATTTCAATGGCTGATTAGCTGTAATATATCTGCGCTAATTCGGAATATTTATTAACGCAGTTTTATTATGTCTTTATACGAACCTCGGAAATCTGAAATCAAATGGCAGAAGAGATGGGAAGAATCAGGCTTATATAAAACAAATTTTAAAGACACAAAACACCAAAAATACTATAATTTAGTGATGTTTCCATATCCATCCGGAGATAAACTTCATATAGGACACTGGTACGGTTACGCTCCCGCAGATTCGTGGGGAAGATATATGCGCATGAAAGGTTTTAATGTGTTTGAACCGATGGGGTACGACAGTTTCGGGCTTCCGGCTGAAAATTACGCAATTAAACATGGTGTTCATCCCGCTGTCTCGACACAAAAGAATATTGATTATATGCGGAAACAGTTAATGGCGATGGGAACAATGTACGACTGGACCAGTGAAATTCAGACAAGCGCTCCCGAATATTACAAATGGACCCAATGGGTATTTTTACAATTATATAAAAAAGGACTGGCTTACCGAAAGAAAGCGCCTGTGAACTGGTGCCCAAACTGCCAGACAGTGCTTGCAAACGAGCAGGTGCAGGATGGCACATGTGAGAGATGCGGAGCTGAAGTCACAAAAAAGGATCTTACACAATGGTTCTTTAAGATGAAGGAATATGCTGAAAAACTTCTTAATTATGAGGGACTTAACTGGCCGGAAAAAACACGGATGATGCAGGAAAACTGGATAGGAAAAAGTATTGGCAGCGAAATTGTGTTTGATATCGCCGACGGCTCAACTAAAAAACCGATAGGAAAAACCGTTACCGTATTTACAACAAGAATAGATACGCTTTTTGGCTGCACTTACATGGTTCTTGCGCCTGAACATCCGTTAACCCTGGAAATCTGCACGCGCGAGCACCGTAAAAACATTGTTGATTACATTGAAAAGACCAAACGTGAGAATGACATTGTACGAAGCTCCGAAACAAGAGAAAAAACCGGCGTTGAAACTGGCGCATACGCAATTAATCCTGTTAACGGAGAATTAATTCCTGTGTGGACTGCAGATTATGTGCTTGCCTCTTATGGAACAGGCGCTGTGATGGCTGTTCCCGCGCATGACGAGCGCGACTATGCGTTTGCAAAAAAATACAAACTGCCCATAAAAGAAGTTATAATACCCAAAAAAGGGAAATCAAATATTGACGAATTTGCGTTCACCGAAGACGGAGTTTTGGTCAATTCAGATGAGTTTGATGAAATGAATTCTTTGGAAGCGCGTGAAAAAATCACTAAATTTTTAAAATCCAAAGGCAAAGGGAAATTTGTAGTCCAGTATAAACTTCGCGACTGGCTTGTTTCCAGACAGCGTTTCTGGGGCGCTCCTATTCCCATTGTTTACTGTGATAAATGCGGCGAGGTTGCGGTGCCCGAAAAAGATCTGCCTGTAAAGCTTCCGATGAAGGTGGATTTTACACCAAAGGGTGAATCCCCTCTTGCCACGTGCCCTGATTTTGTTAATACAACTTGCCCGAACTGTAAGGGCAATGCTAAACGTGAGGTTGATACAATGGATACCTTTTTTTGCTCAAGCTGGTACTATTTAAGATACCCTTCAGCCAATGAAAAAGACATTCCTTTCGATGAAAAAAGAATAAACAAATGGCTTCCGGTTGACATGTATATAGGCGGACCCGAGCACGCGTGCATGCATTTAATTTATGCGCGTTTTATATGTAAAGTATTGCATGATTTAGGTTATATTGATTTTAATGAACCTTTTAAAACTCTTGTTCATCAGGGTTTGATTACCAAAGATTCGGCAAAAATGTCCAAGTCAAAAGGCAATACCGTTTCGCCCGATGAATTTATTGAAAAGTATGGAAGTGATGTTTTTCGCATGTACTTAATGTTTATGGGACCTTACTCGGAAGGCGGCGACTGGAATGATTCAGGGATAAAAGGAATAGCAAGATTTGTTGATAAATTTTATGATCTTATTTATACAAAATCCACACTGGAAGATGAAAAAACTTTAAAATGCACCCTTCATAAAACAATCAAAAAAGTTGGCGAAGACATGGAAAAATTCCATTTCAACACTGTTGTTTCAAGTCTGATGGAATTCACAAACACCGCAAAAAGAACAGGAATTGATGATGATTCAAAAAAGCAGATTGTTAAATTAATCGCCCCCATAGCCCCTCATTTGGCCGAAGAGTTATGGGAAAATTTGGGCGGCGGTGAAAGCATTTTTAACACAACCTGGCCGGAATATTCGGACAAATTAACCGCTTCCGATACATTTGAACTTGTAATTCAGGTAAATGGCAAAGTGCGGGCAAAAACCAATGTGTCAAAAGACATATCCGAAGAAGAAGCAATTAATACAGCAAAATCGTCAAATAATGTAAATGCTTATTTAGAAGGTAAACAAATTATTAAAGCAATTTATGTTCCGGGAAGGATTGTGAATATAGTTGTAAAATAACTCATTATTAACAATGAAAATCGCAGTGGCTTTTGGAACCAGGCCGGAAATTATCAAGCTCTCTCCTGTTATTAGAGCCCTCGAAAAGGCCTCCGAAAAGCAAAAATCGCAAAGAGTCGGCTTCTTCATTATTCATTCAAATCAGCACTACGATAAGGATATGGACAGTGTTTTTTTAAAAGAGCTTAAACTTCCAAAACCTAAATACAATTTAAATATAGGGTCTGCGCTGCACGGTGAAATGACCGGTAAAATGATTATTGAAGCTGAAAAAATACTAATTAATGAAAAACCGGATTTATTGATCGTTCAGGGTGATACCAATACGGTTCTTGCGCTGGCTATTGCGGCCAGCAAACTGCATATTAAAATTGCGCATGTTGAGGCGGGTCTTCGAAGCTATACTGATATTCCCGAAGAAACGAACCGTATAATTACCGATAAACTTTCGGACTTTCTTTTTGCGCCAACTTTAAAACAAAAAAATATTCTTATAAATGAGGGAATTAATAAGAAAAAAATTTTTGTTGTCGGGAATACCGTTGTTGATGCTGTTTTTCAAAATCTTAAAATTGCGAAAAAATCTAAGAATTACCCGATAAAACTTAAGCCCAAGAAATATTTTTTAATAACCGCGCACAGGCAGGAAAATGTTGATGATCCCAAAAAGCTTAAAAGTATTTTTAAAGCTCTTTCAGAAATACAAAACAAGCATAAACTTGAGGCGGTTTTCCCACTGCATCCAAGAACAAAAAAACGTTTAAATGAGTATAAAATGGTCATACCGAAAAATATTAAAATTACTTCTCCGGCAGGGTATCTTGAAATGCTTTATTTAATAAAAAACGCGCGTTTAATTGTAACCGATTCGGGAGGAATTCAGGAAGAAGCGTGCACCCTTTGTGTGCCGTGTGTTACAATGCGCGAATCCACAGAACGCCCTGAAACTGTTGAAATAGGCGGAAATATTGTTGTTGGCACTGATACAAATAAAATTGTAAAAGCTTCATCGCTTATGATAAAAAAGAAAATTTTATGGAAAAATCCGTTCGGCAAAGGCGACACGGGTGAAAAAATTATAAAAATTCTCCTACAATGAATATTTTTATCCTTACAATTCATAATCCAAACATTTCGTACGGTCCCAATATAAGGCTTGAGGGCTTTTTAAAATCGCCTGAAATGTTAGGTGAAAATATTTACAGACTCCCTTTTAGAAATGATAAAAAGTTTATAAAGCTGAATACCATAAAAATTCTGTTTAAATCTCTATTTCATATAATAAAAAACAGGAAAAAGATCGATCTTATACACGTTGTTACCCCCCCGTCCTATACCGCTCCAATAGCAAAATTTGCAAAAAGGTTCTTTAAAATCCCCTATATTGTTGATATCGGAGATCCATATGCTGAAAATATGGCTGAACTGAAAGGTTTTTCGTATCAAAGTTTAAGATATCGATTTTTAAAATGGCTTGATAATTCTTTATATAAAAAAGCGGACCAACTTGTGCTTTCGTCAGACGGGTTATCAAAATATCTTCCAGAAAATATTAAACAAACAACAATTTTAACCGGATTGGTTCATCAAAATGATATTGAAAAAACAAAAAACCATACAAATTCCTTCAATAAAAAATGTTTATTTTTAGGACAATACGGCGCACTGCAAAAATTCGAATATATTTTTGAAGTATTTAGCGAAGCAATCAAACATGATAAAGAAATCATGCTTGATGTTATTGGTGTTGGAGATAAAAAAAAATTCGAGGGATCAAATCCCAATATAAAATTTTACGATCCTATTCCGCAGAATAAAATTTTCGACAAAATCAAACATTATTCTTGCGGGATTGTGTCGTTAAAATTAAATCAGGGGCTGGATTATGCCATTCCCACAAAACTGTTAACCTATCTTTCTTACGGGCTGCCGATTTTCGGAACAGGCGGAGAATCATCAAAAAAACTTATAGATAAGGCCAAAACAGGATATATAAGCTCAGAATATAATATTCAAAAAGACGTTTTGGAACTTTTTAAGCTGATGGGAGATAAAAACCGGATATTGGAATTTTCTAAAAACGCCCTTGTTTTTGCGGAAAAAAACCTTACCTTCGAAATAGCGGGAGCTTGTATGCATAAAATCTATAAAGCCCTGATATAAATTAAAAAAACAAAAAAATTTATCGACGGGATCAGACACCGAAAAGACGCATATAAATCATTGCCCTGATTATTTCTTTCTGTTAGGATGTGCGTGCAATAATTTTACTTCACATGGTCCTTCTCGACGGCAGAAAAGTGGCTGATTCCATTCTTGAAAACCTCAAAAATGAGGTTAAGGACCTTAAGAAGAAGAATATAAATCCATATATAGCCGTTATTTTAGTAGGTAAAAATCCGGCCAGTCTTTCATATATAAAACAGAAAAGAAAAGCCTGCGAAAAAACGGGGATCAAATGGGAGCAAATTGATTATGATGAAAATGTGACCACAGAAGGACTGATCAAAAAAATTCACGAGTTAAACGAAAATCCGAAAATCCACGGAATTTTAGTTCAGCTTCCGCTTCCCAAACACATATACACACCCGAGGTTATTAAGGCAATTGAGCCTAAAAAGGATGTTGACGGTTTTACGGCATATAATATCGGAAAAATGTTTTTAAGCACAGAATTTGAGCATCTTCCGCCGTGTACGCCTGCGGGTGTTATTGAGCTTTTGGATTATTATAAAATCGATCTTAAGGGCAAAGAAGTAACTGTTGTTGGAGCAAGCAATATAGTCGGGAAGCCACTTTCCATTATGTTTCTTAACAGGAATGCAACGGTTACAACCTGCCATATACACACAAAAGACCTCAGGTCCCACACAATTAACGCCGATATAGTTGCAGTTGGAGTTGGAAAACAAAACCTGATTACTGCGGATATGGTCAAAGACGGCGTTATTATTATTGATATCGGATGCAACAAAAAAGAAGACGGCAAACTCTGCGGTGACTGTGATTTTGAAAGCATTTCAAAGAAAGCATCTTATATTACTCCCGTACCCGGAGGAATAGGCCCGATGACAGTGGCATATCTAATGAAAAACACAGTCAATGCGGCAAAACGCATCAATAACTTAATTCCATAACAACATCTCACAATGTGCGGAATAATAGGCATCATATCATCGGGAAATGTAAATCAGGAAATATATGACGGCCTTATTACTTTGCAGCACCGCGGTCAGGATTCGGCGGGTATGGTTACTTATGACGGTCATTTTAACCTTAAAAAGGGAAACGGTCTTGTTCGAGATGTTTTTCACACAAAAAACATGCTGAGGCTGCTGGGTAATATTGGTATTGGTCATGTGCGCTACCCGACCGCGGGATCATACCGTGTTGAAGAATCCCAGCCTTTTTACGTTAACTCTCCTTACGGAATTGCACTTGTTCATAACGGAAATCTTACAAACTATGAATCCCTTAAAAAAGAAGTTCTTGAAAACGAAAAACGTTTTTTAAACACACGTTCGGATTCGGAGGTTTTGCTGAATGTTCTTGCTCATGAATTAAGAACGCTTGGTGTTAAACAAATGGCGCCGAAAGATATTTTTAAAGCAATGCATCATGTTTTTAAAAGAGTAAAGGGCAGCTATTCGATTATTTCGTTAATAGCAGGCCACGGATTACTTGCTTTTCGCGATCCTTACGGCATAAGACCTTTAATTGTAGGCAAAAAAACCTCAACAAAATCCACAGATTATATAATCGCTTCAGAAAGCGTTGCCTTGGACACACTTGGATATGAAGTTGTTTCGGATGTTCAGCCCGGTGAAGTTGTTTATATTGATATGAATCATAATCTTCATAGAAAAATCTGCGTTGACAAGCCAACCTGGGCTCCGTGCCTTTTTGAATGGGTATATATAGCGCGTCCCGATTCAACAATAGACAATATTAATGTTTATAAAACACGACTTAGGCTTGGAGAATATTTAGTTGATAAGATTAAAAAAGCGAATATTGCAATTGATGTTGTAATGCCCGTTCCGGACAGCGGACGAAGCGCAGCAATTCCCTTGGCGGCAAAACTCGGAGTACCTTACAGAGAAGGTCTTGTAAAAAACAGATATATCGGACGGACTTTTATTATGCCGGGTCAGGATCTAAGGCAAAAGTCAGTAAGGTTTAAATTAAATCCCATAAAACTCGAATTAAAAGGCAAAAAAGTTCTTCTTGTTGAAGACAGTATTGTTCGCGGCACAACATCAAAAAAAATAATTGAAATGGTAAGAGCGGCCGGAGCTAAAAAAGTTTATATCGCCTCATGCGCGCCGGCATTAATTTCTCCTTGTGTTTACGGGGTTGACATGCCCACAAGAAAAGATTTTATTGCTTACAAATTATCAAATGACGTTATTGCAAAAGTAATAGGCGCGGATAAAGTTTTCTATCAGGATTTAAAAGATCTTGTTAAAGCCGCGCAAAAGGGCAATCCAAAAATTACCGGATTCTGCGGAGCATGTTTCAGCGGCAAGTACCCGACTCCGGAAGTGACCGAAGTAACTTTAAGAGAAGCTGAAGAATCACGAAGACAGGCTTATCCCGAAGAGGTGCAGGACAGCGATGAAGCATTAACTTTACTATAAATAATATGAAAAAAATATTACTCGTCGGCAGCGGCGCGCGCGAGCATGTTATTGCCGAAACTTTAAAACGTTCAAAAGAAGATGTTTCAATAATCGCGTACGGTAGATCAAAAAATCCGGGCATATTAAAACTCGCCACAAGATACGAACTCGGTCCTGTAGATAAATTTGAAGATCTTAAAAAACTGGCAGTTGAAGAAAAACCTGATTTTGCTTTTATAGGACCGGATAATCCGATTGCCGACGGTGCTGCTGATGCTCTTTTGGATCTGGAAATACATAGTGTTGCGCCACTGCAAACCGTTGCCCGGCTTGAATCGTCAAAATCTTTTACGCGCGATCTTTTAGCCAAATACAACATTCCGGGAAATCCGAAATTTAAAGTTTTTTTTGATGAGGATAATATACGTGAATTTATTGAAAATGATCTGGGCGGTGAATATGTTGTAAAAGCTGACGGCTTGATGGGCGGAAAAGGCGTTAAGGTTTCAGGTGAACATTTGGCAAGTATAGAAGAAGGAGTTAAATATGCCGCAGACTGTCTGCATAAAACAGGGCGCGTTGTTATTGAAGAGAAATTCGTTGGTCAGGAATTTAGTTTAATGTGCTTCTGCGACGGTGAAAATATAGCGCCTATGCCTGCTGTTCAGGACCACAAACGCGCATTCGACGGCGATAAGGGCCCGAATACCGGGGGGATGGGATCATACAGCGACGCCAGCCACTCTCTGCCATTTTTAAAACCGGGCGATATTGATGCGGCAATTGATATAACAAAACAAACCACACTGGCTTTATTTGAGGAAACCGGTGTTTTATTTAAGGGAATAATGTACGGCGGCTTTATAGTAACAAAAAACGGAGTAAAATTAATTGAATATAACGCGCGTTTCGGCGATCCGGAGGTTATGAATGTTCTGCCGATTCTAAAAACTGATTTTGTGGAAATCTGCGAAGCGATTATTAAAGGCAATTTAAACAAATTAAAGGTTGAGTTCGAAAATAAGGCTACAGTATGCAAATACATTGTCCCCGAAGGATATCCCGAAAACCCCGTAAAAGGCGCAAAAATTGAGGTTGGAAACGTGCCCGAAGGAGTTAAAATGTACTATTCATCCGTTGATCAAAAAGAAGGCGGGATTTACATGAGTTCATCCCGCGCGGTTGCGTTTGTGGGAATAGCGGATACAATTCACGAAGCCGAAAAATCCGCTGCCGGCGCACTCGCAAGCATCAGCGGACCGGTCTTTTACAGAACCGACATCGGCACTGACGCTTTAATTCAACAGCGTATTGAGATGATGAAGAAAATCAGAAGTTGATATAATTTAATTTTTGATATTTTGTTTTTCCGGTTTCTCAATTTCTTCATCCAATCCCTCGAAATAATTTTTTCTTACAAATAATTTGCGCAAGGCTTCATATAAATCAAGGAATCTCTGGTTGTCCACGGATTTGTTTAGAAATAGACGTATTACGGGATTTCCGGGATCTTTTTTAAGCAGCCTTTTTGAAACTTCAATAACCTGCAGATACTTGCCATCTTTGTACCACTGTCCCAGGAGCTCCAGAACAACATCTTTGTCTCTGTCTCTCATATGTGCGTTTTTCGATTTTACATATACAAGATGAAGATACCCGCTGCTTCTTCGAAACAGATATAACAGCCACAAAAATCCTGCAAAAATCAACCATAATACATTTTCAATCATTTGCATTTCAAGAAAATAATTAAATGATGCATGCAATAATACGGCAAAAAATAAGCCTTTGGCGATTGTAAAAATTCTAAAAGGCACCGCCCTTTTTAACAGGTCCTCATCCGATAAAGTCCTTTTATCAAACTTTTTTGTTTTGCCCCAGTATTCCTGCATAGAAAATGACTTTGAAAACTTTGAAATGCCGTAATAATTGCCGAATATTCCTGAAAAGACCAGATGCCCACAAACCGTTATAACAGACCTGAAGCTGAACAGTGCAATAAACTGATAAAGCTCCATTTTAAGACCCACATTGTAGAAATAATGTATATTCTCGGCGAATGCAAAGCCCAAGGCCGCAACTATACTGAATTTAATCGCTTCATGAATGCTGTGAACCAAATTTTTTGTTTTATCCACAAACAAAACCACCAGAAGCTTGGCGATTTCCTCAAGCACCGCAACGATAACAAATAAAATTATAATTCTTTGTTCTTTTGGGATGTCCGCTCTGCCAATGATAGTTAAAAGATCCGTCTGCGGAAAAACAGTCCACAAATAATCAACAAGGAATACAGGGAATACGGATAATGCGCCCAGCACAAATACTAAAAACACATATTTCTTTGTTTTTCCCGCTAGAATGCTTCTTCTCCATATAAAAAACCATAAAACAACAGGCAAAAATGCCAATAATACAACTAATATAATTTGCAGCAGACGCAGAATATCCATATTTTTGTTTTAATCTCCTGATATTATACCATATTTTTAGATTTTTTTAAATTTGCTAACTCGAAATTTGCTGACGCATTTAATGGTCAATTCAATTCTGTACGAGTTGTGAAAATAAAAAAAGCGGAGTATTAAATACCCCGCCTTTTATTATTATACTAAATATTAAGTAATTATA
Source organism: Candidatus Peregrinibacteria bacterium (assembly GCA_016928915.1). Taxonomy (GTDB): domain Bacteria; phylum Patescibacteriota; class Gracilibacteria; order UBA1369; family PNNO01; genus JAFGJT01. Next base: position 11,023 of record JAFGJT010000013.1, read on the forward strand.
ATGTAGCAGAAACATCCTTTTTGAACACATCAAGATCCGAGGATACATCGCTTCTTAAACCTGAAAGTGCTTTATTTAAATCAACCCCGCTATCCACATTTTTCTTAAATACAGCAACAGCATTATCAACTTCTTTTTTTAGAGTGGTTACAAAAATATCTTTAATAGCGTATGTTTTTGCAAGTAAATCAGCCTCTCTTTTAATATATGCGGCTCCTTCATCAACATCCGAAATAACCTTTTTTAACATATCTTTCGTAACAGTAACTTTTTCATAAAAAGCCACATTGGCATCTGATTTTATTTTATCTACATCAGAGCTGAATTTGACAACCGTTGTTGCAGTAGTAGCAGAAGTCGCCTGGGTGTATTCGGATGTTTCAGCAATTTCAGCTGTTCCAGAAGTCGCCTGAGTGTCTTCGGATGTTTCAACTGTTCCAGAAGTAATTTCTGTCCCATCTTTCTCTATGGTACCTTCTGTCATGATGATATCCCCCTTAAAAAGCTGTGTCTGGATTACAAGTGATGCAACTCCGGCAATAACTGCTATTGCTATCACCACGGCCAGCACCTTCCCAATCTCAATCTTTATCAATTTTTTTTCCATTTTTGTTTTGGGTTAATTTAATAATTTCAACTAATATAACTATACCATAATTAGGATATTATGTAAATATGCAATTTGGATACTTTTTTATAAAAACTTTATTTATGTCCCAATTTTTCACCAATACCTTCAAGCGCCCTCAACGCCTCAATGGGCATCATCCAAATTGTTGTGTTTGACTGATCCGATGAAAGGTCATTTATTGACTGCAAAGTTCTAAGATGAAGTGCTCCCGGTGCTGCCGAAAGCATTCTTGCGGCTTTTGTCATATTTTCAGCCGCCATTACTTCGCCTTCAGCCTTAATAATAACCGCTCTTCTTTCTCTTTCAGCCTCGGCTTCTTTGGCAATTGTTCTTTTAAGGTCTGACGGAAGCACTATGTCTTTTAATTCAACCGTATCAACTTCTATACCCCACGGATCGCTCGCCTTATCCACGATCACCTCGATTCTTTTTGCTATCTCGTCACGCTTTTTTAAAAGATCATCAAGAGAAACTTCGCCCACGGCATTTCTCATTGTGGTCTGTGCCAGCTGGCTTACGGCATAATAATAATTTTCAACCGCATTAATTGATTTGTCAGCTTCGCGGATTTTATAATAAATGACAGCATTGATCTGAATTGAAACATTGTCTTTGGTGATTGCTTCCTGATTCGGGACATCAACAGCCTTGGTGCGGATATCGACCTTGACCATCTGCTGAAAAACGGGAATCACAAGCCTCCAGCCGGGCATTTTCGTGCCGGTGTATTTACCCAATGTATACATTACCCCCCTCTGATACTCATTAATCTGCTTGATGCTTATAAAAATAATAACAAGCACAATTACCCCTATTGTAATAAGGGATGATGAGAATAAATCTTCCATGTTTAAATTGTTAGGATTTTATAAACATCCTAACTTTACTAATGTGTAGGTATAAAATCAACACTGTTTATCTACCAATTTTCTTTTTTGTAAAATTCGTGGCTTTTTTCCCCATTTTTTTCGCTTTTCTTACGGCGTGTTTGGCGGCTTTTCCCATCTTTTCTTTGCCCATTTCGGCTATTTCTCCCGCTTTCTTTTTTGCTTTAAATAAATTTTCCTGCACAGTATCGGTTTCATAAACTTCTTTTGCCGTACCTGCCAGATCCTTGCCCATACCAACAAAACTATCCTTTAACGCGCCAACACCTGTTCCGCCTTCATCACGCTCCTGTTTTATCTGCTCTCTTAAATCCCTGCCTTTTTTAGGTGCAAATAAAATACCTAAAACTGCACCGGTCAATAAACCAAAAAATAAACCAGAACTATGTTTTCCCATGTTTGTTTTGTTTAATGTTTAAAACATTTTTATTATAAACCATTTTTAAGCTATCTGCCAAATCTTTTTTCTTTAAATATAAAAAAAGCGCCTTCGCAATTAATACGAAAACGCTTCTTTTAAAGGGATGCAACCTTTGTATTTATCTGTCCACAACAAAATCAATTTCTTTTTCAACCTCATCATTGCTGTTTTCAGCTACGATTCTTACATAATAATCTCCGTCGGACACAAGGTTATTGTTTTTATCCTTTCCGTTCCATAAAATCTGATATTCACCCGCGGATGTCGAACGATAATCCCATAGCCTTTTAACCAGATAATCATCTTCATCGTAAACGCTTACGGTAACATACGCGGTTTTATTGGTTCTAAACGATATCTTAAGAGTATTATTATTTACAGGATTAAATGTGTAAGGGGTAACATTAAAATTGCTAATCTTTAAGTCTGTTGAACTTGAAGATCCGTTATCAACTTCCATCTTAATCTCATATTTTTCGTACCCTTTTGAATTTGTGGCTTTGATTCTTATTGTATACTCGCCTTCATCAACCTCATCATCATCTTCATCCTCGGTATTGTTCCATGTAACGGTGTGTTTGCCGCTGCTTTGGTTAACATCATCAACCAAAGCAATGACTACATCATCATCTTCATCCAACACATCAACAATCACATCGGCTCGCGTGTTCAGAGTGTAATTAATTTTTACGTCATCACCCTGATTAACCGAATAATCTGAAAGGTAAACATTTGTGATATCAGGTCTTACTGTGCCTGTTGTTGTTCCCGTGCTTCCAGAATAGCCCGCATCATCATCCAAACCTGCAAGATGGAATCTATAGAAAAGTTCGGCTACGTCACCGCGCAGCATCGGAGTGTCGGGATTAAAGTTATTATAATAACCAGGATCCATCAGTCCGTATGTTTTTGAATAACATATGTATTTTGCATACCATGCGTCAACAGATATGTCGCTGTATGGCTGATAAGAGCATGCCGGAACATAAACATTTGACGCTTCAAGGAAAATCTTTAAAAGTTCAGCTCTGCTTACCGTTTTATTTGGCTGAAAAGACCCGTCAATATATCCGTGAATAATGCCGTAATATTTTGCTGTTCTTAAATAAGGCATGTACCAGGCATAAGGATCAACATCCCAGAAACCCGCATTTGTACCATCCGAAGCAAGCAAAGGATAATCAAAGCCAAGCAGAACAACTTTTGTTGTTTCGGCACGGCTGATTGCCTGATACGGCCTGAAATAGCCGTCTATGTAACCGTCAAATATATCTTGTTCGGTTACATATCTTATGGCGCTGCAATAGGGATCATTTATACTTACATCTTTATATTCGGCGCATCTTTCGCTTCCGTCGTCGTCATCGTCCGCGTCTCTGTCAACTTCCACATCAATGCGCTCCGTATCCTCGCCTTCATCATTTTCGGCCGTTATCACAAACTCATAATCATCGTCCGTTACATAGTCCCCGTCATCGTCTTTTCCGTTCCATGTATAAGTTTTTGTGCCTTCACAAAGCTCTTTTGAGGTTAAAATTTTACGCACCAGATCATTATCTTCATCAACAATTTTAATAGTCACATCGGCGCAGGTGTTTAATCTGAATTTTAGAACAGTGTTATCTTCATAAAAATCAAACACCTCCGGATCAACGCTTACATTGGTAATTTTTGGTATCAAAATATCATCATCGTCGTCATCGGTATCCACAGTTACATTCTCAATTTCGGTATCGGTGCCTTTACTGTTATTTACGGTTATTCTAATATAATAATCACCATCAGCAGCAATGGAATTTGAAGAATTTCTGCCGTTCCAGTTTATTGTTTTTGAGCCGGAACACATATAATCGCTCTCAAGCAGTGTAGTTACATAAGCATCATTGGATTTTTTATACACTTTCGCGGTTACATAAACGCAGGTATTAATAGTGTAATGAATGGTTGTTTTTTCGTCTTCCTCGGGATCAAAAGTAACAGGAGAGGCATATGCGTTTGTAATATTCGGCGTAACAATATCATCATCGTCATCATCATCCTCATATTCAACCCGTATTGATCCGGTTTCAACATCGGAACCCGCTGAATTTGAAGCGGTTATTTTGTAAGTATAGGTTTTTTCATCAACAATATCTCCTGAAGAATTTCTGCCGTCCCATTTTTTGGCATGATTGCCGCCCGATAAAAGGGTGCTATTTAATATTGTCTTAACAACCGCGCTTCCGTCATAAATCTGAATTGTAACATCGGACTGTGTATTTAAATCAAAATAAATATATGTATTTTCAATATTGGGATCAAAAGGCGTGGGAAGGGCGTAATCCGAAGAAATAACCGGCACAGGATAAGTTACGCCGCCGTTATCATAATCAACTGTTACATTTCCGTTATAATTCTGCGTGCCGTAAGTTCCCGCAGCTGTTAATTTATAAGTATATACACCTTCTTCAACAATATATCCATTGGTGTCTCTGCCGTTCCATAGGACCTTAAAAGATCCTTTGCCGTAACTTGCATTGCTGAGAATCGTTTTTACATTTGCCCCGATACTGTCGTAAATTTTTAGGGTGACTGTTGATGACTGATTTAATGAAAAATAAATGGTTGTTGATTCATCATAAGGATCAAAAGGATCCGGAGAATCGTATAAATTTGTAACAACAGGGTCGGTAGATCCCGAGCCCGAATAATCCACGGTCACATAATCGTCTTTAAAAAGAGCAAATTCATCGGAATAAAAAAGAAGCTGAACTTTATAATTGCCCGCTTCAACTTTCTGGCCGTCGTTATTTCTGCCATCCCATGTAAACGAATACGAACCCGCGGTAACATCTTTTTTAAACGCAAGCGATTTTACGGGATTTACACCGTCAAAAACCCCAAGAGTAATTCTGCCGGTCTGATTAACCGTGAGGTTAACTGTTGCGGTTTCAGTGTTTGGATTAAACATGGTTTCAACAACATCAAAAGATGTTATTGCGGCTGAAGCATTTGCTACGCCTGACTGTGAAACAACCAGCGTTAACGCCAGCGTAAGCATTGTAATCAAAGACAATGCTTTTTTTAAAGATGCCTTTAAGGGAGATGCTTGTGTTGAAACTGTATTCATATTAATTGGTTAATTGGCTTATTGTTATAATCTTTGAGAAGCGGTATCATTACAACTATTTGTTGCTCCGCACACCAAAGGAAATGATTATAACAACAATCGTAAAATTTGTAAAGGGTAAATTTTAATTAACCTAAAAATCGCTTCAGACTGTTCTTTTTCTTAATTTAAACGTCCAGATCGTGTTGGCCGTATAACTTGTAAAAAGTACAATAATTGTAGTAATAACTTTTGAAAACATGTACCAAATATGAAAAAAATCCACAAAGATATACATTAATACAACCGTTAACCCCAGATTCACCACGGCAATAACAAAAAACGATATAAACTGACGATTAAATTGATGGGATAAATCTTTAAATGTCCAGTATTTGTGAAGAAAAAAATTATGAACCACCGATATAACAAAAGCCATTGTTGTGGCAATCAGCAGAGGAATATGAACAAACTCCACAAAAACATATAGACATGCCATATCTACTATTAGTCCCAAAGTGCCAACAATTGTATATTTCAAAAAGTTATAAAAATCGTTACCATTCATATAAAAATAATTTATCCTAATGTTATTTGTTTATCAAGTCCCATAGAGGCATCCCAAATTGTTTCATGAGCTGCCCAAACTTAAAAACAGGAAAACCCACAACATTAAAATAATCGCCTTCAATACGTTCAATAAAGAGCTCCCCTTTTTCCTGAATTGCGTAAGCGCACGCAACATCCCTCCACATGCCGAGTTTAAGATAATAATCAATTTCTTTATCAGTCATATCGGTAAAAGTGACATGCGTAATTTCGGCTGCCGAAAGCTCCTTCTTGGTTTTAACATCATACAAATGAATACCGGTTATTACGGAATGAGTTTTTCCGCTAAGAGTTTTTATCATTGCGCGAGCGTGTTTTTTATCACGAGGTTTGCCAAGAACTCTGCCGTTAATTGCGCCGATTGTATCCATACCAACGACTATGCCGTCTTTTATTTTTTTTGCCGAATCATAAGCTTTTTCACGGGCGTTATAAAGCGCGTATTGCAAGGGCGTTAATTTTGATTTTTCGTATTTTTTCTCCTCAAAATTACTTGGAACAATCTTAAAAGGTATTTGGAGATCCTTTAATATTTGTATTCTTCTCGGGCTTTTGGATGCCAAAATAATTGATTTCATAAAAGTTTGACAATACGGCTCTATTAACCTATATTTTATTGGCAAATTATTTAAACGCAACCTAAAAAATACATTTATGCCAATAATCAAATCCGCAAAAAAGAAAGTAAGACAGGCTGAAAAACACAGAATCAGAAATCTGTCCTTAAAAACCGAGATGAAAACTTATATTAAAAAGTTTTTAAAGGCTGTTAAAGACGGGCAGAAAGAAGACGCAGTTAAACTTATGCCAAAGGTTTACAAATTAATTGATACCTCAGCCAAAAAACATATAATACACAGAAGAAACGCCGACAATAAAAAATCATTATTAGCCCGAAACTTAAAGAATATCGGAGAGCCAAAGGCGGCACCCGTTAAAAAGGAAAAAGCGGATAAAATTACAAAAAAAGAACCCGCAAAAAAATACGTAAAAAAGGAGAAAAAAGAAAAAAAAGAGAAAAAATAAACTCCATCTTTAATATACGGCCGCTTTAAAAACGGCCTTTGTTCTTTAAAATGTGGGTCTGTAGCTCAGTGGTTAGAGCAGTCGGCTTAAAGATCATGTGCTAAATATCTGCTTGAGGATTATGTAACTCCGCATGGCAATTATGACAAAGTAGAATGCATTTTTTAAGTTCATTGTTAATTTTAGACATTTTACGATTGGAAAGAGATCTTAGATCAAGCTTGAATTCTTTTTCTAATCGATTTAAATGGTGGAAAACAAGAGCTGAAAAATTTCTATTGTAACCGCACTTAGAACATTTTCCTCCAAAAGATTTAATGATTTCGAGTTTACGTTTAAATCCTCTGTCTTGTTGAGCGGCATAAGATTGATGGGCTTTGTTTTTACAGTTATTACTGCAGTAAAGAGTCTGTTTGCCCTTTAATTTTATTCCACAAATTTTACAGTTTATGTTATTTTTCATAACCGTATTTTACCAGAATATGCATATTGATCAATGGGCTGCTTGTGAAGCGATTCGCAATGTAGAACCTGTCAAATTCGGGGAAGCCTAAAGCTTTTAAAGCAATGGTAATCCCGAGCCAAGCCTTATTTAAAAAATTGGGAAGGTGTAGAGACTAGACGGCAGGCACCCCGCCACAGTGGGGTGAAGGGATAGTCCAAATTCCAAACCCGAAAGGGGCCGCGAAAGCGTGCAAGAATACGCATAACCGATTGGTCGTAGGTTCAATCCCTACCAGACCCACCAACTTAAAAATCATTTTAGGGCAATTTTGGCTCGAATTTTTAACATATTGACATTTTAATTAATTTTGTTGTATGTTTCCCCCCTTATTTAATTATCCTTTAATCCTTTAAATATGAATCTGGAAAATCAAAATAATTACCCGCTTGTAGAAGCCGACTTACTGATAAGAAATTCGGAATTCTCAAAGATGAGTCGTGAAGAACAAAATAGATACCAAGAGCTTGTTTTAACAAATACAATGATCAGAGGCACTGTATTTTTAAAAGAAAGTGAAAGGCTTTTAAAACTCGGAAAAACATCCGATGCAAAAGAACTGCTGATTAAAGCTGAAAATACTTTGAGCGCAAAAGATAAAACGGATAAAAATGTGATGCAGCTAATAGACTTATTAAAAGAACAAATTCAAAGAAATGAACGCGTAAAAAATATCCTTTAATAAAATTTGTGTCCGAGAATCCTAACAAGCAAGGTCCCAAGGACAATGAAACTATTTCGGCTGACGAACCGGTTTTACAGGCCAAAGAACTTTTTAAATCTGCTTTGGAAACTTTCAAAAAAGATGATACGGAGCGATCTAAAAATTTGTTTCGGGCAGCAGAAGACATAATCCTAAAAAGGTTGTTAAAGGATGCCAAACTGATAAGGATATATGATCTTTTAAATATTTTAATCAATGAACCAAAAAGCGAAGTTGACGCACTAACAGCCGGAGCAATAGAAGATAATGTATTATCTTTGCTGGCTTTATTTGACAAATTATATAATGACGCCCCTTCTTTTAATCTTGGATATGAATGTTATCTTGACCAAAAAGCCAGCCTTGCTCCACCCATTAATGAATTGCTGGAAATGCCCGAATTCGGCAAATGGACTCCAAATCCCTATGAAATACACAGATTTATTCATCGGAAATTAATTGCATTAAGTCGTTCTAATCCTTCAGAACTTGAGTCGTGCCTTATGGGTATGACGCTTGAGATTGAAAAATTTACCGAAGTGATTCAGAATCTAATTCAGCATACAGTCACCCAAGATGCAGTGATGAAAAAACATTACGATATACTTAGAAACGCCCACAGCGCAGTCGCCGCGATGTGGAGGAAACCTGGATAAAACAAACTTTTAAAGGTAAAATCGTTATGTTTTTTTAAACTTTCTTTAAATGTGCCTTACAATCCCCGCAAAGGTTATTAAAACCAACGCTGATAAAGCTGTGATTTTCCGTGACGGAGTTAAAAAGATTATTGATGCGCGTACCGTGGAAGGTTTGAAAGTTGGCGACTGGGTTCTTTATATTTCGGATATTGCAATCCAGAAAGTTTCAGCAAAAGATGCTAAAGAAATTTTGGATCTTCTTGAATATACAAATAAAACCGATCCTGAAGGGTTAAATCCGGTGTTTATTGAGATAATTAAAAATTCAAAGACACGAAAATTGAATAAGGAGGAAATTGAATTTCTGCTAAAAACCAACGGGCGCGAAAAAGAAGCTTTGTTCAGCGAAGCGGATATGATCAGACGAACATATATTAAAGATTTTTTCTGCATTCACGGGATTATTGAATTTTCAAATTACTGCAAAAATGACTGTTTTTACTGCGGGCTGCGCAAAGAAAACGACAAAATTTTAAGGTACAGAATGGGGGTCGGCGAGATTGTTCGTGCAGCTGAAAAAGCCTTTAAAAAAGGCTATAAACTAATGGTTCTTCAGTCCGGGGATGATTATTTTTACACCAAAGAAAAACTTGTGGAAATTATAAAAAAGATTAAGGAAAAGTGCAGGGTTTTTATTTTTATCAGCATCGGAGAAAGGAATTTTGAAACTTACAAAGCTCTGCGCGAAGCCGGGGCTGACGGAGTTTTATTCCGTTTTGAAACTTCAAACGAAAGTCTTTTTAACAAACTTCATCCGAAAGGAAAAAATTTCAAGAACAGATTCAAAACATTAAAATTTTTAAAAGAATTAAAATATTTTATCGCAACCGGATCAATCGTAGGGCTTCCGTATCAGGTTATTTCTGACCTGGCTGTTGACATTATGATTCTGCGCGATATGAATGCGGATATGATTTCTTTCGGGCCTTTTGTCCCCTGCCCCAATACTCCTTTTGCGGATAAACAGCCCGGAGATATTGATCTTGCCTTAAAAATGATGTCGATTTTACGCCTTGAAATGAAAAATACAAAAATTCCCGTTGTTACGGCCCTGGAAACGCTTGACCCCAAAAAAGGCCGAAAACGCGCTATAAAAGCCGGCGCTAACGCACTTATGTTCAATATTACTCCTAAAAAATATCAGCCGCTTTACGAAATTTATAAACGACGTGATGCATGCGACAGAAAAACATGGGAAAAATACGGGCTGTATAATACCGAAGAAAGTTATAAAATGCTTGAGGAGAAACTCAGAGTTAAATAGCGCAACAATTTTCTTAATAAAATTAAAATGCCTGAAATAAAAGATATATTCGATGCTGAAAGAATAAAGAAATTACTTTTATCAACAAAAAATCCTACAAAAAAACGGATTGAAGAAATTCTCGCGAAAGCCGAAAAAATGAAAGGATTATCACTGGAAGATGCGGCATCTTTAATAAACGCGCCAAAAAAATATACTGATTTAATGTTTAAAACCGCATGGAAAATTAAAAAAGAAATTTACGGAGAGAGAATAGTTCTTTTTGCGCCGCTTTATGTTTCAAATTACTGTGTAAACGACTGTGAATACTGTGGATTTCATATACGAAACAAAGAAAAACGTATAAAACTTTCCTTAAAACAGGTTGAGCAGCAGACCCGGTTTTTGATTAACATGGGGCATAAAAGGCTTCTTCTGGAATTTGGCGAACATCCCAAAATGTGTCCGATCGATTATGTGGTTGATACGATCAAGACTATTTATTCCGTTAAGGAAGGCAACGGAAGCATTAGGAGGGTAAACGTGAATATTGCCGCAACAACTGTTGAGGATTATAAAAAATTAAAAAAAGCAGGAATAGGCACTTATCAGCTTTTTCAGGAAACTTACCACCAGCCCACTTATGCAAAACTTCACAACGGCCCAAAAGCTGATTTTGAAAGACAGCTTTTTGCTCATATAAGGGCTTTTAAAGCCGGAATTGATGATGTGGGGCTCGGCGTGCTTTTTGGTCTGTACGACTGGAGGTTTGACACTTTGGCGCTTCTTTCGCATGCGCAGTATCTGGATAAAACTTTTGGCGTGGGTCCTCATACATTTTCGGTTCCCCGCCTTCAGCCAGCCCCCACCGTTAAAGAAAAATGGCCGTACGCGGTAAACGAAAACGAACTTTTAAAAATTATCGCGATTTTAAGAATGTCAGTGCCTTATACGGGCATGATTATTTCAACAAGAGAACGCCCGAATGTGCGCGAAAAAGCTTTTAAACTCGGGATTTCACAGACCTCGGCCGCCTCATGCACATCTCCCGGCGGGTACGGAAAAAAACGCACATTAAACCAGTTTCAGATTTCAGACGAAAGGTCTTTGGATAAAGTGATTGAAGGAATTATTGACAAAGGATTATTGCCCAGTTTTTGCACGGCATGTTATAGAATAGGAAGAACCGGCAAGGATTTTATGGATATCGCTAAACCGGGAGAAATTCACAATTTCTGCAGACCAAATGCGATTCTTACATTAAAAGAATATCTTGAAGATTATGCAAAACCCTTAACAAAAGAAAAAGGACTGCAAATAATCCAAAAATATTTAAAACTCATTCCTTCAAAAGTAATTCAGAAAAAAACTGTTGAACGGCTTGCCCGAATAGAACGGGGGCAACGCGACTTGTACTTCTAAAAGACTTCAATAACTGTGACTGTGATTTGAACCAATAAAATGGTATAATATTTTGATATACAAAAATAAAAAACAAAATAATGGCCAATACTAATCACGCGCATTCTTTGCCTGAGCCGCAGGAAAGTAAAAAGCTTTTTACTGAACAAGAGGTTGATGAGCTTCTTGATCTGGAAAAACACGGAATTGTTGTAAACGACTCTGAAGAAATTCTACTGACCGAAGAGGATCTTAATATTATTAAAGCCCAGGAAAAAGTACGGGGAAAAGTAAATGAAAAGGTTGTGCCCCCTCATGTTACCGACGGCATCCCTGACAATGAGTTTAAAAAGAAACTTCATGAATCAAAAATCATCAAAGGGGAGATTTTGGCTTACAGCGGCAACGAGGAAGGCAAAGCCGAAGGCTTGATGGGTGATATGCCTTTTTATGCGGTTACGGAAAACGGCATTTATTATGCAAATACGCCCAAAGAACGAAATGATGACGGATTTCTTATTGATCCGAAATCAAAAACTTTAATTGTTACAGACGGAATTGGTTCCGTTAAAGTGGGTTATGTCGCGTCAAATATAGCACTACACCGAGCAGCTGTGGATCTTGATAAAACGAATTTAAAGAGCGTGCCTCCTTACAAGCTTGATACTCTTGTCCAAAACATGAATCATTCGGTGGATGAATATCAGGATAACAACCCTTCATTTAAAAAAACTTCCGCGACAGTTGTTGCGGCAAGAATCAATGATGACAGAAGTGTTGATATTGCTTATGCTGGAGACAGCAAGGCAATTATCATTCGAGGCGATAAAGTTGTTTTTACCACAATAGAAGATAATGCACTTTCTTATATCATGTGGAAGGATAAAATTACTGAACAAGAAGCTCAAGACAAGTTTGGTTATGAACAATACTGGAAATTAAAAAATGGCGTTCTTCAGTGCCTCGGGCATGAAGCAAATTATGTAAGCTGGGAAACAAAAGAAACTTCGCGTGATGTAAATCCTCATTTGCAGAATATTAAAACACAAAAAGGAGATGTCCTGATTTTATGTTCCGACGGACTGAGCGACAATCTCACTGACAGTGAAATTGCATGGTCTATAAACAAATCACTCAAAAACGAAAAATCTTTAAATGAAGCAATAGAACATTTAAAACTTGAAGCTCTGCATAAAATGAAAAACCCGGACGAAGGCAAAGGAGATAACATAACTATTGCCGGCGTTCAAATTCAGTAAAATTGTTTACATTGACAAAATTTTACAAATATCCTATAGTTATTATCCGTAATGCTTGCTTAATAATTATGGGAGAAAATGCTGACAAAAATCATAGAGAAGCCTATCCCGTAAAACCCACCGATATTATTCAGTATACCTGGGGCGGAATTATTGCTTATCTGCAGAAAAATTTTTATTTTCATATTAATGATGTGCTTGAATACGCGCAGGAAAACGGCTATAAAGGCAAAGAAGTGCGTTTTGCGGAACATGTTTTTGCCCTGCTTTACAACGGCGCCAGAAATTTTAAATCCGGGAATGTTCGCCATATAAGGGGCAGTAAAAGGCTGGACGCAATTGCAGCAACGCTGCAGCATGATTTTGAACAAATACAAAATTCCGTTAAAAATTCTCCTCCACAGCTTACCGATATTAATCTTGAACTGCTGGCCCACGAATTTATATGCGCGATAGACGATAAAAGTACTTGTAACGATTAATTGCTTGTACTTTCCCGCGCTTTGATTAAAATGGCTTTTAGAAATAAAAGGTATTTCGGGCATGTGGCGGAATTGGTAGACGCGCTAGCTTCAGGAGCTAGTTCCGGAAACGGGGTGGAGGTTCGAGTCCTCTCATGCCCACCAAATTTGCCCCGTCTTCAGGGCATATGCGGTTAACTAAAGCCGCGTATATATAAAAAAATGCGGTCCCCCTCCTTTAAAGGGCGCGGTCTTACATTAAAACTAAACTTTCCCCAATAATTAACAATCAAAAAATGAAAAAAAACATCGGTTTAATTGCTGCCGGAATTGTTGTTCTTGCGGCGATCGGAGTCTTTGCTTATTATAAATTTTATATTGATAAGGGGGCCGGCACATCGGATACAACACAAACAACCGAAAGCGCGGCAACATCTGCTGTTTTAGCTCTAAGCGACAGCGAACTGATTGATATTATGATTTCTCTTGAAGATGATTTGGGAATGAAAGAAGTACTGGCTGCGCAGTATGAAGATATTCTTGAAGTAAAATTTTCAGCACCTACCATCGGCGGAGATGAACTTGATCGCGCGCTTGTTCAGATTTTTGGATATATTGACGGAAAATTGCCGAAAAGTATAACAAAGATAAGGCTTGTTTTTGTTGTTAATTACATTGATTCGGCGACAGTTGAACTGGAAAGAAATAAAATTTCTGACTGGAAAGCCGAAAAACTTGATAATGCAGGTTTAATTAAGGCTTTTGTAAAAGAATCGTTCGTTCCCGAACCAATGACTGCCGCATACTTTCCCTTTGCATACGCACAAAGCGAAGAAGACCCTTGTCCTGTTGCACACAGCCATCAGGAGGGTGATTTATGCGTTTGTGACACTTTTTATAAGGCTGAAGGCGGCCAGTGTGTTCCCATGTCTCCTTCCGAAATATGTCCCATTCCTCACAGCCATCAGGATGGCTCAAACTGTGTCTGCGACCAGTATTACAAGCCCGAAGGCGGCCAGTGCGTTCCCATGACAGAACTTGAAATGTGCGGCCAGGAACATGCTCACAGAGTCGGAGACAAGTGCGTGTGCGATGAAGGTTATGCCGGGGCAAACGGTCAATGCGTCAATGCCGCGGCTTATTGCGCGTCACACAATGCAACATTTGATACCTCAATTAATGACTGCAGATGCAATGAAGGCTACGTTGAAAACGCCGATGGAACAGATTGTATTCCCGTAACCAAAGAGGAGCAAAAGTCCGAAGAAACAACAGCCCTTCAAGTCGAAACAACTCAACCCGAAACCGAAACAAGCACTGCCGCAACCGCGGTGATTGAAAAGCCCGAATCCGCTCCGTCGCTTTCAACCGATCCCGTGCAAATTTTACTGGATTTAAACAATGATTCGAAAACAAAATTCACAATAGATCCGATTACCAGCAATTTAACGCCCGATGAGAAATCGTACGCAGAGCTGCAGATCACGGCAATAAATGATTTCAAAAGCCGCGACGAGGGTGAAATTCAGCTTGATGCGACATCCGAAGAAAAATTAAACATGATCAGAAGCGCCATTGTCGGCGATGTTTTTAAAGACACGCAAAAATGGCAGGTCGAAGTTGAAACCGCCGAAAAAGAAAGCAGATTTAAAAGTGAAAGCGATAAAGAGCTGTACAAATCACTTATGTACAGCATAGAAGCACAGGAAGAATTGTATAAAGCTAATGTGGAAGCCCTGAATGTCATGCATAAACAAAATATTACTTATATCCTTGACGAAAGCCCGGCTTCCAAAGTTATGTGGGCTGGTGATAAAAAATTTGAAAATGCTCCAAAACGCGACTTTTTAAAAGAAGCTCAGGGTGATCCGACTATGGCATCGGTTTATGCAACCGAGGCGGCAGCGGCTCAATATAAACTGCTCGGTGAAATCAAAGACGAAATAAGGCGGCTCAGACAACAAAAAGCACAATACCTTGATGTGCGCCCAAAACCCGATCTTAAAACGGAATTACAAAAATTAGATCTCTATAAATAATCAGAGGTTTATTTCTATCTCAAAAAGGTCATTCATTGCATTTATCAATGAGGCTTTTTTGAATTTTCTTAAATCTTTTCGAGTGATTTTCTGTTCGGTTATTTTCCCTTCATCTAAAAGTTTTTGGCGTTTTGTGCCTTTTAACAGCGGGGTGTTTGGTGTAATCCATTTTTCCCCATCGTAAAAACAAATATTGGCAATAGATGTGTCCGTAATAAAACCGTTTTTTATTAGCAATATGTCATCGTATTCCCCTTTTTGCTTTAACAATTCATCGATTTTTGTACGATCAAGATATTTGTATTTATAATCAATATCATTACATTCTGTTATTTTAAGCGATCTGATATTCGGTTTCTTGTATGGAATAAACTCAATTTTTTCAATTTCAGGTCCGTAAACAATTCTGCATTTATACAATCCTTTTGTTTTTGAAGCCGGAATTTTAATTTTAATTTTAAGATCTATAAAATCCTTGCAGCCGAACAGTTCTTTTCTGGCTTTATTAAACCTTTCATTATGATATTTAATGTTATAGAATTTTCCGTTTTGTACTTTGATCGCCTCAAACAACAGGGACATAAATTTTGTCGATTAATTCTTTATATTCTTTTTTCGGATCGCTGAACACTGTTATTCCTCCGCCGCTTTTAAAAAACATTTCGCCGTTATTATCTTTTTCAATAAATCGGATCATCACGCATGAATCAACCGTTTTGCCGTCAAAATAGCCGCAAATGCCGGTATAATATCCGCGGGAATAATTTTCTGTGCTTTTAATTATTTCTACGGTTTTCTTTTTTGGTGCGCCGCATATTGAACCGGCGGGTAAAAGGGTATTAAAAATATCCCCGAGTTTTCCTTTCCAGTTTTTATTTAAATTTCCGGAAATTTTTGAACTTATCTGCAGAAGGTCACCGGAATTTGTCTTTATTTTATCAACAAATCTGAATTTCTCGACTCTTACTTTTTCTGCAACAATACTTAGGTCATTTCGAAGCAAATCAACAACAGTATTATGTTCGGCCAGTTCTTTTTTATCTTTTATCAATACTTCTTCAGCGTTTTTTATATTGGCATTTATTGTCCCTTTCATGGGAAAAGTTGAAATTATATTGTTTTTAATCTGAAAAAAAGTTTCAGGCGAAAAAACAACAAATTTATTTTTGAATAATAATTTATATTTGGTTCGGCTCTGAAAAAAAATATTTTTAAAAGTAAAATTGGTTATTATTGGTGTCTGAAAGGTTAAATTTATTAAATATGAATTGCCGAATTTGATCTCCTTTAAGGCTTTTTTAAAGGATTGTAAATACCGGGAATATTTAACCGGAAATTTTTGAAATTTTATACTTTTCTTTTGAAATGCTGATTTTTGTTCTTGTGAAATTATATAATTTTTAAAACCGTTAAAATCAAAAAAAATGTTTTCTTTAAGCGCATTTTCTAAATCAACAATTATAGGTTTCTTTTCCTCAAAATCAATAATAAAAATAAACGGAATGTCTTTTTTCCCAAGTAGATTCATTTTTTTTACAGCGGTTTTGTTCAAATACATAAAAGTGTTCTAATTTTTCCGATGATATTGTAAAGTGAAGCGGGCAACTTACCAATAGATAAATTTTTTCAATGAAAGTTCTGCTTCTGGATAATTACGATTCATTTACATACAACCTTGCGCAGATGCTTAAAGAATGCGGATTGAAAAATTTTGATATTATAAAAAATGACAAAATCCAAATAATGGATATTAAAAGGTATGATAAAATATTACTTTCTCCCGGTCCGGGTATGCCAAAAGATGCAGGAAAGATGATGGCAATAATTAAAAATTTTCATAAGACTAAAAGCATATTCGGAGTCTGCCTCGGGCATGAAGCAATTTGTGAATTTTTCGGAGGAAAACTTATAAATCTAAAAGAGATTTTTCACGGGGTGGCATCGGAAATCACAATCACTGATATTGATGAGCCTTTATTTAAAGGTCTTCCTAAATCTATTAACGGTGGACGATACCATTCTTGGGCTGCTGACAGAATTACAATTCCGGCTGAACTTAATGTTACAGCTGAAACAAAAGACACAAACCGTACAATTATGGCTGTTTCACATACTAAATATGACGTGAAAGGGGTGCAGTTCCATCCCGAATCTTTTATGACACCCTACGGGAAAAAGATAATAGAAAACTGGTTAAGCTAGAATAATTACTGGGCAATTATACTTTACCATGTAACTCTATTCGGCATTGCGCTTAAGCTCCTCATGATATATGATTTTCCCGATGGCAGACACACAAAAAAAACTAAATATCGGGTGGTTCACTTTTACCTGCTGTGAGGATTCAACGATCATGCTTACGGAAATGCTGAATGATAATTTTTTCACATGGAAAAAGCTGCTTAATTTTAAGCATTTTAATGTTCTTAAAAGCAAAAATGACATGAGTGATCTTGATGTTGCTTTTGTTGAGGGGGCGATCGCATCCGAGCATGACAAAGAAAAACTTTTAAAAATCCGCGAAAACGCAAAATATCTAGTTGCTATCGGTTCCTGCGCGGTTACGGGGCTTCCGTCAGGCCACAGAAACAGCTTTGACGATAAATTAAAAGCTGAAATCGCTCCGTACCTTCTGCAGTATCATCAAAACGAAAAAGTTTATGCGCTGCATGAACTTGTTAAGGTTGACGACAGCGTTCCGGGCTGCCCCATGGTTGAAGCTGAATTTTTAAAGGTTGTTGATAAATATTTAAAATTATTCAAAATAATCCCTTAAAAAGAAATCATGCATCAGGTTAATCTTTCAATTAAAAATTTATCAAAAATAGAAGGGCATCTTGATATGGATGTTATAATTGAAGACAACAAAGTTAAGGACGTGCAGTTTAAGATCATGGAAAATAAAAGGTTTTTTGAAAAAGCAATACTTGGCAAACCTTTTGCCGTGGTGCCTCAGCTGCTTTCGCGCATATGCGGCACGTGCAGCGTGGCGCATGAAATGGCCGCAATTGAGGCTGTTGAAGATGCGCTTGGATACAAACCTTCCGATCAGACCATTACGCTTAGAAAACTTATGATGTACGGAATGATGATCCGCGATCATGCTCTACATTTGTATATTTTTTCTCTTCCGGACATTTTAAACAAAGACTCAATTCTGGACTTTGATGAAAATAACGAACTCGAGCACCAGCTGCTGCATGACATGTTTGAAGTAAAAAAAGCCGGCAACTATCTTTCAACCATTTTCGGAGGAAGGGCTGTACATGCACCTTTTGTGAGTATCGGCGGGTTTTTAAAATATCCGGCTCCCGAAGAAATCCAAAAATCCCGCGACGAACTTTTAAAAATACGCAAAAAAATATTTCTGCTTATGAAAGTGTTTGATGAATGCGAATTTTCACTGGAACGTGAAACAAAATTTGTGGCAATGAAGACAAAAGATTACAGCTTTTTAGAGGGCGAAGTTCTGTGTTCCGAAGGCGGATTTTGCGTTCAGGAAAAATATTTTAGACAGCAGCTAAAGGAGGTTGTTATCCCCTACTCGACCGCTAAAGCGTACCAAATTCTCGGTCAGGAATATATGGTAGGCTCTCTTGCCCGCATGAACATCAACCACGAAGCACTGCATGAAAACACAAAAAAGGACGCTGCAAAATATATTGCCAAATTTCCGTCACACGATATTTATAAAAACAATCTTGCACAGGCAATAGAAATTCTTCATTCAATAGACCATGCGGTTGAAATTCTGAAAAATTTAAAAATTCAAAATAATCCTGTTAATAAACTTACTCCAAAAGAAGGCGAAGGCGTAGGTGTAATAGAAGCCCCGCGCGGCACATTGTATCATTATGTGGCTTTGGACAAAGAAGGGCTGGTCACCGACGCTGAAGTTGTTGTACCCACGGCTCAAAACCAGAACAACATTGAAAACGACATAAGGCATCTTGTTCAGGACAGATTAGACCGGGACAAGGACAAGATGGATAAAGAAAAAGTGAAGTTTGAAATTGAAAAACTTATACGCGCTTACGACCCCTGCATGAGCTGCGCAACACATTTTCTTGAAATAAACTGGAAATAAGACTAATATACGGCACCATATTTAGCAATTATGAATAAAAGTCTTGATTTTCACCTGCAGAATTCAACATATGCGATTTTTCACTCAAATGACAGCAGGTACCAGGATCTATCATTAAACATGCTTTATGAAGAGCTTAATGCTGCAAGTCTTAATGATGTTATCGAAGACTGCGACGATACAGAAACTCCATATGGCACATGCATTTCACCGTGGGACGCCGCGAACTGTCTGCTTGATACAGCGCGCACCGTAAAATTTGTAAGAGGGCTTGCGGCCGCAATCAGAAAAAAACGAAAAAAACAATCCGGCAAAAAGGTTTCAATACTTTATGCGGGCTGCGGACCCTTTGCCACTCTTGCTTTGCCCGTTACAGCGCTGTTCAATCCGAATCAAATCGGCTTTACTGTTCTTGATATACACGAAGCCTCAATAAAAAATGCACAACGTATAGTTGAAATAATGAATATAAGCGCATATTTTGATGACTTTGTTTGCCAAAATGCATTAGATTACCCATCAGCAAACCAAGATAAAAAATTTGATATCATCATTACCGAAACCATGACTGCAGGACTTTTGAATGAACCCCAAGCCGCAATAACAACAGCCCTTTCTGATATGCTTGAACCTGACGGCATATTTGTACCGGAACAAATAATTATTGGTGTAAAGCTAAAAGCCGAAAAAATATTAAATCAGCCTGCTATTCCACTTGGCACCATTTTTTTATTAACCAAAGATACAAAACCGGACAAATATATTCCTTTACTTAAAGCAAACACAAAAACACCTCCAACTGCTGAAGATGGGCTTGAATATGGCATAATGCTTACAACTCAAATTAAAATATTCGGACCTCATATATTACAAGAAGGTGAATCGGCAATTACAATGCACGTGCCAATCAAAAAAACATACAAAAAAGAAGACGGATCACAAATCAGAATAGCATATCCTTTGGGAGGGGGAATAAACGAAGTAAGAGTTAAAGCTTTCTAATTAAATCCGCTGTCATTTTTAAAATTTGCCCCTCCCGCATATCTGATTTTTGAGGAATTCCGATAATACTGACTTCTTTTAGTTTCCCAAGCTTTTTTAAAAGCTTCATTTCCCAGGCAATGTCGAAATCGTGCATTGAAATTCCTTTTTTGTTCACAAACTTATCTATATCGGTGAATATTAAAGGTTCATTTATGCCCTTAACCGTATCAATCAAACAAAATTCCCCATTTGGTTCATTTGATTCGGGAAAATTTTCAGTCGGGTCAAATTCGATAAAATCAATCAGCGGAAATTCCTTCTTAAGAAATGGCATTAACTTTAAAGGTATAGAATCCTCATCAACCAGAGCGTTGCCTGCAATAAAAATTGTCCTCATATAAATCTAAAATTAAATCAGAGGCTGTTCAAATTCGGCATCCCCCTCACCCGGCCGCAAATCAATTGCTCCCGATTCATCCCATTTTGTAAGCATTTTTTCGACCTCATCAACCGGTGTCGCGTATTTCGCGCGCGAAGCGGCGATTATTTCTTTCGATGAATTTTCAGCGGGCATTATTACGTCCATGGTTCGGCCTGAAAACGGTTTTCGTACTTCTCCGTTTATTGACATTTTTATGTAGAAATCACGAACAGCAAGATTAATAATGTCTCTAACTTTAAAGGTTGGAGTATATTCCTGCTCAAGAATCGCGGCGTCTTCGGCTCCCACTCTAAAGCTTATCATTGAGCCAACATTTCCGAATACGGTTTTAATCATTTTATCTGTTAGCTGCCCCACAAACTGATGAGCAATTGTTAAGTTTAATCGGTATTTTCGGGCTTCCGATAGAATTTCAGCGAATGTGTCGGTCGCAAAATTCTGAAACTCATCAACATAAAAGTAAAAATCTTCGCGTTTTTCTTCGGGGGTATCAGCCCTGCTCATTGCAGCCTGATAAATTTTTGTTACTATCATTGCTCCGATTAAAGACGAATTTTCCTCACCAAGAAGCCCTTTTGAAACTTTCATCAAAAGTATCTTTTTCTTATCCATTATCTCCCTGATATTAAATTTATTCACGGGCTGGCCGATAATGTTTCTTATCATATTTGTGGCAACAAACTGCCCGACCTTATTCAGCAAAGGTGTAATGGCTTCAGCATCAAATTTCTCGCTCCATCCGGCAAATTCATTCACCCAGAAATTTTTAACAACCGAGTCTTTAATACGCGCCGTTATGGCCTGACGATAATTCTTGTCTGAAAGCATTTTCAAGATACTTAAAACCGTTGTATCCGGAGAATCAAGCAAAGCCAGTGTAGTATAGCGCAAAACATGCTCAAGCCTGTCGCTCCAGTTGGATCCGAAAAGCTTTTTAAATATATTAATAAACCCCACCGTGATCTGCATTTTGTAGGCTTCATCAACCTTTTCAAGAGGATTAAAAGCAATCGGAAATTTAATATCAGCAGGGTCAAAATAAACCACATCATTAATTCTGTCCGGCGGGATTTTACGTACAATGTTATCAACCAGATCCCCGTGAGGATCCAGTACAGCTACTCCCTCGCCGTTTCTTATATCTTCACTTATAAAAAGCTCTAAAAGTTTACTTTTTCCTGTGCCGCTTTTTCCAACCATGTATAGATGTCGGCGTCTGTCAGACCTTTTTATTCCAAATTTCTCGTTGCTGTTATGAAAATTTGAAATACCGAACAAACTGGTATCTTTTGTTTCTTCTTTCGGCAGATCCTGAGGCGGTTCAGCTTTTTTTGAAAGAACATGGACAATATGCGGCACATGATCAGCATTAGGGAAATGATAAAGTGTTGCAACTTCTTTTGAGCTCATTAATTTACCTCCTTCGCACGATCTTTTTCTATATTCTTCAAGAAATATTTTTGACTGGTTTTTACGCCCCAGGGTGAATTCGTTAAAGTCGTTTTTGTTAAAATTATAATAAGCCTTTGCAACGGCTTCCAGACGGCCCTGGGCTATATGGG
This sequence comes from Candidatus Peregrinibacteria bacterium, assembly GCA_016928915.1. Lineage (GTDB taxonomy): Bacteria > Patescibacteriota > Gracilibacteria > UBA1369 > PNNO01 > JAFGJT01. The sequence goes on from JAFGJT010000013.1 coordinate 33,066, forward strand.
TCTGTTTTGCAAAACATACAATTCTCAGTTTAAATTTAAACGGGTGCGCCTCAGCTTTTTCTAAAAATGATTTTTTTTCCTCCGCAAAAATATCCTTTTTGGATTTTATTTTAAAATAATTTTTCAACCTGAAAATTCTTTTAATACTGTTGCCTATTGATGTAAATCTGCGCTGAATGTGATATATCCATGTTTCGTGTTTTGGTGCAACCACAAGCTGAATCCAAATCTGTTCTTCCGGTCCGATTTTTGAAATTGTTGAAGTAACACCCGAAAGAGAGTCTGATTCAAAACTATCAAAAGTTAAAAGCGGATAAATATCGGGTTTTACAAGCTTTAAAAATGATCCAGAATGATGAAGCTTCGCATTTATAGCTGCCTCGCAGTAATCGCGGGTCTGAATAATCTCGGCATCAGGGTATGTGCTGTAAACAAGGCTTTCAATATGGGCAACAAGCTCAGAACGAACAACAATATAAAAATATGAATACTGCCTGTTTCCAAATATTTCAAAGCTTACAGACCCGTGTTTTAAAGATTTATAAAGATTATCTACCAATTGTAGAAAAACGGGTTCTTTTTTAAGATTTCCGCTTTCCCCCTGCGGAACAACAATATGTAAATAAGAGAGCTTCATTTAACCGAGTTCAATTGACTTATCCAGAAAGATATTTTATAAGAAACGACACCGGAATGCAAGAAAAAATTAATAAACTTCTTTTAAATAACACGCTTCGCAGTATACTATTTCGGGCCTTTCGGGGGAATAGACCGTTTTTATTGACGCACCACATTTTTCACAGTTTCGATCCCAAAGTTTTCTGGGATTACATAAATTTTTTCTTTCTATATATCTGCAGTCCGGGCATTTTAATGGTATAGGGAGATTAAACTCTCTGTATAATTTTAATTCCTGGGCAAGAATTTTGTAGTTCTTTCTGCATGTTTTGCATGCAAGAAGTTCTTTTATGATCGAATCCGGGACATCTTTAATATTATCGGGTACTTTATAGGCTTGAGGTTTGTAATCCTTTTTTTCAGGGTCTTTCCATTTATATCCCTTTTCCAATGCCTGTTCTTTTTCCAATGGGAACCAGTACTGGGCGGCTGTTTCATTATATCCGTAACAGCCTAAACGCGGATTAAAAAACTCTCCATATTCACCTGTTTTTTTCATGTGTTCAATTATTTTCTGCTTCTGCTTAAAATATTTTTCCTTAGTAAATTGTTTGTTGAAAATACAATATTTTTTCTGATGAAGGCCCGTACATCCAAATAAATCACTGGAGAATAAACAAAGATAGCTGTATTCAATGTCACTGGAATTCCAAATGTGCACTGAAAACTTAATATTATTTGCGTCATAAGCTGAAACACATTCATACAGAAGCTCAGTATTATTAAGACCTCCGGCATTAAAACAATCGTACCCGTCTTTTGCGCATCCGTCCCAGATATATCTGCAGTCGCTGGAATTCTCAATCATATCAAAACAATCAATACAGTTTTTTGAATTGGCGATATAGTTGCCCAGACAATTTTCGCTGTTATCAATAATTAAATTCCTGTGAGGATGTTTTAAATAATTATCGTAAGCCATTTTCTTAGCTTCTTCGACTCCGGAATTTGAACCAAGAAATTTTTTTATAAATTTCTCGTATTCATCTTTTGTGTATTGTTTATTAAAAATCCAATACTCGCTGTGCCTTAAATTAACGCATCCAAAACAGTTTTTACAGCCAATACAGTCGCTGCATAAAATACAGTCCTGCAGATTATGCGAATTAATACAATAAAAAGACCTGTAGCAATTTTTTGATTTAACACATTCATAGCAAAGCTCACTAAACAGGCACCAAAACATATCAATACAGTTTTTTGAATGGGCCAATGTATTACCGTAATAACAGTCTTCTGATTGCCCTCCGTTAAAAATTAAATAGCAATTTTTAAGATGCCCTGTGTCCTGGCAGAATTCCGAGTTTTCATTGTCTTTATTCTGCAGATTAATCTGCGGAACCGCGAGTAATAGTTTTTCAAACTGTTCCGTAAAGGTTTTATTAAAATCGAAATCAAATCCGTACTCCATAGGATCCCACTTATCGCTCCACCACTCACTCTGGTCATAAACCTTATACGGTTTATCCGCTGAAAGATGCGACAAAACTTCTTTACCGCTAATCGAGCTTTTTGTTTTGTATAAAAATCTCTCATTCCTGAAAAGAAGTCTTCTTATCATTCGGCAGGTCGGGCATAAAGTCGGGAGAGGTGTATCAATCTTTGTATAAAACTTCAGGTCGTCATTCGTGATTTCAAAGCCGTTTTTGCAGTTTAAACAGGTTTTTTGCATGAGGATGTAAATATTTTAAATCTCAAACAATTCCAGCTGCGGGCTCAGGGACTTTAAATACAGCCTTACTTTACCCCAAAAGTCTTTTGATGTCTTTAGGATGTTTTCTGCTTCTGTTCTTGTGATTATTCCTCTTGGATTGTATATGCAATTATTTCTTGTTACTCTGTAAAAATTTATCCTTTGAATCAGTTTAACAAATTTAGGACCAAGGAAATGACTAGCGACCTCAAATGTTGTTTTGTGCTGTTCGCCGTCATCGGGACGATAGCCGTTTATCAATAGCACAGCGCGCGAAATCTGCAGCAGCCCGTCATATGCCGCTTTAAAAGCCGTTTCTTCAAATGATACAAGATTCGCTTCCGATGCTTTTAGATTACGAAAAGCCGCATAAAGAAGATCGTTAATATAGTCGATTCCTGTTTGTTGTTTTTTAAGTTTTCCCTGGTTTTCCAGGTTTTGTAATAAATTTCTCAAATTCATCTTTATTGTTTGTTACAAGGATATAATACTTTAAAAGCTCCCTGTAAAAAGAACTTTCCATTACCTTAGCACTAAATTCTAAAATATTTATTAAATTAAAATGAATTTCTCTTAAAATTTTCTTTTCCACTTTTTGTATTCTTTTTATGGCTTCATTCTCGTTAATTGTGCCGATTAATAAGAGATCAATGTCAGAATCGGCCTTAAAGTCTCCTTTTGCGTACGACCCGTAAATAAGGCCGAATTTTAATCCTTTAAGAGGTTTTAATTCTTTTTTGATTTCCTCATCAATCCCAATAGTTTTATAAATAATTATTTCAATTTCCGGAAAGAGCGGGTGTGTTTTATTAATAGAGAACAACCTAAGATTTGCGTATTTTTCTGATTTTACAATCTGATCATCTTCCAGCCGCCTAAGTTCCTTCTGAACATTTCCGGCCGAAGTATTTAAAGTTTTTGCAAGCTCCCTAATATAAAACTTCTTTTCCTGATTATAGAAAAAAATTCTTAAAAGATCCTTTCGTATTATTGACTTAAAAAAACTGTTAAACATACCGTACTATTAATACAGTACGATTATACTCTAATTGGAGTACGCTTTCAATACACTTCTTTTAAATAGCACGCCTCGCAGTATACTATTTCGGGCCTGTCAGGTGAATATGTTGTTTTAATTGCGGTTCCGCATTTTGCGCATTTTCTGTCCCAGAGTTTTCGTGGATTTCGCAAGGATAAACGTTCGATATAACGACACTCATGGCATTTTTTTGGCAGAGGTATGCCTATTTTTTTATATAGCTCCAGTTCCTGGCTGATTATTTTGTAATTTTTCCCGCAGGTTTCGCATGACAGTGTTTCATTTATTACTGAAGAAGAAACTGATTTAATAGTATCCGAAACATTATTTTCTTTCCATTTGAATCCTTTTTTTAGCGCTTCTTCCTTTGTTAAAGGGAAGTATTCATTAGCAAGGGTTTCATTATATGCAAATGGTGTAAATGATGCTGGAAAAAATTCGCCCCACTCCTTATCTCTAATCATTTTTTCAATTATCTGCGGAACAAGTTCTTCATACTCTTTTTTGGAATACTGTTTATTTAATATACAAAACTCCTTATAGCCAAGCCCTATACATCCAAAACAGTTTTTGCAGTTGCTTATCATTTCACAGTAATATACGTTATGCCCCCATCGGCAAAAATTATTAAAGGCAGAATGATAAGTTCCCGTTGTAGCTGTCATCTGATAAAGAAGTTCACTGTCTTTTCCTGTCATCATGCAATCGTTCATATCTTTACCGCCCCATCCGGCAAGCTGACAATACCGGGAATCCTGCGCGCCCAGCAAAACATCAAAACAATCATGGCAGTTTTTTGCCTGCTCCAGATAATCCCCGTCTGAATTTTCAGATTGACTGATATGAGCGTAAATAAACGGCAGGTGCAATTTCCATTTCATGAAATTCGCCTTCTCTTTCAATATTTCGCCCTCAATCAATTTTTTCTTATAGGCTTCAAATTCTTCCTTTTTAACGGGTTTATTATAAATATAATACTCCTTATTTCTCAGGTTCTTGCAGCCTATGCAGTGGTGACAATTCCTGCAGTCCTGAACGAAATAACAGTCATCACAGCTTAAGCAATCCTGACAATAAATACATTGATAACACTTTTTGCAGTCAAGACATTCATAACAAAGTTCGCATTCAAAACACAGGTAACAATCCAATGAATCTTTCGTCATGCCGCAAACCCGGCTAAAATAAATATTATCGCAATAAAAACACGCAAAAGCCAGGTAGCTGTTTTTATTGGACATTCCGAATGTGATATATTCACAATTTTCATTTGTTCCGTCCTGATGCATTCCTCTTCGCGGGACAACAGACTGGAGTTCTTGGAGTTGTTTAAAAAAGGGCTTATCCGGATCAAAATTCCTTCCATATGATAAAGAATCCCATTTATCGCTCCACCATATTTCTTCTTTATAAACCTTGAAAGGTTTTTCCTCCGAATAAAGAGAAATCATATTTTCACCAGTAAAATCACATTTTCTTTTATAAAGTTTATTCTCATTTCTTTGGACCAATCTTAATTGCTGACGGCAGTCAGGGCATAAAGTCGGGGGTGGAATAAGATATTTTTTATCATCAAAAACCGGTGATACTTTTTCGTAAAACCTTAAGTCGTCTTCCGTTATCTCGAAGCCATTTCCACAAGTTTTACATACCTTGTGCATATTTTAAGATTTTTTTAGAAAATTTTAATAAGTTTTTGTTACTGTGATTTTCGCCGACATAGTGGGGGCAGCAGGCGCAATGATAGACTTATCAATCTAATCGTTGGGGGTTCGACTCCCCTTGCCTCCACCACTGCTCGGCATATATAATATATATGATAAGTCTATCGTGCAAAACTGCTGCATAAAGCTCTCTAATTTTAGAGAGCTTTTTTAATATACTTCTTTTAAATAACACTTTTCACAAAAAACTTTTTCAGTTCGCTCAGGAGTATAAGTGGTTTTTATCGGCGCTCCGCATTCCATGCATTTTCTGTCGTAAAGAATTCGGGGATTTCTCATCTCCATTCTTTCTTTATGTCTGCAGTCAGGACACATTTGTGGTATCGGCAGATTAAATTTTTTATAGAATTCCAATTCTTTCTGAAGAATTTTAAAGTTTTTGCCACAATCCGAACATGCAAGAATTTCATTTGTTATTGATTCCGGAACATCTTTGATTAAATCAGGAACTAAATAATCCTGTTTTTTATAATCCTTTCTATCCTTTTCTTTCCATGTATAACCCTGTTTTAAAACCTCTTCTTTCGTTAAAGGTGTAAATTCATTTGCGATACTTTCGTTATATGCGAAATCCGATATTTTTGGAGGAAAGAATTTACCCCACTCTCCGGTTTTTTTCATATGTTCAACAATTTTTCCCCGAATTTCTTTATATCCCTCCTCTGAATATTGTTTGTTTAATATACAATTTTTCTTTCTTCTAAGCCCAAAACAGCCGAATGTATTCTCGCAGTTTAAAATAAATTTTCCGTATTCACTGTTGCTGCTGTCAAGAACAAACTGGCAAAATTTACAATTATATGCTCCGATTGTTGAAACCATTCCGTAACAAAGTTCCGAGTTATCACCCAGCAGACTGCAGTTTAAACAATCTTTGCTTTTTGAGGCGAAAATAATGTTCCTTAAATCCTGACTATCTGATATATCAAAACAATTTATGCAGTTTTTTGAATTTTTTAAATAATCACCTTCGCAGTTTTCGCAGGAAAGAGAATGCTGATTTTTAACAATCCTATGTCCCAAAAACTTTTTAAATTCCAAAAAGATTTTATTCAGTTTAGAAAAACCTCCGTTTAAAATTTCATCCTTCATCTTTAAATATTCTTCTTTTGTGTGCTGTTCGTTAAAAATGCAGTAACTTTTATTAACAAGATTTGTGCATAAGATACAGTCATTGCATGCCGTGCAGTCGCTTATGAATGCGCAGTTATTGCAGTTTTTTGAATCAAAAGTGTAAATACAGCCGTAGCATCCGATAGAATCGTTTAAAAAGTAAGAAAGTTCATTTTTGTTGCTGTAATCAAGATCAAGAGAATCTTTATTCTGCATGCAAAGAGTCCCATACATTACATCCGTATTGTAATCCCCGCCGAAAACCAGATAGCAGTTTTTATTGCCGCCGGTAAAATTGCAGTATTCACTGTTTTCATTATTAACATTTAAGAGAGCCAAACGCGGGACTTCTAAATGCAGATCGTAAAACTGGTCAAAAAAAGGTCTTGAAAAATCAAAATCCCTTCCGTATTCCATGGGATCCCATTTGTCGCTGTACCAAATATCGCTTTTGTAAACCTTAAACGGCTTGTCGGCTGAGTAAACTGATAATATTTGTTCGCCTGAAAAATCACACTTTCTTGAATATAGATTTCTTTCGTTTCTGTATGCAAGACGCTGTGTCTGCGCGCATTTAAAACAAAACTCATCCTCGGGTACGTCAAACTTTTTATAAAGTTCCTTTTCTTCGGAAGTGATTTCAAATTGATGATTACATAATTTGCAAATTTTTTGCATATTTTAAAGAGTTATTTTTGGTCGGTATAAACAATTACCGTCGAATTTATACGGATTGTGGTCGGGGAATCGCTTTAATATGATATCTCTTATTTCCTTTAAATCAAAATTTTATTGCCCAACGTATCAAAGCTGTTAAATAATCATTTGCAAATAGCGGCCAGGGCTAATAAAATCAAAGAGTGATTCATTAACACCAAATTTTATGCAGGGAGCTTACGTTGACCCGGACAAATGTATTGGCTGCACTTTATGCGTTTCAATCAGCCCCAAAATTTTTGAGATGCAGCCGGACGGAAAATCAAAAGCGGTTAATCCCACGGCCGAAGCAACCGATGTTATTGAAAAGGCAATTGCGGCATGTCCGGTGCAGGCTATCAGCATGAAAGATTATAATTAAAAAATCAAAATCATGGCTGAAGGAGACCATATTTCATGGTGTATTGTTCCGACCGTCATTGCTGTGGCTGTTTTGATTATTGCTGTTTTTCTTGAATTTTTTGCGCGCAAAAATCCGGCCATACGAAAACTTGCCGAAACATTAAAATCGGGAGCATTTCTTTCTCCCACCATTATTTCAATCACAATCGGATTTTTGCTTATAATAAGCAGCTGGCATAATTTTTTATTTGCGCCCGGGCTGGGGCTTGATGAATCTTTAACAGCGCAAATAATTAGATACTCGCAGGCTGTTATTGGTATAGGTTTAGTGCTCGGATTATTTATTAGATACCTTACGCTTGGCATTATTGTGCTGTTTATTGCGGGGTTTTTTATTTTTCCGGCGCTTTCAATGCTCGATTACCTGATTTATCCCGGGATAGGTGTGTTTTTATTTTTGATCCATCGCGATGTACTTAGTTCGGCATTTATTTTTCATCCGATAGAAAAAAAAGAATTCCTGGACAAATATCGCAAATTCGCACTTCCCATTTTAAGATTTTTAGCGGGGCTGGGGCTTGCGTATGCAGCTTTTCATCACAATATTTTTGACACATCCGGCGCTTTAAAATTTCTGCAGGAAAAACCCACGCTTAATTTTATGCAGAATGTTTTTGGTTTCAGCAATTTTACTAATACCTATTTTATTTTTACCACAGGAGTTTTTGGCATGCTGGCAGGTATAATTTTAATGTTCGGTCTGCTTGAAAGATTTTCCGCGTCAATTATCGGAATAGGACTTTTAATAATGGCAATAATTATGGGATGGTCGTTTTTGCCGCTTGCCATTCCGTATTTTGCTGTAATATACAGTGTTATTACCGGCAATCAGTTTGAGGAAAGAGAGATTTTTGATAAATCCGTCAAGCCCAGTTGATTGCCTTAATCAGCCGCAGTTTTTACAATAGTTTCCTTAGCCCGGGCTCATGGAAGATGCTTTTAAAATTATCGATCAATCCGAAAAGATACTCATTCTATCGCACAGAAACCCCGACGGCGACACAATCGGTGCAAATCTGGCATTACATAATGTTCTTGCGGTAAACGGAAAACAGGTAATCTCGGCCTGCGCGGACCAGATCCCATTCTCGCTGGTTTTTCTGCCTGGGTCGTCAAAGATTTTAATCAATCTTCCCGATGATAAGCCTGATCTGATCATTACTGTTGACGCAAGCAGCCCCGCCCAGCTTAAATACGAGAATATAATCACAACAATTCAAAAAAAAGATATTCCTGTTTTAAACATTGATCATCATGCAACTAACAAAAAATTCGGAACAGAAAATCTGGTTGATGTGAATGCAGCTTCAACCACTGAAGTTTTGTATAATTTTTTTAAATTCATGGAGATAGGAATTACTCCGCAAATTGCCACATGTCTTCTTGCCGGGCTCTATTCCGATACCGGAAGTTTTATGCATTCAAACACAAGCAGATCTTCATTTGATATAGCTTCGGATCTTATGAGTAAAGGCGCCAGCCTTTCGTTTATAATAGAAAATATGTTTAAAACCCATACTGTTGAGCAGCTGCGTTTGTGGGGGCGTGTGCTTGAAAACGCACGCAAAAACAAAAACGGATCAATTGTTTCAAAGGTTACACAGTCCGATTTTGATGAAACCCAATCTTCACCGCGCGATCTCACCGGGATAATAAATTATTTAAATTCCGTTCCGAACACAAAAATGACCATTCTTCTTGCGGAAGACACAAAAGGCAATGTAAAAGGATCAATCAGAACACAAAACAATAAAATTGACGCCACAAAAATAAGCGGAAAATTTGGAGGCGGCGGGCACGCAAAAGCCGCGGGATTTACAATCCCGGGCAAAATAATCTCTGAAGAGGTTTGGCGTATAGAAAAATTGGATTGATTTAAATTTTACACGTAGTAAAATTTTGTTAGAAGCCTCTAAATAATCAATTATGTTTGGCAACACTCCATGTTACTGCAAAGGTATAATTTTTATTGTTTTGGGTCTTTTACTGCTGCTTGAAAATCTGCAGATAATACAACTCGGCATCATGCCGTACTGGCCCGCAATGTTTATACTTTTCGGCATATGCTACATGCTGCCGTGCTGCATGTGCGTAAGAAAGGAAAAAAAATAAGTATTTCCTTTTATTATGTGTTATATTTTTTTATGATTAAAACATAAAATATTTTTCTTTATGCCAATTACCAAAAACGATCTTAAATATTTAAAGATCATTGACAAAATGGAGCCGAAAGCCAAATGTTTAAGAGCAAAAATCGCGGCCTGTATTGTAAAAGACGGCAAAGTGCTTGTTAAGCACTGCAACGACTGGCATCCGGAATATGATTGCAGAAAGATCGGCTGTATAAGAAACAAAATGAAGCTTAAATCCGGCACAAGGCGTGAAATCTGCTATGGCATATGCGCCGAACAGTGGTGTTTTGCAATTGCTTCAAAGAAAAATATAAATATTAAAGGGGCCACCATTTACATTACCAAACATCCGTGCAGGGTGTGTTCAAGCATCATTGCCGAATCCGGTATAAAAAGAGTTGTTTTTCAGGAAGGTTACCCCGAAGTGCTTCCCCATTTTGACATATTAAAAGACAGGGGTATTAAAGTGGAACAGGGGCCGAATATTATTTATCCAAAAAGCGCGAAACCCGCACTTAAAAAATGGGCTGTTTAAAATTTTTTCAAAAATTCTATGAACATGCGCACTCCAAAACCGGTTGCCATGGATAAGTCATATGCTTTTGGTCTATCCACATATGCCACTCCCGCAATATCTATATGCGCCCATTTGCTTTTACCTACAAAAAACTGCAAAAAAGCTCCTGCTTTCATTGTGCCTCCAAGATATGCAGTGCCGTCATCGGCGTTACGATAATCGGCAATTTTGCCTTTCATTATTTCTGAAAATTCTTTATGCATGGGCATTTCCCACAAAAGTTCGTCAGTTTTATTTCCGGCTTTAATAAGAGCATCAATTAACTTTTTATCATTTCCCTCAACCGCGGCGTACCTGTCACCAAGAGCAATTATGCAGGCCCCCGTTAATGTTGCTATATCAACAACATAGCCCGGTGTGTATTTTTCAACGCCATAGCTTAACGCGTCAGCAAGAATTAATCTGCCCTCAGCATCGGTATTGCGTATTTCAACCGTTTTGCCGTTGTATGCGGTTAATACTTCCGATGGTTTCATTGCTTCAGCATCTATTAAATTCTCCGTAAGAGGGATAATGCCTATAACCCGTTTTTTAATATTTAATTTTTTAAGCAGCCTGAAAACCCCAAGAACCACAGATCCGCCGGCTTTATCCTGCTGCATGTCTTCTATTGCTTTGAGGGGCTTGAGATTATATCCGCCGCTGTCAAAAATAAGCCCTTTTCCCACAAGCATAACCGGATTTTTATATTCTTCTTTTTTCAATCCTTTAGGTGAATAATCAAGAACTATCATTTTTGCGCCGTCACGATTTCTGCTTCCGCGGTTTACAGCCAGAATTAAACCCATTTTTAATTTTTCCAGTTCTTTTTTTTCCAGAATTTTTATACTGTAACCGTTCTGCTTTGCCACTTCTCTGGCTTTTTCGGCAAAAACAGCGGTGCTTATAATATTCGGGGGAGCGTTTACAAAATCTCTTGTTTCATTAACAGCCTGCGCGGTTAAAAATGCTTCTTCGGCTTCTTTTTTGTATTTTTCATGCTTTCCACTTATTAACACGACCTCATCAAAAAGATTCTGTGTGGCTTTTTCATTAAATTTTCCGGTCTTGTACTTTGCGGGAGTGTAGTTGATCAAACATATTCCTTCCGTTATTTCTTTTACAAATTTTTCAAGATTTTTGGGGATAAAAACGCCGATTTTTTTATGCGTTTTAGAAAGAAGACTTTTCATTTTGCCGGCCGCCAATTCACGCACTTCGCTGTTTTTTAGTTTTGAAGGATCTCCAAATCCGATAAAACAAACTTTCTTAGGCAGATTTTTTGCAGCACTGTTGACCATAACTTCATATTCACCTTTTTTCCCGCTCAACAGTTTATTCTTTTTAAGATCCGAAAATATTTTTTTTAATTCAGAGTTGTATTCATTTAAAAAACCGGTATTGGAAAAACCCGGACAAAGAAGTAAATCAATATTCGAATTTGGGCTTTTAGAAAAGGAAATTTTCATGTCGGAAAAAACTTAAGAAATATACTCATTAAATATATAGAATTTATTTTAGTTTGTCGATATGTTTTTTGGCTTTCATAACTATTTCTTTGACATTCTTAAATGTAATTTTTTTTACAGCTTCATCGAAAGGCAGCCATATAAAATCCTGATGTTCATCGGAAATTTTAATTTTTCTATCATGTGATTTTACCAGAAAAAAAACAACTGTTTTTGAGACGAGCTCTTTTTCGTGGGCTTTTTTGCGCGTAAAAAAATAATGAATGCTTTCTTTAAAACCCTTAAGAATTTTAATATTCTTGAGACCGGTTTCTTCTTCGAGTTCACGTAAAGCTGTTTTAATTTCATCTTCGCCTTCTTCAATATGGCCTTTGGGCAGATCCCAGTGGCCTTCGGGATAATGCAGGAGCAGAATTTCAGCTCCCGGCTGATAACATACGACTGTCCCGCATGATTTTTCGTGTATCGTCATAGTTTAAGTTTATCCCAGTTAATCCGGGCAAGTGCATTCCTGGCAGCGTCTTCTTCGGCTTTTTGCTTACTGGATCCTTCTCCCTCACCAACCTTTTTATCCCCAATATAAACAGCCATCATAAAACGCTTCGCATGATCCGGACCCCATTCCTTAATAAATTTATATTCCGGTGTCATGGAAATTTTTTCCTGCGCAAGCTCCTGAAAATGTGATTTCGCATCAATATGCAGACCTGCTTCAAGTATCTGCTCAAGTCTTTCAAGAATATATTTTGAAATAAAATTATGTGATGTTTTATAACCATGATCAAGGTAAATAGCTCCTATCAATGCTTCGAGCGTATTTGCCAGAATATAATTCTTTTTTCTTCCTCCTGATTTTTCTTCTCCCCTGCTTAAGTAAAGATAATTGCCGAGAGAAAGTTCGTTGGCTATTAATGCAAGATTTTTCCCCTGAACAAGGGCTGATCTCCAATTGGTTAAAACTCCCTCGGGATTATGAGGATATGTTTTATATAAATATTCCGTTACCGCAAGTTCAAGCACCGCGTCCCCAAGGAATTCAAGCCGTTCATTTGACTCGTTTTTATCCCTGTATTCATTAATAAATGATTTATGAACAAACGCAAGATCAAGAAGATCTTTATTTTTAAAAGCGAAACCCAGGAGTTTTTCAAGATTTTCGTATCTGTTTGGTTTTTTCATCTTTTAAATTAACTTTATATTTTGTCATAACCGAACTCAGCACTCCGTTAATAAATTTTGAAGCATTGGTGTCGGCATATGATTTTGCAATTTCTATTGCCTCGTTTATCGCTACAATAGGCGGGATATCCTTTGCGAAAACAATCTCATAAATACCTATTTCAAGTATGGCGCGGTCAACGGGCGCTATTTTCTCCACAGGCCATTCCGGAGCGTTTTCTTGCATGATCTTTAAAATTTCTTTTCTCTTTTTTAAAATTCCGGCAAGTGTAATATCGGCAAAATCGCTTTCCGAAAGCTTTTCCGCAAGCTGATGCACGTTATACTTAAGTATTTTTTTCGGGTCGGGCTTTTTAATCTTTAAACTTTTGAGATCAATACCGGAAAGGAACTCATATTCAAAGATTGTCTGCATTACTGCTATCCGTGAAAGGTGACGGTGGCTGGCCATGCATTCTTAAGCTTTAATTTTGGTGATTTTTTCAATTTTCTTGTTCATATCAAACACCTGTCTGCCCTTGTATTTGCCGCATTCCTTGCATACATGATGCATTAACTTAGGTGCGCCGCAATTAGGGCATTTGGTTAAATGTACAAGATCTTTAAGGTATTTTTGTTCTTTTTGAACAAATTTGCTGTGCCTTCGCGAGGATCGTGCTTTGGATGTTTTCTTTTTGGGAACCGGATGCTTTGCCATATCAAAACTTGTTATATAATTTTTTTAATACTGAAAGCGGCTTGTTCTGATAATCGCTGCCTGCGCATTTGCACCTGCCTTTGTTTAAATTGCTTCCGCATTTAGAACAAAGCCCTTTACAGCTTTTTAAGCATACTTGAACCTGCGGAAAATGCAAGATAATTTCCTGTCTTAAAAATTCCTTAAGGTCAATAACAAGCCTCTTCATATCAACATAAAAAGTATCAATATCGTCCATTTCAATTCCCCTCTGTTTTTCAAAATAATAAACCCTTTCAGCCTGCGGAATTTTCATTTTATAAATAAACTTTGAAAGACATTTTGAACAAATAAGCTGCAAATTAAGCATAATATTCTCCAAATTTACATGAATCGCATTATCAATTTTCATAAAAGTCACATCAGCCTTAAGCGGTGGTTTAAAAATAATATTTTCATCAATAGAAAAAAGTTCGGATTCTTCAAGCTCCATTCTGATCCTGGTGCCATGATCAGCGTGAATAAGCTCACCCACGCCAAAGCTGTATCCTTTCTTTTGCATTTAAAAAAATTAATTTCTGTTGCTTAAAAGCAGCCTTAAAATAAAAATAAACAAATTGAAAATATCAAGATAAAGGTGCATGGCAGCATCAATATAACTGTCTTCAGGATATTTTTTAAGCATGTTAAAATCATAAACCGCATATCCCGCAAAAAGAATTACACCTATTCCCGAATAAATCATTTCGAACTGATTTCCCCAGGGAATAAATAAACCAATAAGACCCGTAATAACCATGCCTATAAGGGCGATCATCAAAAATCCGCCAATTCCTTCAAGCGATTTTTTGGTTGTCCAGCCTATAATGCCCGCTGCGGCAAACATAAGAACAGTAGCAAGAAGGGCTTTTATAACAATCCCTATTCCCCCCGCTACGGTTGCAACCAGCAGAATAGGGGTAATTGAAACGCCGGTTAAAAAAGCAAAAGCCGAAAATAGCCAGTAATTTAAAGGTTTTCTTTTACTCCACATGCGTGAAGTTAAGATAAGCGCAAATTCAGCGATTATAGCAACCCATATTAAAGCCGGGGTTGCAATAAAAGCCTCAAGAAAGTAAGTAAAACTAACCCATACACCCAATACCGAAACCGCGACTGCCATTGAAAAGGCTGTCATCACTTTTCCGAAGAAGGTGGGGGCAAGGGATGTGCTGGGAGCAACGAATTCAGGTTGTTTATATTGATCTAACATATTAAATTTGATTAATTGTTTTTTCGGGATTTGATTTTACATAAATTACGTTTGAAAATCAATTTATGATATATTTGATGCATCAAAATTTAAATAATCATTATGAAAAATAAAATACGCGTTGCCGTAATTTTCGGCGGAAGAAGCGGCGAGCATGAAGTTTCGGTTGTTTCGGGAACAAATATTATCGAGTCTCTGGACCGGAATAAATATGATGTTATACCCATAGGCATAACGAAATTGGGGAAATGGCTGGCGGGCGAAAAGGCTCCCGAAGCTTTTAAAAAAGGTGATTATTCAGATTTAACACAGGTAACGCTGAATTCGGAAAGCGGAAAAAATGAGCTTTTGCATTTTAAGAACGGACATGTTGAGCGAATGAAAGTTGATATTTTTTTTCCGGCTCTGCACGGACCCTTTGGCGAAGACGGCACAATTCAGGGGCTTTTTGAAATTGCGAATGTGCCTTATACCGGATGCGGGGTGCTTGCATCGTCGGTGGGCATGGACAAACTTGTTACCAAAGCATTGTGGGATCAGGCCGGACTTCCGATCGTGCCTTACATAGGTATCAACAAATCTTCATGGAAAAAAAGTCCGAAAAAAATCATAAAAAAAATTCTTGATGAACTCGGGATGCCGGTTTTTATCAAACCGGCAAATATGGGGTCTTCTGTAGGGATTTCAAAAGTCAAAAAAGAATCGGAGCTTAAACGGGCAATTGACCTTGCCTGTGAATTTGACACCAGGATTTTAATTGAAAAAGGATTGAATGTACGTGAACTTGAATGCGCGGTGCTGGGGAATGACAGCCCCAAAGCCGCAAGGGTGGGCGAAGTGTTGGTTGGCGGTGAATTTTATGATTACAATGATAAATATGTGAACGGAGTCTCAAAAACACGGGTTCCCGCGGAAATCACTCCAACTCTTGAAAAAGAAGTTCAAAAAATGGCTTTAAAAGCATATAAACTTCTTGATGCAAGCGGTCTTGCGAGAGTTGATATGTTTCTTGAAAAAAACACCGGAAAAATTTATATAAACGAAATAAATACTCTGCCGGGTTTTACTTCCATAAGCATGTACCCAAAAATGTGGAACGCATCAGGAGTTACCTATAAAAAACTTATTGATAAAATTATAGAGTTGGGGTTTGAAAGATACCGTGAAAAACAGCAGAAAAAAATTTCATTTGACGAAGCCGGTGATTGGTATGCAAAATAATTGACCAATCAGCAGGGTTTCTATAATATATTTGAGCTTTTAAGGGGCATTAGAAAAATCGGCATAATTTTAAAATGGCTTTCTTTACAAAAAAAATACCAGGCGGCAGAAATATCTACCTTGCTCTTGATATCGGCACAGAGGTTGTTAAGGCTCTTGTTTGTCTTTCTGAAGGCACAAAAGGCAGGGTAATAGGAGTCGGCAAGCACAACCAGAAGCTCGGAGACATGCAGAGCGGATCGGTAACAGACATAGGCGGGGTTATTTATAACTGCCAGAAAGCGATCAAAGAAGCTGAAAAAATGGCCGGCGTTTCAACAAATCAGATGATAATGGGCATTGCCGGTGAACTGGTTAAAGGAGCAACAACAACTTTTGCATATGCAAGGCGTGAACCAAGCACAAAAATCGATCTGGCGGAACTTAAAAATATTGTACACAAAATTCAGTGGAGGGCTTTTGATAAAGTGCGAAGCGAGCTTGCGTTTGAAACGGGATACAATGAAATTGATGTCAAACTTGTAAACGCAGCGATTGTTGATGTGCAGATTGACGGTTATAAAGTGAGCAATCCAATAGGTTTTCAGGGAAAAGATGTTGATATAAGCATTTTTAACGCTTTTGCCCCGCTGGTTCATTTTGGCGCTCTGCAAACAATAGCCGCCGAACTTAATAAGGATCTCATGGCCATTACGGCCGAACCTTATGCTGTTGCACGCTGCATGGGGAATATGGACGGAAGCAATCTTTCAGCGGTTTTTATGGATATCGGAGGAGGCACAACCGATATTGCGGTTGTAAATAATGGCAGTGTTGAAGGAACAAGAATGTTCAATCTGGGAGGAAGAACCTTTACCAAAAGGCTTGCACAAAGCCTTAATATTTCGTTTGAAGAAGCCGAAGACGTAAAAATTTCGTATTCAAACGATAAACTTGAAAAACAATCACATAAAATCGTGCGGGAGGCCATGAAAAGCGACTGCGAAGTATGGCTGTCGGGTGTTGCGCTTACTCTTGCCGAATTTGAAGATGTTGAAGTAATGCCGCCCAAAATTCTGCTATGCGGGGGCGGGGCTCTGCTTCCCGAAATAAAAGAAGTTCTTGATACCCGTGAATGGTTTAAACGGGTATCTTTTACACGAAAACCACATATTGGCTTTATAGAACCTCAGTTTATTAGTAATATGGTGGATGAGACAAAAAGATTAAAAGGCCCGCAGGATATAACTCCGCTTGCGCTTGCGAATCTGGGGCTTGAATATATTGGCGAAGAACAAGTTCTTTCAAAAATTCTCAAAAAAATTGTTCGCTTAATGCAAATTTAAATGGAAATAAAAAAAAGAAGCATAGCACCGAAAGAACGTGACCTTGAAAAAGAGGCCGCACTTAAAGCAAAAACGATTTCCAAGAAAAAAATTCTTTTCACGGAGATCGATGATGAAATTACCGGTATTTACGACAAGCTCAAAAAATATAAAATGCGGAATATTTATATTGTTGTTCCAAAAAGAGCAGTGCTGTTCCAGAGCATTGTTAATTTAAGAATATTAAAAAGAAAATCTGATGATCTTGGCAAAACCATATATATTATCACTAACGACCAGAACGGCATGCAGCTTGCGCAGCGCGCGGGTTTTCAGGTTTTTGACAAGCTGGAAAGCAACGAACATCCCTCTCTTGTTTCAGGCAAACTGCCGGATGACCAGCTTAAAATCACCCCTCTTGAGGCAAGCATTAATACTTATGAAGATGATACTCCCACACGTTTAAAATCAAAAAAACTTTCAATAGCCGAACTTGTAAGAAGAACGAAAAAGACAGAAACATCGAATACCATGCCCGAAAGCCCGTCACAAAAAAAACGGGCAAAAGAAAAAACCCGTTTTGTGCTTGTATCTCCAAACCGGCAAGCGCTTACAATTCTGTTTACAATTGTTGTGCTGATTTTAATTTTAATTGTGTATATCGCGCTGCCGGGAGCGACAATCTACCTTACTCCAAAATCAAATACAATTTCTGTATCTGCAAATGTTGTGCTCGCGGAAGCATCGCGGAACCAGTCATACCTTGATACGCATCCGCAAAATGTGATTGCCAGCTTTAATGTTGAAACAACCATTGATAAAAAAATCACATATTTTACTTCGGGAAACAAATTTGAAGGCAAAAACGCAACCGGAACTTTAAAAATCATTAACACAAGCGGACGGGAGTGGCCTCTTATAGAACAGACAAGATTTCAGACCTCCGAAGGATTGATTTTTAGAATACAAAAAAGCGTTAATGTGCCGGCCGGCAGTATATCGGGGCCGGGAAGTTTGGATGCTTATGTTGTTGCTGACGAAGTTGACGCGAACGGACAAATAATCGGAGACAGAGGCAATATAGGGCCTTCAAGGTTCTTTCTGCCCGGACTGTCAGAAGAAAACAGGCAAAAGGTATATGCCGAAAGCAGCGAGGCTTTTATCGGAGGAGAAACCATAACGCATAAAATGATTACAAAAGAAGATCTTGATGCTGCAAAAGGCAAAATGGAAGCCGAGCTGCGAAATTCAGCGGAAGAAGAGCTTAAAAAGGCTGTTGGCAGAATGAATCAGGAAAAAAACATGGATTTGGTTTTACTAACCGGCAGTAATGCAATGAAGCTCGAAAATCCTGCTGTAAATGCTCCGATGCATCTTGAAGGGCAGATGCAGGAACAGTTTGAAATCTCCGGAACCATGCAGGCAAAGGGGCTTGCTTATAACCACAATGAACTGTCAAACATTTTAAGAGCAAAACTTAAACTTTCAAAAAGCCCCGAAAAAAAGCTAATAAAAATCGATTCCGAAAGCATCTCTTACAGGCTTATACCGATTGAAGCCGGCGCTGACCCCACGCGCCTTACAATTACCGCAACAATCAAAGGTGTTGAACAATACGAAATAGACCCCGACAAAGAAAACGGTCAGCGCCTTATTTCGAATATCAAAGAGCATGTGCTGGGCAAAAGTGTAGATGAGGCAGAAAACTATATTCAGCAGCTGCCTGCAATAAATAAAGTTGTTATTTCCAGCTGGCCCGCCTGGTCACCCACCATGCCGAGCGTGCCTGATAATATAAAGATAGAAATAAAAGAGGAGTAACTTGACACAAAAATAAATATATTCTATATTTACAACCTTTGATTTTGTCATACATGAGATTAGAAAGACTTTTGTTACTGTGTTTATTAATAACAATATTTGTTAACTCTCAAACCGCTAACGCCTGCATGCTGGCGAGCGGATGCGAAAACTCGGAATTTTCTTTATACAGTCATTTAAATTCGGGCATCTCAAATAATCCAAATGACGAACTCCCTCCCACGGCTGTAATAAGGGTCACAAACAATTCCGGAAACCGTGAACACCTGCTCGGCACCACATATACCGTATTTACCTTTAACGGCAACGGATCATATGACGCAGAAACCTCGGGATATGATCTTGAAGTGCGTTTTGATTTTGAAAATGACGGAAAATTCGACACGTTTTATTCACATACAAAAACAGCCTCATATCAGTATAAAACCCCGGGGCTTAAAAAGGTCAGAATGGATGTTCTGGATCTTCAGGGCAATGTATCAACCGCATATGATACTATTGTTGTAGTTGAAAACACCCCGCCTGTCCCCTATTTCACCATTTCACCTTTCTCCGGCACTCCGGGTACACAATTCACAATTAATACCCGAGGATCGTACGACGATCAATATAATACAAATCTGCTTCAATACAGATTTGATTTTAACGGAGACGGCAAATTCGACACAAAATACCAATACAATACAGTATGGCAGCACAAATTCAACGACATAAACGAAACAGAAGGTGAAAAAAAGGTCATCCTTGAAGTTCGCGACCCCGAAGGCGCAACCGCAACCTTTTCCCAAAAAATAACAATTATCGACAACTCCCCCCCTTCAGCTGTTTTTACAGCCGAATTACAGTCTTCAACTGCAATTTCCGCAAATTATAAAGTTGATGCTTCGCAGTCCAAAGACCCCGATAACGGAAAACTGCAGTATAAATGGGATTTTAATTATAACGGGGAAAACGATATAATCTGGGACACTCCGTGGACAACTTCGCCAATCAATTTTACCAATTTTTACAAAGCCGGCGAATATCTGATTAAATTAATGGTAAAAGATCAAGACGGGGAAACAAATTCAAGCATAGTAAAAATCGTGGTTGACTTAATACAAAACACAAAATAACATGATTTTCAGCATGCAAAGCCTTGCCTGTACAAGGTTTTTTGTGGTAAAATAAACTAATATTAAAAATAAAATTTAATCAAAAAAAAAAATGGAAAATACAAAAAAATATCCGGCAATTATGCTGTTTTTAACACTGGGATTAATTACGGCTCTTGTGTGGCTGCCCGGTATAATAAACGCAACAGGACCGAGCGGCAATCCTCCCACGGCAAATATAAGCCCTACTTTTTCTGGATTAACAGTAACAACTGATCCAACAAACATAAAGGCGCTGAATGTGACCGGCAGTATTTCAAACAGTACAGGAAATGTTACTATTGCCGACAATTTATATGTATCCGGACCAATAATTGATTACAATTCAAATCTTGAATTAAATGATACTGTAGATATATTAAATACTCTTAATGTTAATCAATATCTTAATGCAACTTATGATATTACAGGAAATCAGGATATTATTGCGGGGCAAAGCCTTATAGCCACCGGTAATGATGTTGAAGTAGGGGATGATTTATATTTAAACGGAGCTACAAGTGGCATTATAAGCAGTACCGACGGTGATGTTAATATTTTTGATGGACTTACTGCAAATGGGGACATTAGAGTACAAGGAACAAGCCAACAGATAGGAAGTTTTTATACTCATTGGCATACTTACACTATTAGCGGTACTATGCCAGACGAAAACGGATTCAGGGTACAATGCGCAACCAATGATTATATAGTGGGGTGTAGTGCGGCTCAAATATTTTTAGAACCATCCGATTCAGGCGATAGATATATGGGGACTAAAATATTGGATGATCGCACCTGCAGCGGCAGAGCCGGAGACGGAGGTTCCTCAAATGATGATTACTTGGAAGTAGCTGCAAGATGTTTTGATCCGCAAGGAGCTACGACCGGAAGAATTGAGCTCAGCGCTGCTAGTCCGTATGTACTTGATTAACAGTATTGACCTTATTAATGCAGTATTCCCTGTCTTCGGTTATTTCAATTTCATTACATTTTGAAATATTATTTTCGTTCATTGCAATAGTTGTAATAATATCTTTTACACAAAAATTCTTAAGGTTTTCATCAATTATCTCTTCACATTTAGTTGAATCTAAATCTCCGGAAACAGCTTTTTCAAGTAATTCAATATCTTTAACGCCGCTCTCCGGATTATTTTCGTTTAATTGCTGAACATCAATTTTTTGATTTTGAAGTTCATCAATATCGGCTTTCTGGGGCTCGGAACTGCACGCCGGCAATAATAATGCTGATAATACTATAAAAATTATTA
>JAFGJT010000014.1 GCA_016928915.1 Candidatus Peregrinibacteria bacterium
CCATCAAGTATTGAACATAAAAATGATGCTATAAATGTATCTTAAATAATAGCACTGCGAAGCCAAAAATCAAACAAACGGGCTGGCTTCCCGCGTCAAGTTGTTACATATTCGCCGCACAAGAAAGCGGATAAAACGTGATTGCCCCATTCGGTAAAGGTTTCCAATGTTGTGTAATCACCTTCGATTATAAAAGCTCATGTTCAATATAATGTGATCATCAAAAAAGCGCGCATATTTATTGTTTCGTAGTTGCAAACGATAAAAAACTAAGACAGAAATGGTTAAGTTTTACCTTGTTTCCAATGTTTTATAATCGCATACGATAAAAAATGCTCATGTTCAATATAATTATTGCATAATCGCATACAATTTAGTGCTGGATAAAAATTTCAAATTTATTCCTGGTTGTAAATATTATTGCCGATCCGGTTCGTCCGGACGACACAAAATCAAATCAGACCCCAAAATTAATTCAAAGGCAAAAGAGTAGGATACTAAATCCAATAAAACCAATATGGGGTATTGTTTTTTTGGCTTTTTTGTGCTAAAATAATTAGATTTAAATAAAAACAAATGCAAAATCAGGAAATAAAACAACCGGAAAAAGGTCCGAACGCATACGAACAGGCGGTTCTTTCGTGGGAGGCGCAGGAATTTATTCAGCATGAAAAGGGCTGGAAATGGTTTGTTCTTGCCGGAATAGGATTGACAGCATTCTGCGCTTACTCGATTTATACGGATAATTGGACGCTTTTTATTGCACTTGCAATAATCGCACTTTTATACCTGTGGCAGCATTTTTCCACACAGCCGCAAATGACAAAAATTATAATTTCGAGAATAGGCATAAAAGCAGGTGATAAAGAATACCCGTTTCATAACATAAAAGCTTTCTGGATTATTTATAATCCGCCAAAAATCAAACAGCTGCACCTGCGTTTTAGCACCGGATTTAAACCCGACGTGATTTTACAGCTGGGAGATCAGGAGCCCGGAGAGCTGCGCGAATATCTGTGTTCGCAGATAAGAGAAATCGAGGGTATGCAGGAGTCGTTTTCAGATCATTTAATCAGAATATTTAAACTTTAAAATATGACAAATTCAAATAAACCAAAACAGCCGGATCAGCCAAAAAGACCGGAAGGCAAAGATCAGGGAGATATGAGCACGTTATCGGGAAGGGGACTTTGGGGAGCGCTGGAATGGGCCGGGAAAGAAATAAAGAAAACAACCAAGGAGAGGCTGCAGGGAGTTAGAAGCAAATTAAACACTCCGTCAATGTCCACAAGAACAACCGATAAGGGTGCTTTAGAGTATCAGGCCGCGCTTAACACGTTTGAAAAAAAATTAAAAGTTTTTGAAGCGCAAAAATTAAAAATACTTGAAGGTATGATTCCGCAAAGAGAGCTTACTCCCCAGGAGCAGGCTGATTTTATAAAGAAACTTGAAACTTTACTGGCAAACTGGAAAACGGAATCCGCCCTCATTACAAACGCAATTAAAGCGTCAATAACAGCGCTTTGCGGCGCAAGAGGGGCAATAAAGCCGGGCGATCTTGCCAAGTTTGAATCAATCGCGGAAAACATAAGCGTTCTTTATATGAAGGATAAAAGAATGCCCCAGTTGATTATTAATATCCAGATGAATCGGCTTGCAAAAGAGGATTGGGATATTATTTGTAAACATTTACGTGAATCGTCTTATGAGAGCAAAACCACTACCGATCTGGACCGAATAAATCTTTCGGTGAGTGCGTTTTTATTTTCATTAATGGACCCTGCAACAAGGTACCAAGCGGTGCTTGAATATCATAAGCGGGAGCCAAACACCCAAAAAACAAAAGATTTTGTTGATGCTCTTACTCAGTGCAGTGTTTTAAATAAAGTTCAGTACGAGGAGCTTATGAAGGTAATCACAAAAGATCAAAATTTTAAAATGTCCCAGGATCAGGAAAAAGCTTTAATTAACAAACAGGCGGAAGTTGCAAGAGTAACGCGCAAAGTTCAGGAAAAAATGAGTTCATCTGGGTATGTTAACGGCGCACAGAGAGTTTTAAACGCAAAAAGCATAGGAGCTTTTTTACTTGCCGGAGTTGGCGCAATCACAATGATTACAAATTATTTTAGGGAATTCGGACAGGCAAAAGGCATAGCGGCCAAGCTTACAGCCGGATTTAAAAATCCACATTTTCTTTTTGGAGCCGCGGTTGCCGGAACAGGGGCTCATCTTTTAGGAAGCACAATGACAGCCGGCAAGGGCGCTGCCGGAACATTTCACAAATGGCTTTACAGAAACAAATCCAAAGAAAATCCTTTTGGAATGGATAAGCCGGCCACCATAAAAAACAATCAGTTTGATGTTCTTGCCTCGTATTTAACAGATTACAGGCTTTTAAACGATTATCTGGTAAATAAAAACGGATTTACCGACATGAATACTTTTTGGAATAAAAATCATTACACAAAACAGAGAATGGAGACGGAAGCAAGAATAAGGCAGAAACCAAAAGCAGGAGGCATTCAGCCTCGACCGGATTTTTATGATAAATATCTTGAGCAAGTCCGTAAAGAAAATATGGATGGATATTCCTATCTGCAAAGACTTAATGCGGTTTACGGCAAAGACAGAATGAAGCAGATATTTTTTACGCTGTTTGTTTCAACGCGCACTCTGGGAATTACTTCTTCGGAGCATTTTAAAAATCATCCAAATGCGGGCAGACCGCCGTTTACATATTATCAGTTGCTCAGAAGTAAACAGGGCATTGAAAGAATACCCGCACCCGCAACACCTGCGGGATCATCTGCCGGAACAACACCTCCTTCGGCACCCGCATTATCAAGATCAACATAATCAATAAATATGCATCAGCTCGGCGCAGCATTTGTAAATTCGTGGCTAATACCTGAAACTAAAAAAATCCTTAAAAATGTTGAAAAGGATGATCATTTAATGAAACTTTTTAAAACACAGGAGCCAATGAAGGCCGAATGGATAGACGCGCTTGAAAAAAGATATTTTCAAAACGCGCAGAATGATTTTCAGTACAATTTTAAATATAGAAAAATATTTTTCAGAGAGCTGATTGAATTTGTTGGCATGCAGAAAAAGATATGCGGAGAAAAACTCTGGCTGCTGGCTTTGCGAATGCTGCCGGTTGTAAATAAAAAAGAAGGTCCTCAGGTTGCCAGATTTGAAAAAGCAGCCGAGGAAAATATAGCAAAATTCGCTTTTAGGGTTGTTAAGGCTATTGAAGAAGATCATATAAGGGACTTGATTGAAAAGAAAAAAATGAATAAAGAAATCAGCCCCGAAAAAGCGGCAAAAGACTTAAAGGATTTAAAAGAAGGCAAACTGCTTTTAATAAGGGGAAGAAAGAAAGGCGCTGAATTTGATTACGCCAATATTGAAGAAATAAAAAAACTTGTTGAGCAGGGTAAGGAGTTTGATGAGTTTTTTACCGAAGAAAGTGAAGAAGGACGTAAAATGTTCGGCTTTACTTCGTTTGTGGTTCCAAAAAATGAAATGAAGCCGGATGAGGTTATTAAAACCGATTTTGGAGATACATATAAAGGAATTGAAGCACAAAGCTACGCAAGCCGTACGGTTAAACTTGAAAAAACATTAGAGGATTCCGGGCTGTATGTTGAGGCAAGTTTCAAGACCGACGCGGGCGGAATAGCAAAAGGGAAAATACAGGATAAAAACGGGGAGAAGTGGGATGTGGAGGTTGATCTAAACAGGCCCACGGTAATATTTAAATTCTATTTGTCATCAAACAGGGCAAAGAATTTTCAGCAGACTCCCGAAGAGCTTAATCGGAATTTTAAAATTAAAAAACTTAAAGTTGCCGAAGCGTACCGTATAAAACAGGAGGGTGCCAGGATAATACCTTTTGCCTTGTATAAAGCTCCGGCTACAGTGCCAGCGCAGCCCGCGGCAGGTGCTGCTGCGGCTGCTGCAAGTGTTCCGCGCCCGCTTGGAGAAATAACATACCCCAAGACCGTTATGGGCCCTTCTTTTGAACAGACCCGGCAGGCAAAACAAACCGCGCAAAGAAAAGAAACCGGTGAAGAAATTAAAACCGGTTATGCGCAGCAGCCAAAAAAATATCAAGTCCCGTCACGCGGTGCAATGACGGCAAAAGCAAAAAGAGCGGCACGAAAAGGGGCGGCGGTTTCGGGAACAATGCCGCTGCAGCCAACACCGGCCCCGGTTGCGGCAGAACCCGAAACAGCGGCAAATGTGCCGAAAAAGAAAAGAAAAAATCCAATATTCAGAGTTCTAAAATGGACGACCGGTACAGCCGGAGTTGTGGCAGGCTCGGGCATCGGCTATTCAATATGGGAAATGCTAAATATCACATAGAAATCACCACCTAAAATATGAAAATAAAAATTTCAAAATCAAAAATACTGCTGCTTTTCGGAATTATACTTTTGTGCGCCGCAACCGTGCACGCCCAGGGCATATCAACAAGCCTTAACTTAACCGGAGAACTTGGAGAAACATTAAACAGACTTCTTTCAGGTGTTTCGCAGCTTTTTATGATAATTATACGGCTTTTGCAGAAAATACTGTGGCCAATGTTTATAGCAATCGGAGGATTATTGAATAATGATCTGATTTTTGGAGCGGGCATGGAAGAAAGACTTCTTGGAATATGGACTCAGGTGCGAAATATAGTGAATATTGGCTTTGTTGTGGTTTTACTCGGCATTGCCCTTTACAATGTTACAGGTTTTGCAAAAGACAACTACGAAATAAAAACTTTTCTGCCAAAATTCGCGATGGCTCTTATCGCGGTAAATTTTTCATATGTTGTTTTAAAAGCCGCGCTTGACGTAACAAGTCTTCTTACAACCGCGATTTTCGCAATGCCGGCATCAATAAGCAATGAACTTCAGTTTTCAAGCTTTGTTACATGTACAGATCCGGCCAATCAGGCAACATGCACGTTAAAAGAAAATGATCCCGACATCCAGAGAAATATACAAACAGTATGTAAAAATTTATATGGATCAACGGCAGACTGGATTGCCATGGGCAATAGAAATATTCCGGAAACAGAATTGATATGTACTCCCGATGGGTCAAAATACAAGTTTACAAAAGCGGGCATTGATTTTTTCACTAAATATTCCAGTCGAAACGCCGCAATGATTATCGCAATTCAGTTTATGAATGTTGTAAATGTTGATCAGATCAGCGAATCAACCCTTAAAAATCCAAATATAGCCTCAATGGCTTTTAATCTTTTATTTTCAATTATTTTATATGTTGTTTACGGAGCCGCGTATGTAGCGCTTTTTGTTGTGCTGCTCGCGAGAATAGTTGTTTTATGGATGGTTGTGGGATTGTCTCCCATATGGGCGCTTGGTGTAATTTTACCAACTCTTAAAGAATCGGGCGGCGGCGATCTGCAAAAGCAATTTATAAATAATGCTGTTGCGCCTATAAAAATTGGCATAGCTTTGACAATCGGATACATAATGCTGGAGCCTCTTAAACAGATTAAACCGACACAGATTCAGACAGCATTAAATATGCAGTCAATAAGTCTTGAAACATCCGGCATTTCAAATTTGCAGTATATGATAGTAGCGTTTGCGGCAGTGGCGGTTGTGTGGATTGGTGTGTTTAAAGCGGCCGAATCTACAGCGGCAGCCGGTTTGGTACAGAAAATTAAAGGAGCTGTATCCGGAGCCGGAAGATATGTTGGACAAATGTGGAAATATCTTCCTGTTGGACCAACTGGGCCCGGCGGTCAGCGCACAACTTATGCACAGATGGTGGGTGCAGTTAAGCAACCCTTTGAAAATATTATGACAGCCGGAGGGTATAAAGGTGTTGGCGGAACGGTCACGCCCGGGGAAATTAAAGGAATGACAAAACCAAAGCAGCTTCAGGAAGCCATAGCAAGTAAAAGAGCGTTGGAGCAGGAAAACACCCAGAAAGCGGTTTATGAACAGCTGAGCACAGGCAGAGGGCAGATGGGGCAATGGGGCAGACAGAAACTTAAACTTATTGGAGAAAAAATCGGGACAACAAGATTGGCTGAATTTCAAAAAGGTAAATTAAAAGATACATATGCACTTGGACAAATACGCCAAATACTGGCACCAGGAATGGCTGCCGCAGCCGGAGCAGCAGGAGCAAGAGGAGCTACTCCTCCTGGCACCAAACCCGCACCCGCAGCTACCGGTACTCAACCCGGGGCTCAGCCGCCGGCAGGAGCCCCAACAACGGCTGACCAGCTTGAATCAGCACTGTTAACATCTAAAAACAATAACGACGCTTCATATCAAGCATTAAATGACGATCAGAAAAAGGCAGTAGATCAATGGCTTACGAAAAGAACTCAAGCATCGGGCAAACCCACCGAGCTTAAAGCGGTTAACGACGAACTGACTAAGGATCCAAACCTTAAAGGAGCCGTTTCTGTAATGGCAAAAACAAAAAGCGAACCTCAGATTAAAGAAGCTGTTACAAATGCCGGCGCCTATAATACCAAGATAAAACCCCAAGAAAAGAAAACTGCCCGTCAGGAGCTTGTAAGGTCTCTTAATCTTGCTCATACAAAACTTGCTGAAAACGGAGTTAAAGACATAAATGAACGTAAAAGGATTCTTGGTGAAGCATTAACACAGGGTGGCGTTACAAATCTGCCGGCAATTAAAAGAATGAGAGAGTTTAGAAACCTACTATAAATCTTCATTATTCCCTCTTGACAAAACTGCAAAACTGATTATAAACTAATAGAAAAACAAAAATAAACAAACAATGAGGCACTTATTCTTTAAACAATCAGGCATGACTATACTATTCCAATTACAATTGGGCTTGGGGTCATACGGGTTTAAGGAAAAACGGCTTGTGTACATGGCTCCGCGTGATAGGGAAGATGAGGGTGAGGAAAAACCTGAAAAAGCAAAGGAACAAACCGAGGCTGAAAAAAAAGCGAAGGCGGATGTTGACGATATTAAAAAGCAGGCTCACGATAAAGTTGACGGAGTTTTTTTATGGAGCGTGGAAAGACAACGCGAAACAGTGGACAGATTTATTGCCGAACTGCCTGTTGATATTGATCCCGAATCCATTTCAAAGGCCAAGGAAGATCTTGATGAGGGCTTTGGTGAAAAGAAAATTTTTTTTGATGCAACAAAAAAAGAAATCCAAGACTTTGCTGCAGCCAGCGGCAAAACCCCTGATGAAGCCGCGAAATTCGAGGACTCAATTGGAATTGCGTTTTACAAAACAATTCCCCAGCTTTCTTTGCAAAAAATAAGGGAAAATAAAAACGCACCCGGCTTTGGAACAGCCGAGGAGTATTTAAATCCCGTGAAAGCCGCTGTTTTATCCGCATGCAAAAAACACGCAAAAGAAGGCGAAAAAATTGACACCAATTCAATCAACGAACTTGCGCAAAAATTATCACGGTTTGTTCCGCAGCTGCTTGAAAATCAGGTTAAAGTGATTTCAAGGATTGATGAAATTAAACAGGCAATAATAAAAATAAACGATAATTTAAGACGAAAACAGACTGAAAAAAGACTGATTGAGGATGCGGAGAAATACCTTGGATTCCCGCTTAAAGAAGGGACATTGCTTGAAGGTATAGCCATAAAACCCGGACAAGTTACCGAAACGGGCGCGGAAACAATCAAAAAATACAAAAAAACATGGAGAGTTATGGATCCCATCGTAAACAAAGCAGTTCAAAGCGAGGGAGATCCCAAGCTTATACTGCAGAATCTTGCTATCCAGCTTCATGACACCGCTAACGGAGATGTTACAAGTCTTTCCCTTAACAACATGAAGGAATTTATATTTACACACGACATTTCCCCTGTTGTAAGAAATCAAAACTCACTGGCGGAAGCTGTACCGTACCTTGAAAAATTCGGAATAAATCTTTCACCGGGCATGGAGATTGAATTTGACACACTTGCCCGCGACGAGGCTTCAAATTTAGTTTCACAGGCAAATAAAATAAAAATCCTTTCAATTGACGATAAAGGCGTAAAGCTTGATAAACAGGTTTTATACAGGGCAATGTGGGATTCTCCCGATCTCGCTCAGGATGAATACATGGATGAGATGACCCTGGGGGAATTCGCGAAATGGCTTAACATAAGGCGCCCTCTGCCGACAGTAGACACAGAGACCTTAAGGAATAAGATGAATGATCATTATGAATATTTAAACAAAGAATATTCAAGGGTTAAAGAGTGCCACAGGCCTATTGAATTAAAAGTAGGGGAGATAATATATGCCGAAGCTCCGGGAAATCCCATGTATGAAATCACCGAGGTTGAAGATAATTTTATTGAGATTTCAGTTGGACCATCAAAAAAGAAATTCACAAACACCCAGTTTTTAAGATGGATTTATGAGAACGACCTTGAGCCTTTTGACCCGAATTTGCAGGCTTTAAGGGCAAAAACTTACCTTGGTTATTCTTCGCGAAAAGCCAATAAAGTTTTAAAAGACTGCGAAGACGCGATTAAACTCTTTAAAGAAAAAGGGATTTGGAGAAATTCTTTTGAAGAATTAAAAAAACAGGGTGCTGAAAATTTGGTGCCGGACAAAGTGCCCGATATTAAAACCATAGAACCTCTGGACGCGTATCAGCGCAGCGAATCGGCTCTCGCCGCCTTTTGGAGAAATACAAAAATTTTACGTATTGATGACATTTTTCAAATATTAAAAAAATATTATGAATTTTATGCCCATAACTGGGAAAGGTCTCAAAAAGAAAGATATTCTTCAATAGGTAAAGGCATGCCTTTTTATGGTTCGGATTTTGCAAGGCTTAATCAGGAAGCCGAGACCGAGGAAGTTGAAAAATTAAAGAAAGACATGAAGGACTGGAGCCCTCCGATGATTTATGATGCAATTTTTAAAGCGCGCAACAAAGATCATCTTAAAGCATGTATCGAGCTTTTGTGTGAAAAAGGAAAATTCAGGTGGGATGATCCGAAAGTATGGGAAATGATCAACAAATTTAATGATGCGGATCATCAGGTACCTTTGCCCGATCCTCCCGATGCTGATCCGTACAGGCCTTACAGAGCGGGAACAGGCAAGCAATTTGCAGGCAGACCGATTGACGGCAAAACAGGATTCGATTTTCTTCCAGAAGCGGTTGATGCACTGTGGGGAGAATCAACATACACAGGATGGAAAAGAGGCAATGATAGCACCCATGAGGACGGCTGCAATAAGGCATTTGCAAAAGGCAAGGAGCTTGAAGCGGATCCGAGCGGAACAGGTGGCGTGGCAAATGAACTTGCGGTTCTTCTTGAGAAACACATGAACGGAGCATACATTGAACCGTCGGATTACGAAGGACTGTTAAGGTTTATATTAAAAGCCGGCAAAGCCGGTGGCGACGACAAGCTTTATTATCTGCTTATGGGTCTTACTATTCCAAATCCGGAAACCGGCAAAACAATAATGTCCTGGGACAGACTGAGTTATTTTATTGATGAATTTGGAAATACTTTTCCTGGCATTGACTACTTTACCGACAAGGATGAAAAAAGACTTCCGGAAACAGGTGAAATTTATAAAGGATCATGGAGGAAGGCTCATTTTGAGCATTTAACAAGAGATTGGGCAAAACTTGCAAAAGAAAATCATAATTATAAACCACCAACCAGTGTTTCTGAATATTTAAACAAGGAGATCCTTACAGCTAATGAAACCCAGATAAGGCTTGAAAAAGCCATAGGCAAGGGCGCCCAGAACATTGATCATGACGATTATCCGTTTTATGGCCCCGCACTAAAAGAAAACGCAATTGAAAATCTTTGCGCATTTCAATCCGGCGGAACACAAAAAATTTCAACACAAGCATATAAAAATATTTATGTTGGTTTTGCGCCCAGAATGCAAGCGCTTATCAAAAAGATTGAAGAAGAAAAAGAATATGAAAAACGGGGCTTAAGAGGTACAAAAGATCAGTCCGCTGAATATTTTAAAAAACTTACCGCCACACTTACATCTTTTATGCGCTTTGATTCAATACTCGGCAGCAGATATAAAAGAGATGAAAATTATGTGAGGCTCGGCAGGCAGGACTATGATACGCCGTTTAATTGGGATCAACAGAACAATTTGTCGCTTTACAAACAAGACCTGCAGGGAGTAGTGAAAGAAATAATTGACACATACAATCCCGAAAACAAGGCAAAATTATTAATGGCGTTCGAAGATCCGCCTTCAACACTTCTTGAGCCGGCCCAGAAAAGAAAGCAAAAAGAAATTGAAGCCGCGGTTGAGGAATTCGGCAAATATTTTGAGCAAATGGTCACTGCCGACAATGGAGCCAAAATGATGGAAATAATTGAAAAACATGATTTTTTAAAGCCCGGAGCCGGCAGCGCTGAAGAGCGGAAAAAAGCCAGAGCTCAGCAGAGCTCGCAGGAAACAGCCGGGAATGAATAACCGGCGATTTAAATTTGACAAGATCAAAGCATATGTTAAGATGTAATCTTTGAATTTTACATATATTTAAACATATACAAGATAATGAAAAAGTGTCCAAGATGTACATATCAACTGGATCCTAAAAGGAAAATACCTCAAGATTATGAGCCCGTTTCACCGTTGAAGAAAAATTCGGTTGATTTGATCGGAACAGGCAGGAAGTTAAAAAGAACAATAATGGCTCAGCTTGAGCAGGATGCGAGTGATTTTGGAAGGGAATTATGCTCATTAATTGTAAAAGATACTTTGCCCGACCCTCTTAAAATGCCTATTTATATGAGCATTGAGGCTTTTGGGCATCAGCTTTTTAAAGACTTAAGCAAATCATATCCTTCGTTATACCAACTCACCGACAGAATCAGGGCTTTTTGTAATGATTTAGAGAATAAGTTCGGTGAGAATTTTAATCACAAGGATAAGGAAAACTATTACAAATTGATGCATATAATATGGAAAAGACCAATTCAGCCGTATATAACAACTTCGGTTTTAAGGTATGAAGCTGCGCGATATTTAAAACTTTTAAGAAACTGGAAGGATTCGGTGAATTTGGATGATGGTTCTGAATCTCAGATTCCATTCACCGAGTATATTAAGAAAAAAAATCCCTCAACCAATGAAGAAGAATGGGATTTTATCGGAAATGACACAAAATATTTTAAGCATTTGGCAGAAAAAAATATTGAAAAATTTGCACAAAGGGCAAATGATCTAGCTTCGCAGGTTTTCCCCGCTACCAGAGAGTCTGAGTTTTTTTGTAAGGAGGTCTATGACGCAAATAAACTGGACGAGCTTAGAAAAATTCTTTATGAAGAAGGCGAATTTTCTTTTAACCTTTGGCAAAGGCGGCATCATGCGTATGTGAAAATCAGTTTAATATACGCTTTGTTGATGATTGAAGGGAAAATTGACAGGGACAGGATTGAGTATAATGCTAAAAGAATTTTTAAAAAACTTGAGAGGATAACTTATTATTACGGGGAAGATCCCGAAACAAAAGAGCAAATTTATATTTTAAACCCCGAGCCCGACGGTTCACTCGGGAAAAACAGTATTTTAATTAATAATTTAACCTTTAATACAAAAGAAGATTTAAGCCTGTTGCTTAAGTTTTTGTTAAAAGTGCTGGATGATAAAATCGCGCCGAACATTGATGATATCAGAGATCTTATACGCGGGCGCATCCAGATGCTTAAAGATACGCGAAAATCCCATCCTTCTTTGCACAGCTTGTCTCAAGAGAGGGCGGAAATAGCGGCTGCGACAAAAATACTCGGCATTGTTATGACCGTATTCGGCAATTCAATAGACCGAAACAGTATCAAACAATCTATCGAAGGTAATGTGCCAATCAATGAAAACAGTACAAACCAGAGACTGCACAGGGCCGTTCAGCAAAAGTTTTCCATCATGATAGATTCAATGCCGGATGGCAGAATTAAAGAAGCAGGAGAGAATACTTCATGTGAAATGCAGATAAGATGTTATGTTCCGAGTAATCTTGATTCTCAGGAAATCGCGGAATATATAAATAAAAAAGCAAATGCAGCAATGGCCAAGCTGGGAATTTTTAATTTTGACAAACATATACTGCATATGTGTGAAGTATTTATTAATCGTTTTGAGTTTGATACGCTTGACGATCCCGAACAGAGAGTCCTTCATAACGATGCGTATCCGCTTGATGATGGACAAAAACGTCCTTATGAAAAGGAAAATATTGCCCGAGAAATTATTGAGGCAATTCTTTCGTATGACAGCATAACACAAGAAAACATTGATACAATTATCAAAGATCCCAATTATAAAACAGTGCTTTGCGAGGCTTTGGAGGAAATTCAAAAGTATTTCAAAATAAGACCACCCAACGACATGAAACTGCTTATGAAAAGCGCCGAAGCGTACAAAAAAATAATGCCGAACTGCAACACTAACCAATCTCTTTAACAAGGCTTTTAATAAACTCCGCAGTTTTAAATGTCTCCTGCTTTTTTGTGCTGTAATTGCGTATTGCCAGACTTTTTGATTCAACTTCTTTATCACCTATAACAGCCATATAAGGGGTTTTTTTAAGCTCGGCTTCTCTTATTCTTTTGCCCAGCGTGTCTGTTGGAGCGTAAATTTCGGCTCTTATACCCTGCTTCCATAAATCTTCTTTTACTTTCTCGGCGTATTTTTCATGCGCGGCCGCAACCGGAAGAAGCGCAACAGGATAATAGCTGAGCCATGCGGGGAAAGCTCCGGCATAATGTTCAATTAAAACTCCTATAAACCTTTCAAGAGACCCTAAAAGCGCCCTATGTATCATAAACGGAGTATGCTCTTTTCCGTCTTCGCCTATATATGTCATGCCGAATTTTGTCGGCAGGTTAAAATCAAACTGTATAGTTGAAAGCTGCCATTTTCTTCCGATTGAATCGCTGACTTTAACATCAATTTTAGGTCCGTAGAAAACCGCTCCGCCTATATCATAGACATAATCTTTGAAGCCTGATTCGTTTAAGACCTCTTTTAAAACCTGTTCAGCGGTTTCCCATCTGTCGTCTTCGCCTATAAATTTTGATTTATTCTCGGGATCTCGAACGCTTACATTCATCTCAAACTCATTAAATCCGAACTTATTTAATATAAAAAGTGTTAGTTCAAGCGCTTTTGCAATCTCCTGCTTTAACTGATCGGGACGGCAGATGATATGCGCATCATCCTGTGTAAATCCTCTAACGCGCGTTAATCCGTGCAGAGTGCCGCTTCTTTCGTATCTGTAGACTGTTCCCATTTCGGTCCATCTACAGGGAAGTTCTCGGTATGAATGCATTTTGCTTTTATACATTTTTACATGAAAAGGACAGTTCATCGGTTTAATTCTGTATTCCTCTTCTTCAATCATCATTGGTCCGTACATGCTTTCTTTGTAAAAATCCAAATGTCCTGAATGCCCCCATAATTTTGCGTTGCCGATATGAGGTGAAACAACCGGGTCATAGCCGTTTTTTAAGTATGTATTGAACGCGAATTCCATTATACGGTTGCGCAGATATGCTCCTCTGGGCAGCCATAAAGGGAGGCCCGCACCAACTTCATCATCAAAAGTGAAAAGTTCAAGCTCCTGGCCAAGCTTTCTGTGGTCGCGTCTTTTGGCTTCCTCAAGCTTTTTTAAATAATCATCAAGCTCTTGTTTGGTTTCAAAACAGACGCCGTAAATTCTCTGCAGCATTGGGTTTTTTTCATCACCTCTCCAGTACGCTCCGGCAATATGAGTAAGCTTAAAAGCTCCCACTTTGCCGGTTTTTTCAACATGAGGTCCCTCGCACATATCAATAAATTTTCTTTTGCCGTTCTGATCAATATTTTCATAAAAAGTGATTTTTTCAATGCCTTCTTTTTTAAGGTCCAAAGCCATTTCAACTTTGTATTTCTGGTTCGCGTCCTTAAGAATTTTAATAGCGTCATCAACCGGAAGTTCGGATAATTTAAAAACCATATTTTGTTTGACAATATGCTGCATTTTCTTTTCCAGCAGCGGCAAATCCTCGGGAATAAGAGTGCGGGGAAGATCAAAATCATAATAAAAACCGTTTTCAATAGCGGGGCCTACGCCGAGTTTTGCCTCGGGGAACATTTCAAGAACGGCCTGCGCAAGCACATGGCTTGCTGAATGCCTCATTTTTTCAAGTTCAGGGGCTGCTGAAGTTTTTTTAGCCATATGTTTTTAGTTACTCGGTAATTATGCTGTTTTAAGATAGTGAAAATCAGAGATATTGTCAAAATGGTTACCAAGTCAGCGGATACTAAATGAACTTTTTCGGGCCGGCCCGAAAACTATCAATATTTACTTTTGGCAGGAAGTTAGACTTTAAAATAAACCCGGTCCGGTGTATATTCAGCGCATGCGTATACATCAAATATCACTTGAAAATTTTAGAAATTATGAAAAGTTCACCGCTGAATTTGACGACTCGATTAATCTTTTTTTGGGTGACAACGCGCAAGGGAAAACTAATTTTTTAGAGGCAATAACGGTTTTGTCGCTGGCAAAATCATTTAGAACCTCCGATCATTCAAGTTTAATAGGTTGGGATAAAGATTTTTTACGAATTAAAGGTGTCGCAACCAAAAACAGTGATGAAATAAATCTGGAATTTTTTGCGGGCAATTCAGCTGCGGACAGCGCTTCGAGCAGAAAGAATGTCAAAAAAAGCCTTAAGAAAAATGGAATTTCCGTGCCTGTTAAAGATTTTATAGGTGCAATTAATATAGTTTTATTTCATCCGGAGGATCTAAATATGCTTTATCTGTCGCCTTCATTACGTCGTAAATATTTGAATACACTTTTGTCACAGATTGACCCGGAATATTTTGAATGCCTGGTTAATTACAACAGAATATTAAAGCAGAGAAATAAACTATTAGCTTTAATCGTTGATGGGAAGGCAAAGAAGAACGAGCTTTCTTCGTGGGATGTTGGATTGGCTGAAAACGGCTTGTATGTACAAAAAAAACGTAAAGATTATGTTGAATTTTTAAACACGTACTTAATTAAAAATTATAAGCTTATTTCGAACATTGAGCATAATATTAAAGTCAAATATCATTCAACAATTGATATGCTGGAGCCGTCGGTTGAAAATTACTCGGTAATTCTTGACCTCGCACGGGACGCTGATTTGCGCTACAGAAAGACCGAAAAGGGCATACATAGAGACGATCTCCACATCTTCTTCGATAATCACCATATCAGCGAATTCGCTTCCCGCGGGGAAATAAGAACTTTACTTATCGCATTAAAACTGGCGGAAATAGAATTTATAGAAAATTTTACAGGTGAAAAACCTGTTTTACTACTTGATGATGTCTTCTCAGAACTCGATAAATCCCGACAAAATTTTCTGCTGAATGCAATCTCGGGATTTCAGTCGTTTATATCTGCCACGCACCTTGATTTCCCTTTAGATGGTGCGAAAAAGTTTAATATATCTACTGGAAATATTACTCGGTAATTTTTTAAGATTTTTTTATATAATTTTAAGGTTTGTATGCAATATTGATTGCATGCGAAAACCATCACTCAGTTCATCAATTGTTTATCATATTTATAATCGTGCAGTTTCAAAGCGCAAAATTTTTTTTAATGATACTGATTATAGGTTTTTTCTCAATAGGTTTTCTATTTATATAAAGAATTATTCGATTAAATCAATAATATATTGTGTTATGCCAAATCATTTCCATTTTTTAGTTTATACAGAGAAAAAATCTATTAATATATCAAATTTTATGAAAAGTATACAGATATCATATGCTAGATATTTTAATCGTATAAATAATCATTCTGGACATGTTTTTCAAGGAGCTTATAAGAATAAACCAATTAATGATCCAGTTGCTATGCTAAAAGTAATAGATTATATAAAAAATAATCCCGTGAGAGCGGGACTTGTGAAAAACCCCCAAGATTGGCCGTATACAGGATAATATTACTCGGTAATTAACGGGAACCATATGTGTAGTAGTTTCAGACATTTAAGACACCGTAGTTGAGTTTTTGTTTTTGTAACTGGTATTTCAGGATTCCAAATTGTAGCGGTGAC
>JAFGJT010000015.1 GCA_016928915.1 Candidatus Peregrinibacteria bacterium
GTCACCGCTACAATTTGGAATCCTGAAATACCAGTTACAAAAACAAAAACTCAACTACGGTGTCTTAAATGTCTGAAACTACTACAAACAGCATGAATAAAAGAAAAAATTTCATTTTAGTCAACCAGGGGTTTGTCTGCGAAAATTGCGGAGAAGCAAATCCGCCCGTAAAAGGCACATGCAGAAACCATTGCCGCAAGTGCCTTTATTCAAAGCATGTTGACGATAAAATTCCCGGAGACCGCAAAAGCACATGTAAAAGCTTAATGATACCCATAGAGCTGGATAAAAACGGCAAAAAAGGTTATATAATAATACACAGATGTTTAAAATGCGGTAAAACAATTAAGAATAAGGTAGCCGAAGATGATGATTTTAATATTATTATTAAACTTGCCGCATATAAGCACATATAAAAGGGTATGAAAAAAGATTTTCACGAAATCATTCAAAAGTTTCTGCCTAAAAAATGTTCACTTGTGGCCGCTTTTTCGGGCGGTCCGGATTCGGTTTACCTTCTTGAAAAACTTAATAAATTAAATAAAACTTACAAATTCAAAATTATTGTTGCTCATTTCAACCACAAACTAAGAGGCAAAGACAGCGAAAATGACCTGAAATTCGCCGAAGCAACGTCAAAAAAACACAATTTATTGTTTGAATGCGGCGCTTTTGATATAAAAAAATACGCAAAAGAAAATAAACTTAATCTTGAAGACGCATGCCGGGCAAAAAGATATAAATTCCTTGAAAAAATCAGGAAAAAACACAATGCTAAAGCGATTTTAACCGCTCATCATCTTGACGACAATATCGAAACTTTTTTTATCAACCTTCTGCGCGGAAGCGGAATTCAGGGTCTTAAAAGCATGCAAATTCAAAACGGATTTATTTTGAGACCTCTTTTATATACATCAAAAGAAGAAATTCTTGATTTTTTAAAAAGAAAAAAATTAAAGTACAGGATCGATAAATCCAATTATGATAAAACTTTTTTAAGAAACGAAATAAGGCTGGATCTGATTCCGGCAATAAATAAAATTCAGCCAAAATTTAAAGATGTATTTATTCATACCTGGAACAACATTAATGAAATCAACGAATTTCTTGATGATGAAGCGGCAAAGTGGATGGCAGCAAATCACCAAAAAAACAAGCTGGAATTTTCAAGAAATAATTATTTAAACCTCACTGCCGCAGTACAGACAAAAATAATTCAAAAAATATTTCAAACAGTTCACGGCAGCGTTATTGGTCTTTCAAAAGACCTTATCAGTAGATTAACAGACCATATAAAAACCCTTCAGACCGGTAAAAAAGCGCCTTTTGGAAAAAACCACTACCTGGTTTTAACAAAAAAAACCTTTAAAATCGTTAAATATAAAGCTTGATTACTACAAAAAAACAATTAAACTATAATAGCTTTTAAACAATCATAAAATCTATGGAACCATCACTTAAAATACCTAAGAACAAGCCCCGTAACGGGCTTTTGTATTTGCTTGTTATAGCGCTTTTAGTAACCTCGGCTGTAATAATATTCAATCCCGAATCCAACGGAATAAAAAAAATAAGCCTGAATACGTTTGTGGAACAGGTTAAAAATGAAGAAGTAAAATCCGTACAGGTTAAAAATGAACGTCTTGATATTGTACTTTACGATAACAGCCAGGAATATGCGTTTAAGGAAAGAGGAGAAACATTAAATGAAATTCTGACCAATGTGCCCGAGGACATTAAGAGCAAAATCGATATTGAGGTTGTTTCAACCGAAGGCGAGGAATGGTGGATGAGTCTGCTTTTAAACCTCGTTCCGTTTCTGCTTATTATAGGCTTTTTTGTTTTTATGATGAGGCAGGCACAAAACACAAACAACCAGGCGCTTTCATTTGGAAAATCACGGGCGCGCCTGAGCGATAAAGAAAGAAACAAAACAACATTTAAGGATGTGGCGGGCGCCGAAGAAGCTAAAGAGGAGCTGATTGAAATTGTGGATTTCCTAAAAAATCCCGGCAAATATACGCAAATGGGCGCCAAAATACCTAAAGGAGTTCTTTTGGTCGGCGCGCCCGGCACCGGAAAGACCCTTCTTGCAAGAGCTGTGTCGGGAGAAGCGAATGTTCCGTTCTTTAATATTTCAGGTTCTGAATTTGTTGAAATGTTTGTGGGTGTGGGTGCGAGTCGTGTAAGAGATCTGTTCAGAAAGGCAAAAAGAAATGCCCCGTGCATTGTTTTTATTGATGAAATTGATGCTGTGGGAAGACACAGGGGAGCCGGACTTGGCGGAGGGCATGACGAACGCGAACAGACTTTAAACCAGATTTTAACCGAAATGGACGGTTTTGAAAAAGATACAAATGTTATTGTAATGGCGGCTACAAACAGACCTGACGTTCTCGACCCGGCGCTGCTTCGCCCCGGAAGGTTTGACAGACGTGTTGTTGTTGATATGCCCGATATTAAAGCGCGTGAAGAAATTCTTAAAGTTCATGCCAAAGGCAAACCGATAATAAAATCAGCAGATCTTGAACTTATCGCAAGGCACACTCCCGGTTTTTCCGGAGCTGATCTTGAAAATTTAATGAATGAGGCGGCAATTTTGGCCGCACGGAACAACAAAAAAATTGTAACAATGAAAGATCTGCAGGAAGCAATTGAAAAAGTGGCAATGGGCCCGCAGAGAAAATCAATGGTTATTACAAAACAGGAAAAAGAAATAGTTGCCTATCATGAAATAGGACATGCGCTTGTCGGACATATTCTGCCATACTGCGACCCGATTCATAAAGTGACTATTATTTCACGCGGTCATGCGCTGGGCGTAACATGGTCTCTTCCGGAGGAAGACCGCAGGCTTAATTCACAAAAGAAACTTGAAGATAAAATGGCCATGGCTCTAGGCGGATATGCGGCCGAGCAGGTTATTTTTGGTGAAATGACGGACGGGGCCGGAAGCGATCTTCAGGCTGCAACAAATATTGCGCGTTATATGGTTACGCAGGCGGGAATGAGTAAGTTGGGTCCGGTGATTTACGGCGATCAAAACCGTGAAGTTTTTCTGGGCAGGGATTTTGGTCATGTAAGAAATTATTCCGAAGAAATGGCCTCGAAAATCGACACGGAAATTAAGAATTTTGTTGATAAAGCATACTCGCGGGCAAAAGAGATAATTGAAAAATACAGAAGTATTATGGATACGATAGTAAAAGATTTAATTAAAAAAGAAACTTTAAACGCCGACGAATTTGCAGAATATTTTAAAGGCATTAAAGTTCCCAAAAAAATCTCTTACACACAAAAAATATGAAAAAAACTTCTCCACAGGTAATTTCACAGGTGCGTTATGACAGCGAAAATGAGGAAGGGCAGCTTGCTCTGGATGTTTTTCAGACAAAAGACAATATTGTAATACTGGCGCCAATAGCCGGTGTTAAACTTGAAGATATGACTGTACAGGTTGCCGATGACGTTCTGACAATAAAAGGCAACAGACATCTTGAAGTTAATGTTAATCCCGAAGATTACTTTACACAGGAATGTTTCTGGGGTGATTTTTCAAGATCCATTGTTCTTCCGGCTTCGGTTGATTCAAATAAAATTTCAGCGCATTTTAAGGATGGAGTTTTAAAAATAGAAATTCCAAAAATTGAAAAAGTCCGGTCAAAAGTTATAAGAATTAAAACTTCTTAATTATGGTTCAAAAAATAAGAAAAGCTGTATTTCCGGCGGCAGGTTACGGCACCCGTTTTTTGCCTGCCACAAAAGCACAGCCAAAAGAAATGCTGCCGATAGTTGATAAGCCCGTTATCCAGTATCTTGTTGAAGAAGCGGTTGCTTCGGGAATAGAAGAAATAATTATCGTTACGGGCCGCGGCAAACGCGCCATCGAAGATCATTTTGATCATTCATTTGAACTCGAACAAACCCTTGTTGAAAAAAACAAACTTGAATTACTTCATAAAGTGCGAGAGGTTTCGGAACTGGCAAAATTTGTTTATGTAAGGCAGCCCATGCCGCTAGGAGACGGACATGCGGTTCTTTGCGCAAAAGAAGTTGTGGGGGACGAACCGTTTGCCGTTTTATTCGGTGATGATATTGTGGATGGTAAAATTCCCGCCCTTAAACAATTAATCTCTGTTTTTGAAAAAACAAATTCATCCGTTATAGGCCTGGCAACAGTGCCAAAAGAACAAACGGACAAGTATGGAATAATAAAATCAAGCGGACATGAGGGAAGAACCCATGCCATAGAATCAATGATCGAAAAACCAAAACCCGAAAATGCTCCGTCTAATCTGGCAATAATAGGAAAATACATATGCACTCCGGAAATTTTCAAAGCCCTGGAAAACGCAACACCCTCAAAAGATAAAGAAATAAGACTGATAGACGGGTTTAACGAATTAATAAAAACCCAAAAAATTTACGGCTATGAACTTGAAGGCAAGCGTTATGACACGGGCAACACATTCGGATTTATTGAAGCAACAATCGATTTTGCTTTAAAAAGAAAAGAATTGCATGAGCCTTTAAAGAATTATATTAAGGGTATTGATTTGGAATAGAAATTTGGGTATAATAACAGGATACCAAAAAACAAAAACAAAAAAATGCAGGACCAGGAACCAAATATTTTATTTACCGAAGCCGAACGCCTTAAAATGGAAGGCAGTCATTTTGAAGCAATTAAAATCTGCGAGAAAATGCTTCTTGAAGATCTTGAATGTACTGAAGCCTATGAGGAAATCGGCGACAACTATCTGTCGCTTCGCGAATACGACAAAGCAAAAAAGGCGCTCCAGAAAGCCCTTAAAACAGATCCAAAAAGTCCGAATGCAAATTACCTTCTTGGATTTTTATTTTCAGCAATTGGCGATTTCAAGCTCTCAATCAAATACCTTGAAACAGCTGACGGCCTTGAACCAAACCATCCTGAAATCCTAAGATGCCTCGGATGGTCTCTTTATCACGAAGGGCAAAGGCAAAGAGGACTTGTTCTTCTTGAAAGATCTCTTAACCTGGCACCGAATGACGCTTTAATACTAAGCGACCTCGGCGTATGCTATTTAAACAGCAAAAATTTCGACAAATCCGCAAGGCTCTTTAAAAAAATCCTCGATATCGAGCCTAACAACGAAAAAGCAAAAGAATGTTTAAATGCCGTAAAGTTTTTCCAGCACGAATATAAAAAGCTCAGAGATACAAAATTAAAAAAATCATCTTAAGCTTGAACAAATCCAAAAAATCAGTATAATTGATGAGCTGATTTAGGGTTTTTTAAAGGTGGCCGCCGCAAGGCTTGAAAAAGTCTTGAGGAGGAAAGTCCGAACACTATTGGAAGGGATAACCGGTAACGCCGGTCGATATGATTGAAAAATCATGTCCGGGAAAGTGCCACAGAGACTATACTAGTTCCGCTTCGGCGGGATGAAAGGTGAAAAGCCCTCTTTTAAAGGGGGAGGTCCCGAGCAATCGGGAAAACTTGGAAAACCCTATCTGGTGCAAGGCGGGATGGTAGAGCCGAAATTACTGTTTCCAACAGTCCGGATCTACCCGCTGCTCGACCTCTCATGAGCAATCTGAGAGGCTAGATAGATGGCCACATTTTGTTCGCTTCTGCGAATAGAATTACAAAATTCGGCTTATACTTAAAACCTTAAATCAGCAGCTTAAAACACCGGTTAATTATTAAAACCGATGAAAAAATCAGAAATCGCTTTAGGCCTGCTTCGAATTCCGGTTGATATATGTATGATTGTGCTTGCCTTTCTTGCAGCCTACAGTTTAAGAACGGTTACAAACTTGATTCCCGGAATTACCCTTGAACTTGATCTTACACAGTTCCCCGAGCTTGATGAATATCTTCTTTTTGCCGTAAAGGCGGCCGCTTTATTAATTGCGCTTTTTGTGATAAACGGGATGTATTCACTAAAATCGTCCGCAAAAACCAGCAAGGAGCTGGGCCGGGTAATAGTACTTTGCACAGCCTGGATTATGCTTTTAATCGCATACTTTTTTCTTTCAAGGACATTCCCCTTTTCACGTCTGGCGCTCGGATATGCGTGGATATTAACCATAGTATTTTTATCAGCGGGAAGACTTATAATTCGCACTGTGCAATATGCTTTATTAAAAGCCGGTATAGGTAAAAGAAGGGTTCTGTTTCTGGGAAGCAATAAAGTGAGCGAAGAATTAAAATCATATTTCTCAAAGAATCTGGAATATGCGGTGCTTGGAGTGGCAACAGATGTTGAGGAGCTTGAAAAAGCCATCAAAGAAAAACATGCCGAAGAAATCATCCAGACAAAATCGGACTTTAGCCATGCTGACTCAAAAAAAATTCTTGAATTTTGCAGGGAACATCATATTCTATATCATTTTGTTCCCGACCTTGTGCAGGTGCAAAGGACAAATATTGAAATTTCATCTCCGGTCGGGATTCCTCTGATTTCATTAAAACCCACACCTCTGGACGGTTGGGGAAGGGTTATTAAAAGAATTTTTGATATCTTCGGGGCCGTGTGCGGACTGATTGTTTTATCACCCATATTTTTAATTACCGCTATTGCTGTCAAACTGGATTCAAAAGGCACAGTAATATTCAAATATCTTGATGACGGTTCGCGCGTTAAAAGAGTCGGCGAACACGGTAAACTTTTTAATTTTTATAAATTCCGCTCAATGTATCCCAATACGCATAATTTACGATACACCGAGCTTGCGCGTCTGAACAAGCGCGCGGGAACACCCATGGTTAAAATAAAAAACGATCCAAGGGTTACGCGCGTGGGCAAATTTATACGCAAAACAAGCATAGATGAACTGCCTCAGCTCTGGAATGTTCTAAAAGGAGATATGTCGCTTGTGGGGCCAAGGCCTCATCTGCCCGAAGAAGTGGCAAAATACGAAAAACATCACAAATTTGCGCTCGCAATAAAACCGGGCATAACCGGTCCCGCTCAGATTGCGGGAAGAAGCGATCTTGATTTTGAACAGGAAATACAGCTTGATACGTATTACATTGAAAACTGGTCTTTATGGCTTGATATTAAAATTATATTAAAAACGTTCGGGGTTGTATTCAGGAACGAC
This sequence comes from Candidatus Peregrinibacteria bacterium, assembly GCA_016928915.1. Lineage (GTDB taxonomy): Bacteria > Patescibacteriota > Gracilibacteria > UBA1369 > PNNO01 > JAFGJT01. Next base: position 7,093 of record JAFGJT010000015.1, read on the forward strand.
GCGGCAAAAGATGTTTAACTTTTAAAACAGAACAATTTTGTGTAGAATATCTGGGATGATTAATCAAAAATTCTTTTTTCGACATATATGCTTCAAAGGATAATTAACAGGATTATCGGGGATCAGAACAAAAAGGCCATTAAAAAAATCGAGCCGATAGTTTTAAAAATCAATGATCTTGAAAAAACATATTCAGAGACGTTAAAAAACGATGAAGATTTTCCAAAAAAAACGCTGGAGTTTAAAGAACGCCTGAAAAACGGAGAAAAACTCGAAGACCTGCTGCCGGAGGCTTTTGCTCTTGTTAAAGCGGCTTGCCGACGCCTGCTCGGCAAAAAATGGATTGTTAGAGGCAGAGAAAAAAAATGGGACATGGTGCCATTTGATGTGCAGATAATTGGAGGTATTGTTCTGCATCAGGGTAAAATCGCGGAAATGAAAACAGGTGAAGGAAAAACTCTCGTATGTACAATGCCGGTATATTTAAACGCTTTAACCGGACGCGGCGTTTATGTTGTTACGGTAAATGATTACCTTGCAAACCGTGACTCCGAATGGATGGGAGGTTTATATAAATTTTTAGGACTTAGTGTAGGCGTTGTTGTACACGGCAATAGTTTTGATGAAAAGAAAAAAGCATATGCAAGCGACATTACTTATGGAACAAACAACGAATTCGGATTTGATTACTTAAGGGATAATATGGCTGAAAGTCTTGATAACCTTGTGCAAAGAGAGCTGAATTACGCCATAGTTGATGAGGTCGACTCGATTTTGATAGATGAAGCGAGGACCCCCCTTATCATTTCCGCTCCGGCGGAAGAATCCACTCAAAAATACAAAAGATATTCGCAGCTTATTAATTACCTCACCGAAAATGAGGACTTTAATATTGATGAAAAACAAAGAGCGGCCACTTTAACCGAAGACGGCATTAAAAAAATGGAAAAACTTCTTGGTGTCGAAAATATTTACACCGAAGCCGGATTTCTTGAAGTTCATCACATTGAGCAGGCGCTAAAAGCAAAAGCCATTTTTAAAAAAGACACTGATTATGTTGTGCGCGACGGTGAAGTTATTATTGTTGATGAATTTACGGGACGTTTAATGCCGGGAAGAAGATATTCCGAAGGTCTGCATCAGGCAATTGAGGCAAAAGAAGGGGTGGAGGTCAGAAAAGAATCAAAAACACTGGCCACGGTAACATTCCAAAATTATTTCCGCCTGTTTAAAAAACTTGCCGGTATGACAGGAACCGCGGCAACCGAAGCGGAAGAATTCTTAAAAATTTACGGACTTGAAACAATTATTATTCCAACAAATAAACCCATAAGGAGAACAGACCATCAGGACGCAATATATAAAAATCAGAAAGCAAAATATCTGGCCGTGGTTAAAAGAAGCAAAGAACTTTATGAAAAAGGACAGCCCGTATTGATAGGCACAATTTCAATAGAAAAATCCGAAATACTAAGCAAGCTGCTGCAGATGCACGGCATCCCGCATAATGTTTTAAACGCCAAATTTCACGAAAAAGAAGCGGAAATTATTGCGCGTGCGGGTGAAAAAAAGGCCGTTACCATTGCAACAAACATGGCCGGAAGAGGAACGGACATCAAACTTTCGGAGGGAGTTGAAGAACTGGGAGGGCTTTATGTAATAGGAACCGAAAGACATGAATCTCGACGTATAGACAACCAGCTAAGAGGCCGTTCGGGACGTCAGGGCGACAGAGGAGCAACAACATTTTTCGTTTCAATGGAGGATGATTTAATGAGGCTTTTTGGAGGAGAACGTGTTCAAAAAATGATGGAATTTCTAAAAATTCCCGATGATATGCCCATAGAAAACAGCATGATTTCAAGATCCATTGAAAGTTCGCAAAAAAAAGTTGAAGGAAGAAACTTTGATATACGAAAACATCTTGTTGAATACGATGATGTAATAAACCATCAGCGAGAAATTATTTATAAAAAAAGGAGAGAAGTATTAAAAAGCGAAAACATTAAAAACGACATTATTGTTCTTTTGGAAAATGAAATTGAAAAAATTGTATTAAACAACACAAGCTCAAAAGAGCAGAGCGGCTGGGATTATAAAGAAATTGTTGAAACCGTGCGTGCGATACACAGAAACCCTTCGGTTCCTTTTGAAATACAAGACATTGAAGGTCTTAAAGACAGGGAGGAAATAATCCAAAGAATTAAAACATACTTTTTTAATGAATATGAAAAGCGTGAGGACCTGGTGCCGGATAAAGAAATTCTGCGCAGAATAGAACGCAGCATCTATCTGCATATTATTGATGCGTTATGGATGGAGCATATTGATAATCTTAACAGTATACGTGAAAGCGTGTCATTTAGAGGCTACGCCCAAAGGGATCCGCTGCTCGAATACAAGCAGGAATCTTTCACGGCGTTTGAAAAAATGATGTCCGATACACAGTCAAACACGGTAAATACACTGTTTAAACTAAACATCGAAAGACAGACCCCCGTAAGAATTATAAGCGCGGATCAACCTAAGGTATTTAACACCAACGAGGGTGATATTAAAGAAGTCACATCCGGTCATGAATCGGGCGGCTCAAATATTTTAAAATCCATCGCCGTAAACCAGGCAATGAAGCAAAGTGTTATGGATAACCGTAATCCCGCTGTGGCAAGAGTATATGCGGCGCCGAAAATTGATGCCAAATACGCCGGTGCCGGAAGAAACGATCCCTGCCCGTGCGGAAGCGGAAAAAAATTCAAAAAATGCCACGGGGCGAATTTATAATTAATCTATAAAAATATCGCGGGGTTTGGCACCGTTAACCGGGCCTATCACCCCTTTTTCTTCAAGTATATCAAGAAGCCGCGCCGCACGGGCGTAACCGATTTTCAAACGTCTCTGCAGCAGTGATGCGGATGCTTTTCTGTTTTCTTTAATTATATTTATCGCGTTCTGACAAAGTTCGTCGTCGGATTCTTCAAAGCCTGAAGCCGGGATACCTTGAATCTTTTCGCCGGCAACGCGGGTGGAAATAATATCATCATTGTAATCGGGCTCCATTGAGAGCTTTACCGAATTTGTAACCTTTTCGATTTCTTTGGATGAAATATAAATTCCCTGAACTCTTACAGGTTTTGACTGGCCGCTGGGCATATAAAGCATATCGCCTTTTCCAAGCAGATCTTCTGCGCCGATTTGGTCAAGAATTGTTCTTGAGTCAATTGAGGAACTTACGGCAAATGCTATTCTTGAAGGTATATTTGCTTTTATTAAACCTGTAATAACATCAACGGAAGGTCTCTGTGTGGCAATAACAAGATGTATTCCAACAGCGCGAGCCATCTGCGCTATTCTGCATATTGATGCCTCAACCTCTTTGCCTGAAGCCATCATTAAATCCGCCAGCTCATCAATTACAACAACTATTGTTGTCATTTTATTATCAATTTTCGGGTCTGCGTTAAAGTCTGTAATGTTTCTTTTGCCGTTATCCGCACACAGCTGATATCTTCTGTTCATTTCGGCAACACACCACCTAAGGGCGATTGCGGCTTTCTCGGGATCGGTCACCACAGGCGTTAAAAGATGCGGAATCCCGTTGTATTCCCTTAATTCAACTCTTTTGGGATCAATTAAAATAAGTTTTAAATCAAGCGGAGAATTCTGATATAAAAGTGACATCAAAAACGTGTTCATTCCGACTGATTTTCCTGAACCGGTTGCTCCGGCTATCAATAAATGCGGCATCTCACCCAAATCCGCGACCAGGGGATTTCCCGCAACGTCCCTTCCAAGAGGCAGCTTGAGCAGAGAATCATCTTTTTTAAATTCCTTTGATTCCAGGATTTCACGCAGATGAACTATTGAACGCTGTTCATTCGGCACCTCGATTCCCACAAGCGATTTGCCGGGAATGGGCGCTTCTATACGAATTGCCGGAGCGGCTAACGCAAGGGCCAGATCGTTTTTTAATGAAGTTATTTTGGAAAGTTTAACTCCTTCATGCGGCTTTAAAGTATACTGGATTACAGTGGGGCCCACATTAATATCGTGCATATCCACAACAATACCGAACTGGTCAAGTTTTGAACGAATTTTCTCAGCATTATGGGTTAATAAATTATCATCGGATTCTATTGCTGCAACCGTTGAATTTAAAAGATCAAGTGAAGGAAACTCCCACTGCGAATAATCTGGGTGCGTTTCCTCTTCTTTTTGAATGTTTTCTTCTGCCTTGGGTTCGTCGGATTTAATTGGTGCTTTTTGAAACTGTGGTGGCTTTTCCTCAGGCTGCTGAACCCCTCTTTTAATCTGAATATTCGTTTCTTTATTACCGTAAATTGCTTTTAAAACTTCATCGCTCGCAAGCTTTACAGCTTCGGATTTTAATTCATTTTCGGATTCTTCTTCAATTTCATGAGCTTTATTCTTTTCAAACTTGAATTCGGGTTTTAATAATTTAAAAATTTCAAAAATACTGATCTCGAATGTTAAAAGCACCGATATAAGAGCTATTGCAACAAAAATAACAGCCGAACCAAAATTGCCTATATTAAGCATTGAACGCATGAAAAAATTCGTGACAAAACCTATATATCCGCCAAACTGCCCGTTTTCTGAAACAGAATAAAGACTTTCAATCGGCACTGAAAGATGAATCATGCTTAAAACTGAAACGAGCATTAAAATAATGCCGACTGTTTTTGCCAGCCCAAAATTTACTTTGCGTGAAAAAAACAACATCAAAGACAAAAGCAAAAAAATCGGAGGCAGTATATAAATCCCCCATCCTAGAATCGGCCTAAAAAGATCAATTGCGAGTTCTCCCAAAATTCCAAAAGCGCCCTGTATACTTAAAAATATCACAGCGGCAAGGGCAAAATAAACAACAGCCCATATTTCGCGAAGTACCGATTTTTTAACTTCAAATTTTAATGATTTTGATTTCTTGGATTTTTTTGTGCTTCTTCTTCGTCTCATAAAGTATGTTTTTAACAGATTTAATTTAGACATAAAATGGCAATAATTGCAATACTCTTTAATTTTTCCATTACGGCTGTTATTATTTGCCTGAACTAACCAATTTTATGACAAGAACCAGATTTGCACCTTCTCCAACGGGCTATCTTCATGTTGGCGGCCTGCGTACAGCCCTTTACAACTATCTGTTTGCAAAAAAACATAACGGTTGTTTTTTGCTTAGAATTGAGGATACCGATCAAAAACGCTTTATTGAGGGCGCCCGTGAACATCTTATTGAAATGCTGCGCTGGGCCGGCCTTGAATACGATGAGGGGCCGGATATCGGCGGACCCCACAAACCCTATATCCAGTCCGAAAGACTTAAATTATACCAGCAATACGCCTCTGAACTTCTGGAAAAAAAAGCGGCATATAGATGTTTTTGCTCGGCTGAAAGGCTTGAGGATATGCGCAGAAACCAGGAAGCGAACAAACTTGCACCCATGTACGACAGGCACTGTCTTTATTTAAGCGAGGATGAAATCAACCAAAATCTTAAAAATAAAATACCTTTTGTTGTAAGACAAAAAATACCTTCGGCAGAAACCGTTAAATTTAAGGACTTAATAAGAGGAAATGTAAGTTTTGCTTGTAAATCACTTGATGACCAGGTTCTGATGAAGTCGGACGGCTTTCCGACATATCATCTTGCGAATGTTGTTGATGACCATTTAATGGAAATAACCCATGTAATTCGCGGAGAAGAATGGCTTCCCAGCACTCCTAAACATATTCTTTTGTATCAGGCTTTCGGATGGAACCTTCCGGAATTTGCGCATATTCCCCTTTTATTAAACAAAGACCGCAGCAAACTTTCAAAAAGGCAGGGTGATGTGTCGGTTGAAGAATACATTAAAAAGAATTATTCAAAGGAAGCTATTATAAATTTTATCGCACTTCTTGGATGGAACCCGGGCAGCGGCGAAGAAAACGAAATTTTCAGCCTTTCCGAACTCTGCGATGCTTTCAGCCTTGAAAAAGTTCATAAAGCGGGCGCGATTTTTGATATAGACAAGCTGGACTGGTTTAACTGGCAATGGCGCAAAAAAAAATATCACGAAAATCTGGCCGAAACTGCCAAGAAAATTGATGGCACTTGTATTATATCCAGTCCTAAAAAAGGCGAATTTCAATATAAATTTAAAGATAACGAAAGCGAAGAAGTGTTCTATATAAAAAGAACCGATTTGCTTAACGATATGTGCGGCAGATTTATTCATGAGGAATATAAAAAAGAAGGAGGGACATACAGAAAAGCTCTTTTAACAATAGAAGAAAAAGTATTAAAAGAACCCGAAAATGCAGAAAATCACCTTAAATTCTTTTTTTCTATTAAGGATTATGATGTCTCTCTTCTGGCAAACGAAAAAATGAAAGTTGACTATGCAATAGCCAAAAAATCCCTTATAGGTGCGGAAAAATATCTTAAAAAAATTTCGAATTTTAATTCCGTTGAAGAAATAAAAAGTGGATTGCTGAACGCGGTAACCGAACTCAGTCTTAAAAACGGACAAGTTTTCTGGCCCCTTAGGGCGGCCCTCACTGGTGAAGAATTTTCTCCCGGCGTTTTTGAGGCCGCATGGGTGCTTGGTCAAGATGAATGTTTAATACGCATTAAAAACGCATTAAGTAAACTTGAAAAAAACATGTAAAAAGCTATCATTTAAACACACGTAAAAAATATTATGAATTATGATGATTTAAAACAGATGATTGGATATTTAAGAGGCATGGTGAAATGCACAAAATGTCACAGTGCTTTTGAAGAAAAAGATATTTTAATACTTGCGACCCTTCCAACTGAAGCTGTTTTTGAATGCAAATGCGCAAAATGTAAAAATGCCACCCTTGCTAATCTTGTTATGCAGCCTCTTGGCAAAAACGAACCGTTAATAAGCAAAAAAGATATTATAGACATGCATGAATTCCTGCAGCAATTTAACGGTGATTTTAAAAAACTTTTTAAATAATCTATATATGAAAAAATTATTAGTAATACCGGCTGTTATTCTTTGTTTAATAACATTGACCGGCTGTGAAGAAGCCCAGAACCTTCAGCAGGACGCCGCAAAATCAGTGGAAAATCTGCAAAAAGGCGTTGAAGGGGTAAAACAAAATGTTGAAGGAGCTGTTCAGGGTGTTCAAGATACCGTACAGGGTGTACAGGATGCGGCGGGTTCGGTAACCTCAGCGGTCGAAAGTGTTACTAAAGCTCAGGAAGATGTTAACAAAGCGCAGGAAGACCTGAACAAAATAGCACAATAATGAAAAAATTTAAGGTTCAGCTGCACTGCCATACAAAAAGCGATCCCGATGATTGGCTTTTTCATAATGACGTAAAGCTCATAAATTATGCGGCAGCATGCCAATATGATGTTCTTGCGATCACATGCCATAATAAAATCGTTCATACAAAGGAACTTGAAAAATATGCCGATAAAAAACATATTTTATTAATCCCCGGAATCGAAAAAAACATATCGAATAAACATGTTCTTGTAATTAACGCCCATGACGACATATCAAAAGCGGATGATTTTAACGAATTGAGGTTGTATAAAAAAGAGCACCCCGGGTCTTTAATTATAGCCGCCCATCCTTATCACCCAACTCCCTACAGCTTAAAAAATGAGCTTGAAACGAATATTGATCTATTTGACGGTATTGAATGGAGCAGTTTTTATACCCCGATGTTTAAATTAAACAATAAAGCCATGGAAATTGCGGAAAAATATAAAAAACCGCTTGTTGGAACTTCCGACAACCATGCGCTAAAATATTTAAATCTCACATATTCTTATGTGTTTGCGCAGGAAAAAAGCAAAAATGCAATCATCGATGCAATCAAACAAGGACATTTAAAAATACACACACAACCCATGAATTTTGTTAATCTTTTTTTGATGACTCTTCGCCTCACAGCTCTGGAACAAATAAAAAAATACTTATTAAAACCTGTTAAAAGGCGACGAAATAAGGTATAATAAATATATAAAATAAAAAATAAAAATATATGAGAAATATGAAATCATTTATCCGTTTTGTAAAAAATATTGCCAAAAAAAATCCTCAGAGGATTGTTTTTCCCGAAAGCTCCGACGACCGAGTTATTATGGCGGTTGCACGTATTTTAAAAGAAAAAACCGCGCTTCCGATACTTCTTGGAAATAAAGATGAAATACGCAATAAAGCAAAAATTCTTAATCTGAAAATTGATTATGACAAATTAACAATCATTGATCACTTAACATCAGAAAAACGTAAAGAATACGCAAGGCTTTATTACGACATGCGCAAAGATAAAGGAATTGATGAAAAAACAGCGCTTGAAAAAATGAAAGATCCGGATTATTTCGGCACAATGATGGTTTACACGGATGAGGCCGACGCAATGATTACCGGAGCCACACATCCTACAAACATATCAATCCGGCCCGCTTTTGAAATTATAAAAACAAAAGAAAAATTCCATAAAGTTTCAGGGCTGTTCTTTTTGGTGCTTGAAAAACGCCTGCTTTTATTTGCCGATACCGCTGTGGTAATAGATCCAAGCTCCGATGAACTGGCCGATATTGCAATCGATACCGCGGAAACCGCAAAAAGGTTCCATCTTGAGCCGCGCATTGCCATGCTTTCATTTTCAACACACGGGTCAGCCAGTCATCCATCGGTTGAAAAAGTTAAAGAAGCAACGGCCATGGTTAAGCACAGACGTCCCGATTTAATTATTGAAGGAGAAATGCAGGTTGATGCCGCCCTTGTCCCGGATGTGTGCAAACGTAAATTCCCGGATTCAAAACTTACGGGCAATGCTAATATTTTAATATTTCCGGACTTAAATTCGGGGAATATAGGGTATAAACTTGTTGAAAGGCTTGCTAAAGCCAAAGCTGTGGGTCCTATTCTGCAAGGTTTAAAAAAGGTTGTTAACAAGCTTTCAAGAGGATGCAGCTGGCGCGATATTGTTGACCTGTCTGCTTTTACTTCATGTGAAGCGCAAGAAACAATATATAAACATGCAAAGAAATTTAAAGCTTAAAAATGAAAATACTGGTTGTAAATACAGGCTCATCCTCACTTAAATTCCAGCTGATCGATGCTAAAAAAAACTTTACCGAGCTTTATTCGGGAATTGTTGACAATATTGGCAAAAAAAACTGTTTTTTTGATGCAAAAATCAATCATACAAGAATTCATTTTAAAAAAAATATTTCAAATCACGAAAAAGGGCTTCAGGAGGCCCTTAAAATAATGCTCAAAAATAAAGCCGTCAAATCGCTTAAAGAAATAAAAGCGGTTGGTCACAGGGTGGTTCACGGAGGAGAAAAATATAAAAATGCCGTTAAAATAACATCCCAAGTAAAAAAAACAATTAAAGAATTATACGAACTTGCCCCCCTGCATAATCCGGCCAATCTGCAGGGAATACTCGCATGTGAAAAATTATTAAAAAACATTCCGAATATTGCGGTTTTCGATACATCGTTCCATCAGACGATGCCCCAAAAAGCTTATCTGTATGCTATTCCCAAAGAATATTATAAAAAATTCAAAATAAGGCGGTACGGATTCCACGGAACCAGTCATAAATATATTTCACAGGAAACTTATAAGCTGCTCAAAAACAAAAAAGCGAAAATTATTACCTGCCACCTGGGCAACGGCTCAAGTATAAGCGCTGTATCAGGCGGCAAATCCATAGACACATCAATGGGATTTACTCCGCTTGAAGGCGTTATAATGGGCACGAGGTCCGGCACAATTGATCCGGCAATCATCCTTTATTTACTTAAAAAACACAAATTGTCGCCGGAAAAAATTGATGAAATTTTAAATTACAGATCAGGAATTCTTGCTGTTTCAGAGATCAGTTCGGATGTTAGAGACATATGGGCCGCAGCCCAAAGAAAAAACAAAAAAGCTATATTTGCGCTTGAATATATGGCTTACAGCATTGCAAAACAAATCGGGGCATATATTGCAGCAATGAACGGAATTGATGCGATCACCTTCACGGCTGGCATTGGAGAAAACGCATGGTATCTAAGAAAAGATATATGCGAATACTTGAATTTTATAGGTGTAAAGCTGGATACGGCAAAAAACAGAGCATCAAAACCGTTGATTTCAAGCCCTCTAAGTAAAGTAAAAGTGTTTGTTATGCCCTCAAATGAAGGACTGGAAATTGCAGAAGAAGTAATAAATATGATAAAATAAATATAACAAATTAACCAAAAAAAAATGTTTTTACATCCAAAAAGAATCCCAATTAGAGTTGGCAATAAATACATAGCCATTTTAAACGAAAAAACAGCGGCAACAATGGATCTTCATCCTGAAGACCGTATACATATAAAAACAAGTTCAAAAACTCTTACTGCAATTTTGGATGTTACCGAAAGAAAAGAGCTTAAGGATTTTCAGATAGGATTATATGCTGAAACCTGGGACAAACTGGGCTTAAAAAAAGGGAAAAAAGTACATGTGAATGTTGCGCCAAAGCCGGAATCGGATACATATATTAAAGAAAAACTAATGGGCAAGACACTCACAAAAGAAAAAATCGATGCCATTATAAAAGATGTTGTTGAAGATGATCTTTCTGATATTGAAATGACTTATTTTGTTTCAGGATGCTTTACAAGAGGTCTTTCGGACAATGAAACCGTAAACCTTACAAAAGCAATTGTTAAATACGGCAACAAGCTTAAATTTAAAGACCGTATCATCATGGACAAACACTGTATAGGGGGAGTTCCGGGAAACAGAACAACAATGGTTGTGGTTCCTATTATGACCGCTCTTGGTTATAAAATGCCAAAGACTTCATCAAGAGCCATTACAAGCCCTGCAGGAACAGCCGATACTATGGAGGTTCTTGCCAATGTTATTAATGAAGCGCCGAAACTTAAAAAAATCGCAAATAAAGTGGGCGGATTTATCACATGGGGCGGCGGTGTAGATCTTGCCGCGGCTGATGACAGGCTAATCCGTGTAAGATTTCCGTTAAAATTAGACCCCGAAGGAATGCTGCTTGCTTCAATTATGGCAAAAAAATTCTCGGTATCCGCCAATCATGTGCTTATTGATATTCCCATGGGGCCTGAAGGAAAAATTAAAACAAAAAAAGATGCGAAACACCTAAAATCAAGATTTTTATCAATAGGCAAAAAGCTGGGCATGAAGCTTAAAGTGATTTTTACGGACGGCACACAGCCTATCGGCAACGGCATCGGACCTGTTCTTGAAGCAATAGACGTAATGAGAGTCCTTAAAAACACACCAGATGCACCTCAGGATTTAAAGAAAAAATCCATAATGATGTGCGCAGAGCTTCTATTTTTAACCGGTAAATACAAATCCAGGCAGACAGCGGAAAAAATAGTTACAGAATGCCTTGAATCAGGCCAGGCATATAAACAGATGCAGAGGATTATTCAGGCACAGGGCAGAAAAAAGATGAAAAAACCGGGTCATCATCAGATGAATGTTTTTGCGGAAAGAGCCGGCAAAATCGTTAACATCAACAATAAACTTATAGCAAATATTTCTCGCACAGCCGGTGCTCCAAAAGATAACGGGGCGGGGGTATATGTGTATAAAAAAACGGGAGATAAGGTAAAAAAGGGTGAAAAACTTTTTACAATTTATTCCGAGAATAAAGTTAGATTTGATGACATAAAAAAACTCCCCTATAAGAATACTTATAAAATAAACTAAAAATAATATGACATACAAAGAAATCCTTAAAAAAATCAAAAATCTTGAAATTCAGGGGGCTGAAAACATTGCGGTTAAAGCTGTTGAAGCCTTTGCGATTAAATTAAAAGAAACGCAGGACAAGAAAAAACTTGAAAAATATTTTGAAGAGCTCAAAGCCCTGCGCGCAACCGAACCGGGCCTTAGGAACGCTTTAAAATACTGCCTTGAGAATTACACAAAAAATAAACGTGTCGCGGAATTTGTGATTAATCACTTTAAAAAATCCAAAGAAAAAATTGCGGAATACGGGGCAAAAAAAATACATAACGGCATGAAAATATTCACCCACTGTCATTCTTCAACCGTTGAAGCGATTCTTTTCAAAGCAAAAAAACAGGGGAAAAAATTTACAGTTTATAATACTGAAACGCGTCCAAAATTTCAGGGACGCATCACAGCCCAGGAGCTGGCGGCAAAGGGAATTGATATTGTGCATTTTGTTGACAGTGCCGGAAGATCCATGATGCGCAAATGTGATCTTTTTCTTTTCGGATGCGATGCCCTTACTTCAGAAGGCAAAGTAATTAATAAAATCGGAACCGAAATGCTTGCAGAATGTGCAAACGACTCAAGGATTCCGTCATATTCATGCACAAATTCCTGGAAATTCGAACCCGCCACTTTATTCGGTTTTGATGAGGAAATCGAACAAAGAAACCCTAAAGAGGTGTGGGACAATCCTCCAAAAAATGTAAAAATTTATAATCCCGCTTTTGAAATAGTGGCTCCGGATATTTATACGGGTGCAATTACCGAACTGGGGATCTATAAGCCGGAAGCAATTATTTTCGCAATAAAAGAAGCCTACCCATGGATCGTAAAATAGATTAAAATATACCTGTATGAGTAAGCAGAAGGTATTAATTTTATATGCAAATATGGGTAAAGGGCACGTAAGCGCCGCAATGGCGACTAAAGAAGCTCTTGAATTTTTATACAGTGATAAAATTGAAGTTAAGGTGCTTGATTTTTTCAAACTGACTTCAAAAGGATTTAGCGACGCAACCGAAAACGCCTATAATAATACCGTACGTTTTATACCGTTATTTTATAAAGCGTTTTTCGAAATATCCGACCAGAAATGGGAAGTAAAACTTGTAAATAAAATTAATTATCTTCTTCTGCATTCGGCAATGAAAAAAATATTAAATGAAATCAATCCCGACATTATTGTGTCCACATTCCCGATATGGGATTATTCAATCGCCAAAATGTGGAAAAAGAAAAAACCGCAGGCAAAATTTATAAACATTATCACGGATTCAATTTCAATACATCATGCTTGGCTTATCGCGGACTCTGACTACAGGATTGTTCCCAATGAAGACACTGCAAAAGTTTTAATGGAAAAGGGCAATGTTGATCCGAATAAAATTAAAATTCTCGGCTTTCCGGTAAGTCTTAAATTTTCACATCCACTCAACAGTGAAAACCTTCTCTGTTCTTTAAAATTAAACCCGAAACTTTTTACGGTTCTTTTCTTTGCCGCTATAGGAAACAACCGTAAGAACCTGAATATTCTTGAAAAAATTATTTATGAAAAGAGAGATTACAACGTTATCTGCGTTACCGGACGAAATGCAACGTTAATGCCAAAAATTCAACATCTGAATAATCAAAAAAATGTTGCCATACTTGGCTGGACCGACAATGTGCCGGATCTTATACGCGCAAGCGACCTGATTATCTCAAAAGCCGGCGGAGCTACAATAATGGAATGCATCTCAGCAAAAAAACCAATGATTATTACACAAATAATACCGGGGCAGGAGGAAGGAAACGCTGAACTTATTGAATCCCACAATCTCGGATTTATTTTAAAAAAAGGTAAAAAAGGGTTAAATGAACTTCATGAAATGATTTCCATAATCAGAAAAGATTATAACAAATACCAGATCGCACTTTCCAAACACAGTAAACCAGATGCAGCGCTAAAAATAGCGAAATTAATTGCCGGGTGCCTGGGCATCACAAAATAACCTCATAAATCCTTTGCGGATCAAGCAGATACAGCCGGTTGCTTCCTTTATCGTAGTACATATCTCTTACATCATTTATGCTGTCAAACACATACTGCGTACTGTAAACGGCATTGTTTGACTGTATATCTTTTTCAAGCACAACAACCCTGTACTTTGAGGGTTCAAGAATGAAGATTTTATTTAAATCGAGCTCCGTATGAATTCGAGTCGGGTTCTGAATAGGATCAAGCGGCGCTTTTTCAACAGCAAAGTCCACCATTGCGCCCCTGTCGAATTTCATAATTTTTCCGTCATTCTGCAGAACATAAATAAAGCCGTCAATAGCCAGATCAACAGGATTTGTAACCGTCCCGCTTGTAATATACCCTTCAGCGCTTCCGTATTGATCGCGTTTTTTTGCATATCTCCATACCTGATTTGATTCGGCATCAAGCAAATACATTCTTCCGTTATAAGAATCTATTGCGACTCCTTTTCTGAAAGTGCTGTCATCGGTATCCATAAACTGGAACTGCCCGTTTGCATACTGAATAACTTTACCGCTCTTTGTTATAAACAGCATTGCCTTGTTATCATTATCATAAACACCCGAAATAACGGTTTCATTGTCGTCAATTGTTACCGGCGACTCTACCCTGTCAATCAAAACATCATATAAAGCGTTGTATTCATAAACATATAGATGCTCCGCCTGCGGAATCATACCAAGCGCACTCACATTCTCGCGTTTTTCAGCCAAATTTGCGATCACGCGCGGGTTTGTTACATACACAACATTGTCCAGCTTTTTCTTTTCTTCCTGAATCAGACCCAACAGTTCGTTAGCCTTGCTTCTTAAATTACCCGAGTTTAAAACTTCCATTGCTTTGTTTTCGGCATCGGCAAGTATCTGTGCTGCGCCGTCCTTATTGCTTAACCCGCGCAAAGAAGCTGTGTTTATTTCTTCCCGTACTGTTGTAAGAACAGCATCAAGTCTTTCAAGTTCCCTCTGCTGGGCTCCGGAATTTTTAACATACCAGATCACGCCGGTTAACAAAACTATAATGATTATTAAAAGCACCAAAATTTTATCTTTTGTCATCTGTTTCGAGGTCATTCCCGTTAAAATTTCATTCATATAATGCACAATTTTCTTGCCGACCCCTTTTAAAAATCCTATTCCTTTATTTAATTTTATTCTGTCTCTGCGGGCAAATCCGGGTTTTTCATCCTCAAGATATTCGCGCACACCTTTTTTTTCAGAATCGGTCAATGCGCTTAAACCTTCATGAAAGACAATACCAATAATACCGATTTTGCTTAAAATTTCGGGAGCAAGAGCATCCGACAAATCAGCAAGAGAGCCTTTCAAATCCTGAGGTCTCATTGTCTGGATATAATCTGTTTTGGAAATATATCTAAGAAGCCTTGTTGTCGCAAAAACAACAAAATCACCGGGCTCAAGTGTGCCGCTTGCAATATTAGAAAATGTTTCATCACCGACCTCTCCCGCAGCATCCGACAGTCCTTCGGAAATTATACTGCAGAATTTTTTCCTTATTAAATAAGCCTCCGCATCACCGCATTGCGACAAATGAAGTTCTTTACCTGCAACAACCGAAATAACGGCATGAATATTACCGATAAATTTTGAAACCGTTTCGGCCTTGAAAGCTGTAATTGCTTTATTAACCTCTTTTAGAGCATCTTCAAACCTTGTATAAACATCTTTTTCCAAATCGGAAAAAAAAATTTTTCTTGCTGAATCAAAAATCGTTTCCGCAATTACCTCCGCATCAGCGGGATTGTTCTGAATTTCCACATTTACAAAAAGCTGTCCGGCCGCCTCTTCACCTTCACCCAGATCATAAGCGTAATTTTCAAGAAAACTCCCCTCCTCCTTACCAACGAATAAGAACTCAAATTGATTTTTAAGTTTCATTTTTATGGATTTTAATCTCAAATTTTATTCTGAAAAAAGATAACCTAAAAATTCATTTTCAGCAAGTTTTTTAAGCTTTTTAAATAAATTTTTAATAAAATCTGTTTGCATAATTTGTTGAACTCCAGTATGATTTTTCCGCATTTAGCTAATTTATTACTAAACTTTAGAATATGCAGGGCAAACTTAAAAAAGGCAAAAGAATGCGAAAACACGGATTTTTAAAAAGAATGAGCACGAAAAGCGGACAAAAGGTAATAAACAGACGAAGAAGCAAAGGACGCAAACAACTGTCAGTTAAGAAAAAACAGGTGTAAACACCTTATATATCATGATCGCACAAAATTACAGGCTGCGCAGATGGAGGGTTGAAAAAATACTTAAAAAGGGTTCTGAAGCGAAAATCGGGAGCTTTATAATCAAATACGGACTAAACAAATGTGGGTTTTATCGCTTTAGCGTTGTTATGTCACGTAAATTTGAAAAAACAGCCGTGTCGCGCAACAAAAAAAAACGCCAGGTATACGAAGCAATAAGAAACAATATAAAAGAAAAACCAAAGGATGAAGCTGAAAAAAGATATTATGATATTATCCTTATACCTTATAAAAAAATCTTAACTTGCAATTACTCAAAAATTTATCAGAATATCAGTGATATATTAAAGTATTTTAATAAAATCTTATGAAATTTAAAAACATACTTCTTTTTTTAGGCCTTTTTATAGTAATATCAATGGTTTTTAAAGGCTGCGCCGGCAACCCGGATATTGATGCGATGCTTACGGGAAACAGTCTTGGTGTGGCAACGGTAAACAAAGAATATAAACAAGACGATCTGGTTTCGGTTAAGCTGCGCAATAATACTGAAGAAAAAATTACAATAACAAACGACTGTCCGGCTGAACCCCTTGAAGTTTTCAGATATATAAACGGAGAGTGGCAGCAGCTTACAGTAAGTCCAAAAATTACATGCGACACTAAAAATGATTTTATTGTTGAGCCGAAGCAGGATTTGACAATAAAATACACTTCATGGAATCACGCCCTTTTTAATGAAATAGGACGTTACAAAATAATGGTTAAAGCAACTATAAACGGGGAAGCAAAAGAGATTGAATCAAATGAATTTACGGTTTCGGGCAAATCAACATGGGGATATATATGGGGAACTTTCTTTTATCAGCCTATATATAATCTTCTTATTTACTTTGTAAGTATTATCCCCGGGTATAATCTTGGATTTGCCATAATTATGCTTACTCTGTTTCTGCGTCTTCTGCTTTTCATTCCGCAGCAGAGAGCCATGGAATCACAAAAAAAACTGCAGGAAATACAGCCGAGAATAAAAAAGCTGCAGGAGCAGTACAAAAACAATCAGCAAAAACTGGCACAGGAAACATTCGCATTATACAAAGAATACAAGGTAAATCCGTTCGGAAGCTGCCTTCCTCTTTTAATCCAGCTGCCGATTTTGATTGCCTTGTTTTATGTTATACAGAACGGACTGAATCCCGATAATGTTTATCTTTTATATCAGCCCCTCAGAATGTTTGATCTTTCTGTTATTGATACAAATTTCCTCGGTATATTAAACCTTACAAGGATTGACGCTTTTGCTCTGCCCCTTATAGTCGGCGGTCTGCAGTTTGTTCAAATGAAATTAAGCATGAAAAAACCGGAGCCCAAAAAAGAACTTCAAAAAGAAGGCGAGAAAAAAGGTGCGGGTGCCGAAATGGAAATGGCGCAAAAAATGATGATTTATATATTACCCGCCATGATCGCTTTATTCACGGCTTCAACTCCTTCAGGTGTTGGGCTTTACTGGGGAGTTTCAACAATATTCGGAATCGGTCAGCAGTTATATGTTAATAAAAAGAAAAAAAGGAAGAAAAATGAACCCGAGGTAAAAGTGATTACAAAATAATATATTTCTTAAAAACTATATGAAATGGAAATTGAAAAAGTAATTCAGGAAATACTGGAACAGCTTTTAATTAAGCTGGAAGCTCCTTA
>JAFGJT010000016.1 GCA_016928915.1 Candidatus Peregrinibacteria bacterium
CCATCAAGTATTGAACATAAAAATGATGCTATAAATGTATCTTAAATAATAGCACTGCGAAGCCAAAAATCAAACAAACGGGCTGGCATAGCCCGTCAAGTTGTCTCATATTCGTCGCACAAGAAAGCCACAAATTTCCAATCTCCACATAATTGCTAATATCTATTGTTGTATAATTATACAAGCCTTTTGTTCAGCCTTATGATGCATATCTGTTATTGTATTGTCGCACAAGCAAGCCAAAAAAGCGCGATTGTTATATGCGGCATGCATCAAAATTATTGCATAATCGTATTTGCCTATTGTACAGCATTTATTTATAAACAAAGACAGAAATAGTTAAGTTTTACCTTGTTTCCAATGTCGCGTAGTCACATTCGATTAAAAACAAAGACAGGAATGGTTAAGTTTTACCTTGTTTCCAATGTCGCGTAATTACCTTCGATCAAAAACTTTCTTAAAGGGAAAATACTTATAATTTTTTTTTTGTTGTAGCGGCAAAATCATAATTTGTTATACATAAGATTGACCATAATAAAGTTTTATGTTATTATGTATATGTGAATATGGAACAAAAAATATTTTATAAACCAAAAAAACATGGTTAAACAAACAAAAAAATTATTTTCGCATTATTTACCATCTTTATATCAGTTTTTTTATAGTAGAAATGTTTATCAAACAGGGAATCCGGAAGGTTCCCAACATTACGATGATTTGCTAAATCTAAAATTGGGAGAGAATAAAAATAAATTAACTCCAAAAGAAGCGGCAAAAGAAAAAGCAGAAAGAATTAAAGCATTGGAGGATAAGGTAACAAAACTTAAAGAATTTGTACAAAAATTACAGGATCCTAATTCTCCAGAAGCAAAAAGGGTCGCAATGAAACAAATGGAAAAATTGCGAAATCGTGCACGCGGCAACCAAAATGAATGGAAAAAAATTAATAATAGAATTGCGTATGTGCGCAGCGGTTTAACCCCGTTGACTGCTGAAGAAGTAAATAAATACACAAAAGAAGAAAGATCAAAAAGAGAAGCTCAGCTTCGCAACGCCGAAACAAGTTTGGACAATCTTAAAAATCCTAAACAAGCCGCTGCAGCCAAAATAGGCAAGATTTTAAAAACGAGTACTTAAATAAATCATAAAATCCAGATGTCTGATCTCCAAAAAAAGCTTCAAGAATTAATTCATAATTCAGAAAGCATCAACAATCTTTTTGATAATGAAAGAAACACTCTTGTTAGCCGTATGCTTGCGGCACCGCCCGATAAAATGGAAGAAATAATAAAGGCATTGGAAGAAGAAAAAGAAGAAATACAAAAGCGGGATGCGGAAATTACGGCTTTGGAGCAGAATATGAAAGCAGTAACAAATGAAATGGTCGAAGTTGAACATGAAGTTAAAAGATACAAAAGAAAAGCCGCCGAAGATGAAGCAAAAAAAAAAGATGAAATGATAGCCGATCAGCTGCTTGAAAAACTTGAAGAAATTGTATAAATTACTGCGCCCTTTTTCTCTATTTTGATTTATGCAGCGCATTCTTAACCACATCATCCAGGGTTTTTGCAAAGATGAATTTAATTCCCTTTACTAAATGCGCTTCAATGTCTTTTAAATCCTTTTTATTTTCTGAAGGAATTATTATTGTTTTAATTCCCGACCTTTTTGCGGCCAGAACTTTTTCTTTAAGTCCACCTATGGGCAGCACGTGGCCCGTTAAAGTAACTTCTCCGGTCATGGCAACGTCACGTTTTACCGCCACCCCGGTAAATAAAGATACCAACGCGGTTCCGATTGTAATGCCTGCCGAAGGTCCGTCTTTCGGGGTTGCGCCTTCCGGTACATGAATATGAATATCAATTTTCTCGAATACACTGTCTTTAAGATTATATTTTTTTGCGTTGCTCCTTAAATATGATAATGCCGCTTTTGCTGATTCTTTCATAACTTCCCCGAGCTGACCGGTTAGCGTAACGGCATTATGCCCGGGCATTTTTGTGGCTTCCACAAAGATAATTTCACCACCGGCCTGGGTCCAGGCAAGACCTGTTGCAACTCCAACCGCGTCTTTTTCCGCTTTTACATCCTCAATAAATTGTTCAACACCCAGAAGTTCGGCAATATCTTTTTTAGCGACCACTTTTGTTTTTCCTTTATTTTCAAGCATTTTTTTAGCAACTTTTCTGCAGATTTTTGAAATCTCACGCTCCAGATCGCGCAGACCCGCTTCACGCGTATAACGGCGAATTATATAAGAAATCGCGTTGTCCTCAATTGTAAAAGGATTTTTTTCGAGCCCGTTGAATTTTATCTGTTTTGGTACAAGATATTTTTTAGCTATCTGAACCTTTTCTTCCTCGGTATAACCCGCAAGATGAATCACCTCCATACGGTCAAGAAGCGCGGGAGGAATTGGATCCAGAATATTCGCGGTTGTAATAAACAAGACATTTGAAAGATCAAACGGAACATCAAGATAATGATCGTGAAACGAATGATTAAGCTCAGGATCAAGCACCTCAATCAATGCGGATGCGGGATCTCCCTGAAAATTTCCCAGCCCGAGTTTGTCAATTTCATCAAGCATAAAAACGGGATTGTTTTCACCCGCGCGTTTAATGTTTTGAATAATATTTCCGGGCATCGCGCCTACATAGGTTCTGCGATGGCCCCGAATTTCAGCTTCATCGTGCATTCCGCCGAGCGACATCTGAATAAATTTCCTTCCCAAAGATCTTGCGATGCTGTGCCCCAGCGAAGATTTTCCAACTCCCGGAGGCCCTACAAAACACATAATTGTGGCTCCCGGCTTGTTCTGCATCTGACAAATTGCAAGATATTCAACAATTCTTTCTTTAATGTCTTTTAAACCGTAATGATCCTCATCAAGGATCGCCTTTGCCTTTTTAATATCAATTTTTGTTTTACTGCTCTTGTTCCACGGCATTAAATACAGCCATTCAATATAATTTCGCGTCACATTATATTCCGGTGAAATCGGGTAAATTCTTTTAAGCCTTTTAAGTTCTTCAATGGCGATTTTTTCAACCTCTGCGGGCATTTTGGCCTTAATTATTTCCTCCTCGATATGTTTAATTTCTTTCATTTCCGCGGCTCTTTCGGGATCGCCCTCTTCACCGAGTTCTTTTTGTATGGCTTTAAGTTCCTGCCTTAAAACAAACTCTTTTTCGGTTTTGCTCATTTCTTTTTCAACTTCGGAATGAATTTTGCTCCTAACTTCAAGCATTCTCATTTCGTGCGAAAGCTGGCGCACAACCTCTTTCATTCTTTCAAGAGTATCACGCATTTCCAGCAGGTATTGTTTTTCTTTAAGGGGGATTGAAAGATAAGACCCCGCAAGATCGCAGAGCTGGTCGTAATCGTTCAGATTGTTAAGATTTATTATTACTTCTTCCGGAAGGGGTCTTCCAAGAGAAGAAATGGTTTCAAGAAGCCTTTTTATTTCAAGGGCAAGCCCGTCACCGTCCTCTGATTTTATTAAAGTCGGCTCGATTTTTGCCACTTCAGCTTCAATATAGGGAGCTTCCTGCAGTATTTTTGTGATTTCAAACCTTGCCACACCTTCAACAAGAACAACAGCATCGGGTCCGTGTCCCATAATAATTTCAATGATTTTACATGCTGTACCTGTATGAAACGCGATTTTTACTTCGGGATTTTTATATGCAACCAGCCCTATTAGTTCGTTGTTCACCTTTTTTTGCTTTATCTGCTCAATAAAATCAATATTTTTAACATAAACGGAAACAACCATTGAAGGAAACACAACGACCTCTTTTAAAGGCAAAATAAAGAGATTTTTTGGCAGTTTTATATCAGTTGATAAATTTCTTGTTTGTATATGCATTGTTTTGTTTTACATCGTATTATTATACATTAATTTTTTATGGTTGTCCAGCTTACTAAGTGGGAAAAACGGCTTAAATATGATAAAATATTACGATACATAAAAAAAACACAACATGGATATAAAAACAAAAATACAAATTATCGTTTCCCTTGGGCTTGTAACATTAATAGGTTTATTAACGTGGTGGATTCAGCTTCCGCCCGATGATTTAAAAGCCCAGCTTCTAACCGAGGAGCAGACCGTTCTTGTGCGCATAAAAGAGTTTGAATACACTCCCGATATTGTACGCATTGAAAAAGATACTGTTGTAAGCTGGCTGAACGATGAAAGCGGGGCAAACGCCGGTATTCAGCATACAGTGACTTCCGGTGATCTTTTCCAGAGTGACTTTTTGTCGCAGGGCGATACTTTTTCTTATAAATTTACAGAGGAAGGTGTTTATAATTACAGCTGTTCCCTCCATCCTTTTATGACCGGAAAAGTCTGTGTGGGTGCCGCGTCCGAAGATGCTGATCCGGATTGTGTGATAGACGCAACCCAGCCTCAGGAAACACTGGGAGGGGATGAAGATATACTAACACCGCCAACCGAGGAAATCACCGAAGAGGAAGACAGCTTCCCACTGATTGAGGAAATCGGAGAAGAGACCGACGATTCATTTGCTTTTTCGCCTACAGAAGAACTTTCAGGCGCTGCTGATGAAGATTTTGTGCCAACCTCGACTACAACAACCTCAACTACAACAACACAAACTTACGCAGCTGATACTGCGGCCACTCAATATGCCGATACGGATTTGTCAAAATCCGGTCCGGAGGATTTGATTTATGTTTTACTTGCGCTTATAGCGATGTTTGCGGCAAGAGCTTTAAATAAAGCTAAAATATAATTCATATTTTCTTGAAAAATCAGCCGGTTTAGCTTAATATTCTGACCATGGAATATATAAATAAAGCTTTGGCTGATTTTATTTTATATATTACCCGCGGAGCAGGGGCTTTTTGGGAAAACATAGTGCTTTTGCAGTTTTCTTGGCCGCAGGTGATAATTGATCTTCTGCTTGTATCCATAGTTTTTTATTATATTTTTTTGCTGTTAAAGGGAAGCCGCGCCTTGCATATTTTAATAGGCCTTTCAATACTTGCGTTTGTGTTTTTATTAAGCAAGGCCCTGCAGTTGTTTGCCACAGGCTGGCTTCTTGACCGCTTTTTAACAATAATTCTTGTTGCGATTCCGGTTATTTTTCAGCAGGAGCTAAGGCGCGGCCTTGAAAAACTCGGACAGGCAAGGCTTTTTACTTCTCACGAAATTAAACAGGCGGATATTTTAATAGGCAGTCTTGTTGAGGCAAGCGTTACAATGGCTCAGCGAAAAACCGGCGCATTGATGGTATTAAAACGTGAAGTTTCATTAAACGAATATGCTGAAACGGGGGTTCCAATTAACGGAAAAGCCACCAAAGAACTTCTGCTTTCAATATTTTTTCCAAAATCCCCCATGCACGACGGCGCTGTAATTATTGACGGAGACAGGCTGGTTGCCGCTGCATGTATACTTCCTCATTCATATAAACAGGCCGACAGAACGCTGGGCACAAGGCATAAAGCCGCTGCGGGGCTTGCCGAGAACACTGATGCGCATGTTATTGTATTATCCGAAGAACACGGAACAATTTCTTATGCACATAACGGCAAACTCGAAAGAAACATAACCCCCGAAAGACTGCAGCAATTGCTTGAGGGTTTTTATGAACCCAAAAAAGCGCCTCTTAAATTCAAGGGCAAAAATCCGTTTGTTAAACGAAAAATATAAAACCCTCCTTGCAAATACAAGCCAAAAAACCTGATTATCAAATATAAAATATGAAAATACTGCTTGCAAACTGGGAGCTTAAAATTCTGGCGGTGCTTGCCGCTGTTATTTTTTGGATTCTTGTTATAGGAACGGAAAATTCTTTTTATACATTCCCCGAGGAAGTGCAGATAAAAGCGTTTAACGTTTCCGAAGATCTGGTTCTTGAGGATGATCCGGGAAAAGTTAAATTAAGATTAAAAGTCACATCAAGCGATATCACAAAAAATCTGACCCCCGAAGATTTTAACGCGTACGTTGATCTGCAGGGGCTTAAAGAAGGGCAGATTGAAGTACCTGTGCTTGTAAGTTCAAAAAAGCCCGAAGTAGCGGTTTTAAGAGTTGAACCATCCTCAATAAAAATAACAATAGAAAAAAAATCGCAGAAAGAAGTGCCCGTTGAATATAAAACAATAGGGGATGTTAAAGAGGGATACACTGTTAAAGAAGTTAAACTCACCGATGAAAACGCTATAATAAGAGGTTCGCAGGAAGATCTTAACAGTATTTCCGCCGCAATTATAGAAATTGATCTTGGCAGCACCGATAAAAATATCAAAAAGTTTTTTCCGCTTAAAATGCTTGATTTGAACGGTAACCCAGTGGCAAACGTTACCGCCGATAAGCCCGAAACACAGGCCGAAGTTATTATTGCAGCCGTAACCGGTCAAAAAGTGGTTGGCGTAAAACCCAATATAATCGGCACACCCCCCGAAAACGTGTGGATAAAATCAATAAATGTTAACCCTTCGGTTATATCGTTAAACGGATCCGCCGAAATTTTAAAAGATATAGAATTTGTACAGACATCAGATATCAATGTTGAAAAAATAAATTCCAGCCAGACCTTTACCGTAAATATAAGGGGTCTTCCCGAGGGGGTAACAACCGATTCCGGCGCATCGGTTTCGGTTTACATTGAACTTGGCACTTATGATTCGGGTGATATTGCGCAAAACCGAAAAACACTAAATGTTTACCCTGTTGTACGCAAATTCAAAGCGCCTCAGGCCAACCATAAGGTTGATCCTGCTTCAGTTGCTGTTGTCGTGCAGGGCGATCCCGAGGACCTTGAAAAAATACAGCAGTTCATTCAGATAGAACTTGATATAACCGAATACAAAGATAACAGCGTCGAATTTATTCTTAACGACTCATATTTAACCCTACCCGAAGGCGTGGATGTTGTTAGCATCACACCATCAAAGGTAGTGGTAACCTGGTAGCAAAATGCTTATTTATTAAAGAACCAGCCCTTTTTCTTTTTGGGCTGCGGCTCTGCTTTTTCAATATCATCAAGTTTTGTAAGAAGGCTTGCCGCAGTCTCCTGTTCTTTAACCGAGAGCTGCTCCTCTTTTTCCTTGCGGATTTCCCTGTTGGCCTGCGCTTCAAGAGCCTTTGCATCCGCAACCAAAGCCTGAATCTCCTCTCCCTTTGCCGCAAAATCCTCCTCAATCTTTTGCATCGCAGCCCGCTCCTCCTCAAGAATTTCAATGAAATTTTGCATATCCTCAGGCTTTGAGGCAAGCATAATTTCCACACGAAATTTTCTAGCTTCCTCCGGAAGACTGTTAATGGAAGGAGAAGCCACAATCAGAGCTTTAAGATGTGATTTTAAGTCTGTTACTGCTTTATTCATTAATTATGATTGTTAATATTGATATTTGTGATGCGGATTATGTTGTTTCTCGGTTTGTTTTTTTTGTATTTGATGCTATCGCCTGATTATCAGTAGATTTATTTTTTGGGCTTTTTAAATAATTTGCATAGAGAGTCTTGGGTTTAGCTTGGTCCGTATCTTTTGGCAACAGTGCTAGCGCGGAATCAATTCTCTTGTTAAGTTCCTTAATTGTTGTTCCCGGCTTGTCTGCCATTTTTTTTAATTCAATAAGCCGTTGCTTAAAATTTACGGCTATATTTGATGCCCTCTCGTACACTTCGCGTGTGCCGCCCAATGCTTTAATTATTGAGTCTTGCAGGATTTTTAAATTATCACGGTTTTCAAGCTTCTTAATATGAGCATCAAGCCTTTCCGATAATTGATTTCTAAATGTTTTAGCCTCATTTGTTTCTTGGGCGGGAAGTCTAATCTCAACACGTTCTAATGCTTCTCTTTCTGTTAATTTTTTCGGAGCTTTAAAGACCGTTGGCTTAGAATCACCTTTATCTTCGTAAGCTTTATAAAAACCTACATTCTCAGGTTTTTGAATATATATTGCAAGAGTCGGTTTACCTTGATCATCCTTTCCAAAATCAAGTCTAAAACTATTCCCCATATTATCAATTAAAACATCGCTTTTAAAAGGAGGGACGAAACCAAAAAATGAACATAGGCTATTTGCTGTTTCATGAAGTGTAATATCATTAATGTTTTTTAACTGTCTGATTGCGGTTTCAAAATTATTTATGGCCTTTAAATTTTCTTTTTGGGTTTTTTCAGCTTCATCTTTTGCTTGTATGGATTTTTCAAACTCTTTATGAATTATATCTTTGCCGGCAAATTTTACCTTGTCATTTTTTTGCGGCCAGTAATCAACTGTTATTGTTCTTGATTTATAATTGTCTTTTTCCTCGCCTTGAACTACGGAAATGCGATAAAATAATTTACCTTTATATTTTGCGCAAGAAACCAGAGCGACTGTTGAGTGTTTTGCCCCGTCAATTTCAACCTCGCCTAAAATTTTTATAGGAGTTTTTGTGGGAGCTTTGATTGAATTTAAATAATTTATAAGATATGGGGAGTCTTTAATTTTAATATTATTGTTGTGCAGAAGACTGAAATTTTCCAACAACTGCTGAGTTGCGGCTTCTTGTTGCTCTTTTGCCTCGGTTTGAGCAGGAGCCGGTTTTGCCTCTTTTTGAACTGAAGGTTCGTAGTTGATTTTTGTTTTTAAATCAGAGCGATTAATAAAATCAGTTGTCACCTCCCTGATACCACTTAAAGGGGCCCTGCTTACTACCATTGAGGACGACATTTTAATCAAATCTTTATCTTTTACCTCATACATTTCCCATTTTCCTCCTTCAAAGGACAATTTAAACGTATAAGTATCTTTTTTATGTTTAAATATAATCCTGTCTCCCTTTCTTGTCACAGCTATATCTCCCACTCTTAAAGGAATATTGTCACTTTTAAGCAGCATAAAAATATCAACAAGATTTGCCATATTTTTATATTTAAAATCTTCTGCAGACTGTTCCAATATTGAACGCGCGATTGCAATTCTTTCTTTACCAACCGCAGCATCAAGCATTATATTGATTTTATCAAGCGCTCTCATGGCAGCATTACTTCTCATTGTGTCTTTTTTTGCTATAAAATCTGCCAATTTTTCATTAGTTTTTTGTAATCGCTCTTTTATTTGCTGCAGCTTGGGATTATTGCTTTTTTCAAGATGCTGCGCAAGAGTCCTTACTTTATCCTGAGTTCTTTGCATTTCCGTATCCAGTTTTGAACTGGGGTCTTTTGGTGTTTGTTCAGGCGCTTCCGGCTGACTTTCCGCTTCGCTCGGCGCTCCTTGCTGCCAAATAAGCCTGTTTTCTTTAGACAGTTGGAATTTGAAATTTTGTGACATTTTTAACATATTTTTTGTTTTTAAGTTTTATTTAAAATTATCAATTAATTATACCAAAAAAATGGCTTTGAGTAAAGCGGGAGAAAACCATCGGATGGTTTTATTTTGTATTTTCCCGAGATAAATGGATTGTCTGTGTTGGGAATGCTATCCGGATGCCTTCTTTTGTGAACTCCTGTTTGATTTCAAGGTTTATGTTATTGACGGTTTTGAGGTAGAAACTGTAGTCATCGGGATTTATTACGTAATAAGTGAATTCGAGCATAAGCGCATGGTCTCCGAATTGCGTAAAATTAACCCGGAAATCATCGGTTGTTTCTTTGTTCGCTTTAAGAGTATCCTTTATGATTTTCATGGCTTTTTTTACCTGTGTGGTTGATGTGTCGTAAACAAGCCCTATTTTGCCGTCACATCTTCTGGATTTTCGTTTTGACAGGTTTTCTACAACCGATTTTGCAAGCTCGCTGTTTGGCACGGCTATCTGCGTTCCGAAATATGTTTCTATTCGTGTGGTTCTCATACCGATATCTGTAATTGTGCCTTCATAAGCTCCAAATTTTATTATGTCCCCGATTTTAAAAGGCTTATCGGCAATAATTGCGACCGAGCTGAAGAAATTACCCAATGTGTCCTGCGCGGCAAGGGCTATGGCCAAACCTCCAATGCCGAGACCTGTGATAATGGCTGTTATATCGTAATTAAATACCCGCAGAATTAGGCTTATACCTATAATCCAAATCGCAATATTAATTATTCTTGAAATCAGTTTGGTAAGCTGAACGTCAAAATGACCTTTATGTGCAAGATATTTTGCCAGATAGTTTTCGATAATTGAGTCAACAAGCATTGTGATCCCCTGAATTATCTTAAGTATCACTATAACCTGAATGATTTTTTCTATGACTTCCCATATGTTTTGCGGCATTACCAAAGCTTCAAGCGCAAAGTAAATACCCGCAAGGATCAGCATAAACACAACAATCTTATTGAGAATTTCAACTATTGTATCGTCGATTTTTGTTGCGGTTTTTTCAGCCAGTTTGCCAAAAATGTTTTTAATCAAGAAATGAAGGACTATCGAGCCGAAAACAAAAAGTAAAAATATGCCGGCCGCAACAAGATAATTTTGTATGGTGTTGCCGAAGTATTCATATTGTAAAAAATCAAATGGTCCCATATGCAGATAAATTAAAATTAGGTAGTATTGCAGTTGCCATTACAGGTTAAGTTATTTTTAAAAATTTGTCTATGTTATGCGCGCCAATAAAAAAACGCGATCTAAAAGAGGTTTTACGCATGATAAAATCGGTTCCTGATGAATTTGATTTAATTGAAATCTGGATTGATGAAATAAAAGCTATAAAAGCGGATTATAAAAAAATTGTTGAAGAAATTTGTCGAACTTCAAAAAAAATGCTTCTTTTTAAATTTACAAAAAACCCCGGGTGTGCCCGGAATGCGCAGGCAAATTGGTATTTTGCGTTATTAAAAATTTGCACCTCAGCGTTGTTTGCGGAAAAAATAAAATATTTTGATTTTGCATTTGATGAAGAGGGAAATTATAGTTTAATAAAGGAAATCTTAACAAACAGGACAAACGGGCGAAAATTAATTTTTTCATATCACAACGACTCGTTTACGCCTTTATACAGCGATCTTCTTGAAATTGTACAAAAAATGAAACAAAAAGGCGCCGATATTATTAAAATCGTTACCAAAGCAGTTAAAATTGAGGATAATCTTGTGCCGCTAAAGTTATTGGCAAACGCGGCGGTAATAGGGGTGATGGCGATTGCTTTTTGCAGCGGCGATAAAGGCAGAATGAGCCGAATGTGGGCGGGCGAGTTTGGATCATACATGGATTATGTGTTGCCCTCGGAAAAATTTAGAACAGCAGAAGGGCAGATATTATGGGATGAATGGAGGAAAGTAAATGTTTCCCTTTCAGCTTGACGCGATTGCATGATTCGAGGAAAGCGGCTGTTTTTTTAGCTTGAAGTGGTTTTTCAGTTTTGTAACTTTTGCGAATTTAAAAGTCTGAAGAAAGTATAGGTTTAGTATAGTTTTTTTCAGCTTGACGAATTTTTTGATTTTTAGAAATTTATCGAATTTATGAGATTTGAGATGATTTATGTACGAAGGTTGAAAATTTTACCGATTAACATTGAAGGGGTGTAAATCCGGAGAGATTTTTGACGTTAAAACGGATAAAAATTTGGGATCCTGAACGGGTGCAGTTTTTGAATATTGTATAATGCTGTATTTTGGCTATTTTAAGCCACTTATCGTTTGAAATCAAGTACAGTTTCGTGATAGGATTTTGACGTAAAAGACAATATAATTTAACCCTAAGAAATATGTATAATTTTAAAATTGATTTTGCAAAACTAACTGATAAAGATCTTTATAAATACTGTAAAGAAACGGGACTAAACGCGCGAATCTGGAACCGCCGTTTTATCGCGACCATTCCCGAGGTAGCAAGACGTCGCTTATATAAGAAATATGGCTATTGTTCTATACATGAATTTGCCGCAAAATTGGCCGGAGTGAGCCATAATAATGTTGATGGGGTTTTGCGTGTTGATGAAAAACTTAAAGATATGCCAAAAATTAAATCTTTAATTTCAGAGAAGGGTTTGAATAAGGTTAGATTGGTTTCAAATATCGTAAAGCCGGAAACAGAAAATTTTTGGGCGGAAAAGATTAAGGCAATGACATTTTCATCATTGAGGATTTTTATAAATGAAAAATTTCGTTTTAAAACGGAAGATATAAAAAATGATAAAAAACCGCTGGAGCAAGGCCAGATCGGCATGTTTGATTTGAAGAATTTTAAATCACAAAATAGAAACGAGTCAAACGGCAAAATTGTTGAAATTTCCGAAACCAGAGGCGGCGCTATACCCAAAAAAACATTTACCATCCAGATTGACAATGAGACGGAATTCGAGCTTCGGAAATTCAAACTGAAGCTTGAAAAAGAGAAAAAAGAGCCTGTGGACTGGAATACCGCATTAAAAGAGCTGGTAAAACGCGCTACAACAAAAAGAACTGCGGGAAGCTCTGTTTGTCAAACCAAACCAGTCACACAAAAGGGTTCACGGGCAACAGTTAAACGAAGCTATGTTGCATCTGTCGTAGCTGCTTCACAGTGCACCGGAAACAGGTTGACCCATTCCAAAATCACGCCGATAGTTACACGCTATATACCTTCTAAAATCAAACGCCACCTTGAACAAAAATACAATGGCTGCTGCGCATATACCGGCTGCAATAAGCCGTATGAACACATTCATCATCCGGCAAGATTTTCTGAAAGGCCAAACCATGAAAACCTGATGCCGCTATGCAAAGAACATCATGACTTTATTCATCAGTCATCAAAAAATTCAACCCGGCATTGGGCAGACAGTGAATTCAACAGATTTAAAGCAGAACAGTTTGCCGCAAGCGGCTGATTGACTGCTGATAGTTTGACATTTTTTTTTTTGCAACCTATGCTTATTTAGAATTTTTTGCCAACCAACTTTGGCATGTCCTTGGTCGGACCGACCTCTAACACGTACTTTATGTCGCTAAAAATTGGAATTGTAGGTCTTCCGAATGTTGGAAAATCAACATTGTTTAATGCTTTAACACGCACTAAAGCGGCGCAGGCGGCCAACTATCCGTTCTGTACAATAGATCCGAATGTCGGAGTGGTTGAAGTTCCCGATGAAAGGCTTAAAAAACTTGCCGATACGGTTAAAACCGAAAAAATCATACCTGCTGTGATTGAATTTGTTGATATAGCGGGGCTGGTTAAAGGCGCCAGCGAGGGGGAGGGGCTGGGAAATCAGTTTCTTGCTCATATAAGAGAATGTAATGCGATTGCGCAGGTTATACGTGTTTTTCAGGATCCGGATGTTGTTCATGTTTACGGCGAGGTGCATCCGCAGAAAGACCGGGAAATCTTGGAAGCCGAACTCATACTTGCCGATCTTCAGACACTTGATAAACGCCTTCATAAAGCTGAAAGCGATGCCAAATCAGGTGATGCGAAAAAAAGGGCATATGCTGATTTGTTAAAAAAAATCGAGGCGTATTTTCATGAAGGGAAAATGGCAATCCACATGGATTTAACTGACAAAGAAAAAGAAGAAATTCTTGATCTTCATTTGCTGACTTTAAAACCGATTTTATATATTGCGAATGTTCATGAAAATGAAATCGGCAAAATCAATATGGAAGACCTTAAAAAAAGGCTGGATGTTCCGCCCGAAGCGGCATTAATACCGATTTCCGCAAAAGTTGAAGAAGAACTGGGGGGATTTTCCGAAACTGAAGCCCGTGAATTTCTTGAAACACTCGGTCTTAAAGAAACCGGTTTAAATCAACTTATAAAAGCCGCTTATAAAACTTTAAATTTAATTACATATTTTACAGCCGGACCAAAAGAAGTCCGCGCATGGACAATAAACAAAGGGGATCCCGCGCCAAAAGCAGCGGGCGTGATCCATACCGATTTTGAAAATGGTTTTATAAGGGCCGAAGTAATTAATTGGAATGATCTTGTTGAGTGCGGAGGCGAGGCGGGTGTTAAAGAAAAAGGCTTAATGAGGCTTGAAGGAAAAGAATATATAGTGCAGGATGGAGATGTTATGCATTTTAGGTTTGCATAAATAACCGCCCGCTAGCGGGAAAAATAATGCTTATAATTCCCACAATTTACATCTGGAACCAACAAAGCGTTTCGGTATACAAGGGCGATATAAATCAAATTGACCGGTACCGCAGGACGCCTTTTGAATTTGCCGGGTATTTTATAAACAGGGGAGCAAGACATCTTTATCTTGTTGATTTGAACGCGTCCAGATTCCCGGACCCTGAGCACCCTGAGCATAATGTTAATAAAGAAATAATTAGTATTATGAAAAAAGAAATAGATCCCGCAACAGAATTAATCCTGGGAGGGGGCTTAAGAAGTGAGCAAGAAATTAAAATGCTGTTTGAAACCGGAATAGATAAAGTCGTTTTGGGTGTTGCCGCCGAGGAAATATATTCAAAATCCGTAAAAACATATGGTGAAGAAAAAATAATTGTAGGTGTTCAGGCAAAGGGCGATGAGGTAATTACAGATAAAAAACTTGATTTCCCTTTAAGGGTGATAGATTTTGCCGAAAAACTGCCGTTAAGCGGAATAACGCAAATTCTTTACAAGGATGTATTTAAAGAGGGCACGCAGATAAATCCCAATTATGACGAAGTTGACAGAATTTTGCATATGACTGACCTGAAAGTATATGTATCTGGCGGCATAAGCAAAATAAAACACCTTGAACTTTTAAAAAAACTTGGGGTGTACGCAGCTGTAATAGGCAAGGCGTTTTATGAACACGAGCTTGATATTGAAGAATGTTTAAGAGTCTGAATTAGAACCTTTCTTGTATCTTATGTATTCGGTAATCAGATATGCGTACATTAATACAATAATTATAAAAATAAAAATCCAGTTGAGTAATTTTTCCAGCACATAAAATTCAAGTATTATTATTAAAAGAGCTATATTGCCAATAATAAAAGTCAGAATCCAAAGGCTTTTGCCGGTTTCCCGCAGTTCGGGAAATGTTCTTTTTGTGGCTTTTTGCAGCAGATATACAAGATAAAAAAGCATGAACATGCCGCCGTACATTAAAATATCATGCGGCAGATTAAGAGTTGGATTGCTGCTTAAATATATTGTCAAAAAAGGATGCACAACCCACAGAATAAAAGTGGCGACAGCCATAACATAAAATAATGCCTTGCTGCTTGAAATCTGTCGTCGCACCTCAAGAACCTCGTCTATATTTTCAAGTTTTTCGCATATATAGCTTAATTGTTCAAACGAATCTATGTCCATAATTACATGCATAGCAAAAATATTCTGCAGTCTGAAAGGAGTGACTTTAAGGCTTGCCACATTAATATGCTGGTCGCTTAAAACGCTTAACAGATCACGTCCGATGCCGATTCTGTCGATCGCTTTAATTTTTATGGTAATGCGTTTTTTGTCGGGAGCCCTAAGATGAAGAAATCTTTTAATTATTGAATATGCGTCCTGCTTTAAAAATCCTTTAGTGGGATATAAAATTTGAATTACATGAACAGGATTTATGCTGCCTTCCCCGATCGCAACCATAACATCATCGAGTGTTTTGCATTTTGCGTGCGCTCCGACTTTTAAAATAAGTTCTCTGATTTTTTTCTTGGACATTTCTTCTAGCAGCCCTGCGCCGGCACGGTCGAATTCTTTTTGCAAAAGCCTTCTGCCGATGCTTAGTTTTTTCTTTCGGCTTATTTTATGCAAGGATTCTCGTATTTTATTTTTGGCAATGTTTGTTTTGGCAAAAATAAGCCATTCGCGGTTAGGGCCTTTTGGAATATCCGAAATTAAAATTTTAATAATATCACCTGTTTTTAAAACGCTTGTAAGGGGCATGATTTCGCCGTTTATTTCCGCTTTGATTGCATTATTGCCGACATCCGTATGAATCGCGTACGCAAAATCAATCGCAGTAGCGCTTTTTGGCAGATCAATCGTGTCGCCTTTTGGAGTAAAAGTAAAAATTCTGTCATGAAAAACATCCAGCTTTAAATCTTCAATAAAATTTGCATTGTTGTCATAATTGGTCTTTTGATATTCCAGTATTTTTTGAGCCCATTTTGACTGCGTTCCCGAAAGAGTTTTCCCCTTTTTTTGAGATTCGCGATAAAAATAATGCGATGCAATCCCGTACTGAGCCTCAAGGTGCATTTTTTCCGTTCTTATCTGAAATTCGGTAATCTGTCCTTTAATGCCGAAAACAATAGTATGCAGACTCTGGTAGCCGTTCGGTTTTGTAACAGCAATATAATCTTTAAAACGGCCGGGCTTAGGTCTGAACAGCGAATGTATAATCCCCAGAATCACGTAGCAGTCTTTGATATTTTTGGTGATTATGCGCAATGCCAGCAGATCCTCAAGTTCATCCGGAGTTTTATCATCCCGTTTTGTTTTATGAAAAACACTGTATGCGGCTTTTTCACGTCCGTATATTTCAACAATTTCAATGTCCTCTTTTTTGATGGCGTCTTTTACGGCTTTTATTGTTTCTTCAAGTAGATTTGCCTGTCTTATTTTTGTTTCCGCGAGTTTTTCCTCTATTATTTCATAATCTTTTGGAAAAAGAATTTTAAAACACAGATCCTCCAGAGGTTTTTTAATTTTTTCTATACCAAGAAGATTGGCGATCGGAACATATATTTCAAGAGTTTCTTTTGCTATGCGAATGCGTTTTTCGGGCTTAACAAAGTTAATTGTGCGCATGTTGTGCAGCCTGTCGGCAAGTTTTACAAGAATAACCCGCGGATCTTTTGCGCTGTGAATAAGCAGTTTTTTTAACGATTCAACCTGCCGCTCCTCCATATCGTATCTGTAGTGCACTTTTGACAGTTTTGTAATACCGTTAACTAAAAAAGCCACTTTTTTGCCGAACAGCCTTTCGATATCTTTTAGGGTTTTTGTTGTGTCTTCGGGCACATCATGTGTAATTGCCGCTATCAGCGTGTCCTCATCAACATGCAGTTTCGTTAATATTTTTACTGTTGCGATCGGATGAAAAATATAAGGTGTAGCATTGTCTTTTCTCATCTGTCCCTCATGTGCTTTTTTTGCGAATTTAAAAGCTTTAACAAAATTTTCATCGTTAAATCCGGGCATGTATTCTTTAATTTTCGCAATTATGTCCGAAAGTTCTTTTTCAATATTTACATTTTGGCTGTTATTCATATAGAATAAATCCTGTCATAAAACCATTATATTGTCAACAAAAAGCCAAAAAAAGAGGGTTCTGGTTGCGATGTCCGGAGGTATTGATTCTTCGGTCGCGGCCTTTTTATTAAAAAAACAAGGTTATGAGTGTATAGGAATATATCTTAATTTTTGGAGCGACCCTTCTTTAACTGTTAATAAAAAAGGTATGCCCGAAAACAAGTGCTGTTCTATTGAAACGATGAATATAGCGCGCAGAATAGCAGGCAAATTAAATATGCCTTTTTATGTTTTTAATGTGTGCGACAGATTTAAAAAGCAGGTCGTTGATTATTTTATTGATACATATGCGAAATGTGAAACCCCCAACCCGTGCGTTGAATGCAACAGATCCATCAAGTTCGGATTTTTGTTTGAACGTATGAAACAGCTTAAAGCCGATTATATCGCAACCGGCCATTATGCGAAAATACGTGAAAAAAAAGGGGTTTACGAACTTTTAATTGGCAGGGATGAAATAAAAGATCAGACTTATTTTCTTTATACTTTAACGCAGGATAAATTAAAGCATGTGCTGTTTCCGCTTGGAGATTATGAAAAGAAGGATTCAAGAAAAATCGCAAAAAAAATAAAATTGGAAGAAATTATTGAAAAACGGGAGAGTCAGGGGATATGTTTTTTTCCTGATAAAAAATATGAAGATTTCTTAAAAAGATATTTCCCAAAGGATTTATTAAAACAAGGCCCCATTGAAACCATTGACGGAAAAAAGATCGGCACGCACGGCGGTTTGCAGTTTTTTACGGTCGGACAGCGAAAGGGAATAGAAATCGGCGGCGAAAAAGAACCTTTATACGTTGTTAAACTTGATTACAAAAGAAACGCTTTGATAGTCGGCAGAAATAAAGACACCTTCCAGTCGGGATTCGGGGTGGACCAGGTCACTTTTACAGAAAAATCGTTTAAAAAAGGGGAATATAATATTCATGCAAGAATCAGATATCGGTTCCCGCCCGAAAAAGCGATGCTGAAAATAAAAACAAAAAAAACCGGTGAAATCTATTTTAAAAAACCCCAGAGAGCAATTACACCCGGACAGTCGGTTGTGTTTTATAAAAATAAAAAAGTGCTGGGAGGCGGTGTAATAAAGCAAGTTTTTATGGTATAATAATTTAGAAATAAAATTTTTTCATGAAATATAAAGTTAAGGGCGGACAAGAGAAAAAAACAACCACACCCAAAAAAGCAAAAAAAGAGGTTTTTTCTTTGCATGTTGAATCGGCAAAACCACCCTCGGCTGCTGTTGTTGGCACGCAAAAAAAAATTCAAAAATTTCATTTTAATTTTCAGCCGAAAGCTCATTTTTCAGAACCGAAAAAAGAAAAAATTTCCGAAAAAATATGGAGTATAGCAAGGTTCGTTTCAACATCGGCCATTATTTTTATTATTTTGTTTTTTTTAATGAACTGGAATGCATATCAGCAAATCATTATGCATAAACTTGGATTTTCCGATCTGACTCCAGAGCAGCAGGAAATTCTTGAAAGACTGCCCGTATCAACCGATTCCGCATCAACACAAAACGGAGCGTCGCAAACTCCACAGGAAATAATGGATTTAAGTAAAAACCCGGATGTGCAGAAAACACAGATCCCTCCTTTAAATATTGAAGTCTTCCCTCCCGATTCACGTGTTGTAATACCAAGAATCAGCAAAAATGTACCTGTTGTAACAGTTAGTTCAGAAGCGCTCATTAATAAAGAGTGGGACAAGCTTGAACAACAAATACAGGTTGCTCTTCAGGACGGCGTGGTGCATTATCCCGGCACGGCATTTCCGGATGAAAACGGCAATGTTGTTATTACAGGCCACAGCTCATATTTTGTATGGGATCCGGGCAGATTCAAGGATGTTTTTGCCCTTCTTCACCAGGTGCAAATGGGCGACAGGGTGTATTTGTTCTATAAACAAAAACGATATGTTTACGAAGTTTACGATATAAAGGTTGTTTTGCCCACACAAGTTGATGTGCTCACACAGCAGGGAGAAGATAAGCTTACATTGATTACATGCACCCCGGTGGGCACAAATTTAAAACGCCTTGTTGTTGTTGCAAGGCCGGTTTAAAAACCGTGTAAAAAATCGAATATTAAAGATTTTGCAGTTTGTTTAAAAGTTCTTCTTCGGTTTCCTGCTCCTGAACTTGTGCGGCCGCTTCTTTTTTCTGAATTTCTTCGGTTTTTTGTTTTTGCTCAAACTGCTTCCATTCCTGCAGGTGTTTTTCATCTATTTTCTTGAGCTCCGCTTCATAATCGGCATCAAGTTTTGCTAATTGTTCTTTCTCGCTTAAAAGAATTTCTTTAAGTTTATCAATTTGTTCATCTGTCATAATGGGCAGCATCTGGAACCAATAATCACGTTCCTGATCATCCATTGATTCTGTTTCAAGTATTAAAGGAATTAATGCGGGATAATGATCTTTTACAACAGCCGGAATATTAAATTTGGCGGCAGCTGCGGCTGTGCCGGCTGGTTTCGCACCGGCTGGCTGACCAGCGCCCGGTTTTGCGGCTGATGAAGCTGCTCCCGCACCCTGAGGTGTTGGACCTAATAACTCAGCTTCACGCGCTAAGATATCTTCATTTGTGCCTGTATCTGCCGTTGCCTGTTCGTTATTCATTGCTTTGCTCAAATCAATAACGTTTTTCTTTTGTCCCTGATTTTGTGTGTTTTCTTCCGCCATATTTTATATTTACTTAATATATTATAATGAAAAATCCTTGATTTAGTCAATTATTTGGACTGAGGTGGGGGTTGAGTTTTTGCGGGAGCCTGCGTTGGCGCATCATCTTTTAAACCTGTCTTGTTTGATTTTATGTAAACCCCATAGATACAATTATCGAGCTTAATATCCTTTGGCTGGCCGTTAATAATAAGCTGCACGGTTTTTGTTGATGTATTAAATCCACGGATCAAGCCGCAGTATATCTTATCACCGTCCTTATAAAACATAAGATCGTTTTTATTTAGAAGCGGTGGTGTTTTTTGCAGAGACGAAAGTATTTTTTCAGGCATTTTAAAACAGTTGCCCGCCATATCAAACTGCATCATAAGGCATTTTGAGCCAAAATCATCGGGCAATTCGGTTTTGGGCTGCTGCGGGTTTGAGGCAGCTGCTTTTGTTAGAATATCCTGGTAAACATTTGGCTTGCCGATAACATTGTAAATCCATTCTCCGTTCGGCTTTCCGCTTTTATTTATTTCGCCCTCAACAATGCGCATATTGTCGAGGTCATTTTGTGTAAACGCATTAACTTTATCTTTAAACTCATTCTGAAATTTTTTCATATCAAACTTATTTTTTGTAAACAGCTGGTTCCAGTCCATTCCAAAAAGTTTTGCAAGATCTTTGCCGATTTGTTCAAGCAGTTCACGCATTTTTTTAAATAAAGGATTCTGTTCAATTTCTTTTTGCATTTTATCAAGACCCTTTTTTGCACCGGCAACCTCGGGCTGCTCAGTGAGGGCTTTTGGCGGTTGCGTACCGGGCTTTTCACCGGGGGCTTTTGGCGGTTGTGTTCCGGGCTGTTTACCCGGAGCTTTTGGTGGTTGCATGACGGGCTGCTCACCCGGCGCTTGTGCTAATTTTCCTGGTTCTCCTGCCATAATTTTTAGATTATATAAATATCGCCGCATTCATTTTCGAGCCTTTCTTTGGTTAGGCGGCACTGGTTTATTAAATTCTGGATCTGATATGTTTTGTCGTATCCATGATCATACAGTTTTTTTATTTGCCTTAAAGCCGCAAGCAGACTCACTCCGTTAATATCAGCTATGCCCTGCGCTTTGTAGTCGAGTTTTTCGTATACGGGTTTGTTTATCAGAGTGTTTGGGTTGTATAAATCAATGGTTTTATCATTAATCAATTTTAATACGTGTTCAATAAATTCCCGGTCTTTCGGATCCACTCCCGTATCGTCATCCATTGGCGTGTTAATCATTGATTGTGTGTTTTGGGCAATATCGGCATGCATTAAATTTTCATCCACGAGTTTTTTGCCCTCTGTAAAAGGAGTCTTTTTTATCTGTCCCTGTTGATTTTGCTCTTCCATTTTGTTTTTTCTGGTATAATGAATATTGGTTTTTTATCTATTTATTATACCAAAATTTTAAATTTTATGGAAGTGAATCGTAAACAAGCGGAAATAAGGATAAAAAAGCTGCGCGAAGAAATTAGAAAGCTGAATTTCGATTATTTTGTTCTGGATAAATCGTCGGTATCGGAAGCTGTAAGGGACTCATTGAAAAAAGAGTTAAAGCAGCTTGAAAACCGGTTTCCGGATTTAATAACCCCCGATTCTCCGACTCAGAGAGTTGGGAGTGCGCTTTCGGGCAGGTTCGCGAAAATAAAACATTTGACATCTAAAAAATCGCTTGAGGATGCTTTTAGCGAGCAGGATATTCTGCAGTGGCACGAACGGATTAAAAAGCTTGTTTTAAACGAGCCGGTTGAATTTGTGTGCGAAATAAAAATTGATGGCTTAAATATGACAGTTCATTATATTAATGGCAAGTTTGTACGCGCCCTCACTCGGGGCGACGGAACCGAGGGCGAGGACGTGACTCATACAGTAAAAACAATAGAATCAATTCCTCTTGAATTAAACGAACCTGTTTCAATAGAGGTTTCCGGTGAGGTATATCTTCCCATAAAAAGTTTTGAAAAAATCAACAAAAAGCAGAAAGAAAAAGGTGAGGATTTATTTGCGAATCCGCGAAACGCCGCAGCGGGAAGCATTAGACAGCTTGATCCGCAGATAGCAGCATCGCGCGAGCTTGATGCGTTTTTTTACGAACTGGGACAGAACAATTTAAATTCGTCGCGCACAGATACACAGGAAAAAACTTTAAAGACTTTTGCGTTGCTGGGATTAAAAGTTAATTCGGAATTCCGCAAATTTGATTCAATTGACGGAGTTATAAAGTTTTGTAAAAGCTGGCACGAAAAACGAAATAAAATGCCGTATGCGATAGACGGAATTGTGATCAAGGTCAACAGCAGGGACCAACAGAAAAAAATGGGATTTACAGCCAAATTCCCGCGTTCAATGATTGCGTATAAATTTCCGGCCGAGCAGTCAACTACAGTTGTAGAAGATATACAGGTGCAGGTGGGCAGAACCGGCGCATTAACTCCGGTTGCGCATTTAAAACCTGTATCCGTGGCAGGATCGGTGATTTCGCGCGCCACCCTTCACAATGAGGATGAAATAGCCAAAAAGGACGTGCGCATCGGTGACACTGTAATTATACAGAAAGCAGGGGATGTAATACCCGAAGTTGTTGAAGTAATGAAAAATTTGCGCACTGGACGAGAGAAAAAATTTAAATTTCCGCATGTTTGTCCCGTTTGCGGCGGGAGAGTTGAAAGAAAAGAAGGCGAAGCGGCATACAGATGCATAAACCCAAATTGCTCGGCACAGACGCGAAGGGGCTTTTATCATTTTGTTTCAAAAGACGCGTTTGATATAGACGGGCTTGGGGTTTCGGTAATTGATGATTTGTTGGATTTCGGTCTGATAAAAGATTCTGCGGACATTTTTAAACTGGAAATTTTCGATTTCTATAATCTCCCATTGTTTAAAGAAAAACGCGCCGGAAATCTTTATCACGCTATTCAGGAGAAAAAATATATTTCGCTTGAGAGGTTTATTTATGCACTTGGCATAAGATACCTGGGAGAAAAATCAAGCGTGGATATTGCAAAATATATTTATACAAATTTAAAGCGCGTTTCAAAAACGCCTCTAAACGTCGGGAAAAAACCGGTCGCAAGGCAGGCGTCTTTATTTGAGGAAGAAAAACTTGTGTCAGCGTCAAAATCCCGCACGAAAGAAAAAACAATGACGCACGAACATGTTAAAGAAGATATCTTTACACCTTTGGATGTTCTTGAAACCGTTAATTCAATAAAAGCGGATGATTTGTTGAATGTTGAGGGGATAGGAGACAAAGTGGCTGAAGCTGTTAAGGAATGGTTTTTGGTAAAATCAAACACTGAACTTATTAAGAAGTTTTATAAATACGGGCTTGTTTTATATGCGGGCACAGCCGGAGGTCCGGCAAAAAAAACAAAAGTTACAGGCAAGGGCTTTGTTTTAACCGGCACTTTGTCAACCATGACGCGTTCGCAGGCAAAAGCCTTGATTAAGGAGGCCGGCGGCGACGTGCACAGCTCCGTTAGCGCAAAAACCGACTATGTTGTGGTCGGTAAGGAAGCTGGCGGCAAGCTTAAGAAGGCAAAAGAGCTGGGCGTAAAAATTATTGATGAAGAGGAGTTTAACAGTCTCCTCAAGAGCTGATCGTCGGACAAAACGCGATCATCGGATGAAATCGTCGGATGAACCGCGATCATCGGATGAAATCGTCGGATGAACCGCGATCATCGGACGATTTCGCGCTACGAATCTTTAATAAGCTCTCCACCGAACATTTCGAGCGTCTGTTTTGTAAGGTCATCAGAAGCTGCAGATTGTTTGTTAAAAGCGCCTGCCTCATTCTCCGCTCCTTTCTCCGCTCCAAACAAAGCGTCTGCAGACCCGCCCGAATCAAGTTCGACTTTTCTTACCGAGTAAGCAACTTTTGCGGGTGCGTCAGGTGCGTCAAAAATTTCATTGATGGCTTTTTCAATTTCAAGCTTATTTTCCGAAGAATTTATTTTTTCTTTATGAAAGTTTGATTTGAATTCAATCACAACCTGCCCGTTTTCAACAACCGCCGGAATACCTTCTTTAAGGCTTAATTTAACAAACGGAGTTTTGATCCTTTCAATTATTCTGGGCCAGTTTTCCTTTACATGCGCAATTGTAAGCGGCAGTTTTTCTGTAGGAGCGATATTTTCCTGTTCTGATATGGATTTTTTTATTGATGCGTGCTCGCGCGGCTGCTCGGGAATTTCTTTTTGAACCGATTGTTTTTGAGGTCTTTCTTGTTTCTGAAAATTTTCCCGGGGCTGGGGTGCAGCCGGAGTTGAAAATCCGGCCATACTGGTTTCTATAATCGCTATTTCAAGCGGCAATTGAGGGATTGTTGCTGTTTTAAGCCTGTCGTAAGCATTTTGAAAGTGCCCGATAACATTTAAAAGATATTGAATGTCCGCTGTTTTGTTATCTTCAGTCGCTTCAAGAAGTTTTTCACGCAAAAATTCCAGAAAGTCCTTTGTAAACTGTACAAGGTCACTTCCTTCAGCATATAAATTGTGAATTTCACGCAAAGCTCCCTGCGTGTTCTCGGAAACGAGACTTACATACAGCGATTCAAAAGCCGATCTTCCACTAATCCCCAGGACATCGCGCACCCGTTCAAAAGTTATTTTGTTGTCTATGGTAAGCTGTTCCAGAAATCCGATCGCATCGCGCAGGCCCCCCTCGGCAGTGCGCGCAATGGCTTCTATGGCTTCAGGTTCAGCTTCAATACCTTCAAGCTGGGCGATATACATCAGCCGCGTAACAATCATTTTATTTGTAATCCGTTTAAAATCGAACCTCTGGCAGCGCGAAATAATTGTTTCGGGAACCTTATGCGCTTCTGTTGTTGCAAGAATAAAATAAACATGCTCGGGGGGCTCCTCCAAGGTCTTTAACAAGGCATTAAATGCCTCTTTGGTGAGCATATGGACCTCGTCTATGATATAAACCTTATTTTTGGCTCTGGTAGGGGCAAAATTAATTTTATCCTTAAGATCGCGGATTTCATCAATACCGCGGTTTGAAGCCGCATCAATTTCAACAAGATCAATCAAAGTACCCTCACGGATAGTATCGCACATTTCGCACTTATCGCACGGCTCGCCGTTTTCCTCAAGCTGCAGACAATTAAGCGCTTTCGCAACCAGCCTTGCCGTAGAAGTTTTACCGGTCCCTCTCGGTCCGCAAAAAAGATAAGCATGTGAAGGATGTCCCTCCAGTAAAGCATTCAAAATGGTTGTGCGGATATGGTCCTGCCCGACAAGGTTGTTGAAGTTTTGGGGCCTGTATTTGCGGTAAAACGATACTTCGGGCATGGGTAAAATTAAATACTATTCGGGGGCATTAAATTAGCAAAAAAAGCGGGCTTGAGCAAGAGGGAACATAAATTTAAATCAGTTTTTCTATTTCTTTTATAAATCTTTCTTTCCCGAACATTTCCGCTCTTTCTCTTGCCGCTTTAATCGTATATTTATCTTCTTTTAAAATTAGTCTCGCCAAACCTTGTTCCATTGATTCAACGGTTGGTTCGCGAAAAAATTCTCCGGTTACGCCCTCGATTACGGATTCGCGCACTCCGCCCTTGCCGTATGCCAAAACCGGTTTTCCGGCTGCCATTGCCTCAACAGGGGTTATTCCAAAATCTTCCTCCCCGGGGAATATTAAAGCGCGGCAGTTCATGTAATATTCCGCAACTTCGCGGTCGTCTTTAAAACCTAAAAACGAAATATTCGGACCCGCTATTGATTGTAAATATGCTTTTTGCGGTCCTTCTCCTATAATTACCAGTTGTTTACCGATTTTATTAAATAACTGAACTGCGATATCAATTTTTTTATAAGGTGTTAAAGTTGAAACTATCAAAAAATACCCTGCGTTCTTTCTTGTGGGTTTAAATCTATCAATATCAACAGGCGGGTAAATTACTTTTGAATCTTTGTGCCAATATTTTTTTATTCTTCTTTGAACCGTAACTGAATTTGCAATGTATTCATCGGCTCTGTCCGCGGCCACCTGATCCCACTGCCTGACTTTGTTTAAAATTAATGCGATTGCGGCCTGTTTGATTCTCCCCAATTTTTGCTCCTTTAAATATTCGTTTTTCCAGTCCCACGCATAGCGCATGGGGGAGTGGCAGTAGCAGATGTGTTTTGTGTCG
Source organism: Candidatus Peregrinibacteria bacterium (assembly GCA_016928915.1). GTDB lineage: Bacteria > Patescibacteriota > Gracilibacteria > UBA1369 > PNNO01 > JAFGJT01. Next base: position 25,979 of record JAFGJT010000016.1, read on the forward strand.
GAGTTTGTGATTATTCCGTGCGAAAAAGCGGAGCTTGAACTTAAAACCACGTCATAATCCGAAAAATCAAATTTTTCAATTGCGCCCGGCATTTTGGGCAGCAGATATTTTTGACGGTTTCTTAAAAAACCGGGCAATTTTTGTAAATCAGATGTTATAATTTTTTCTTTGGGGAAAATTTTTCCGACAGTTTTTTCATCATATAAAAGAGTATAAATCGGCGCGTCCGGGAATATATCAGAAAAAACTTTCAGAACTCTTTCGCCTCCGCCGAGCTTGAGCAGAAAGTCATGCACCAGCGCTATTTTTGGTTTACTTTGCGCCATTTTTTTTCCAGTAATTAAATAATTTTTCAAACGGGAGGGTGTTTAAGACATCGTTTTTTTCAAGCCACCCTCTACGAGCGATATAAATCCCGTACTGCATGTATGCGAGCTGTGATGTGTGGTGCGCATCTGTGTTTATCACGATTTTCGCACCTTTCTTTTTTGCCAGTCTTAAATACATATCGTTTAAATCAAGTCTGTACGGCTGAGAGTTTAATTCAAGCGCAACCCCGTACTCAATGGCAGCGTCAATTATGGCTTCCATATCAACTTTATAAGGCTCGCGTCGATTGATTAATCTTCCGGTTGGATGCCCCAAAATTTTCATATGAGGATTTCTCATCGCTTTAATAATTCTTTCAGTCATCTGCGCTTCGCTCATATTAAACCTTGAATGAACGGAAGCCGGAAAAATATCCATCTGGGCAAGAATTTCATTGGAATAATCAAGGCTGCCGTCGGGCAGAATATCAACTTCGGAACCTTTAAGAATATGGAATTCACGGTTGTCAGCCCCTGCAATTCCTTTATACTTTTTATTAAGATCATCAATTTTTTTCATCTGTTTAAGCAGGCGTTTTTCATTAAGCCCGTTAACCATTGTGGAAGTTTTTGAATGGTCGGTGATTGCGATATATTCGTAGCCGGTCTCATACATGCCTTTAACCATTGTATCAATGTCAAGCGCGCCGTCGGTTTCGTTTGTATGCATATGAAGGTCGCCCCTTATATCTTTAAGTTCTATTGATTTCGGCAATTCACCTTTTAAAGCGGCTTCAATTTCGCCGTCGTCATTGCGGATTTCGGGAATAATATAAGGAAGTCCGACCGCCTTAAAAACATCCTCCTCTTTTGCCCCGCCCACCAGTTTTGAACCCTTAAACACGCCATATTCATTTACTTTTAAGCCCTTTTTTTTCGCCATATCCCTGATTTTGATATTATGCGCTTTTGAACCGGTAAAATAATGAAGCGCCGCGCCGTAGGTTTTTTCATCAAGCACCCTTAAATCCACCTGAATACCGCTTTCAAGAATTGTCGAGGATTTAGTTGGTCCGTGCGCCAGAATTTTTTCAGTGTAATGATATTTAATAAAATGATCCATTATGGTCTTGATGTTTTTCGGCGTGTTGTCTTTGTGGCTTGTACAAACCAGGATGTCAATATCGCCGATTGTCTCCTGGCGTCTTCTTAACGACCCAGCGTATTCAATTCTTTTCACAAATTTGTTTTCTTTCATGTATTTGATTATTTCATCCGCGTCCTGAACCGCGTCGTAAAGCGGCGTTCTTTTTGAATATCTCTGAACATCATCAATTGATTTTAAAATTTCCCGCTCTGATTTTTCACCCATGCCGGGAAGATCGCGCACTTTGCCGGCCATTGCCGCTTTTTCAAGCTCCTTTAAATCCTTGACTCCGAGGTTTGTATATAAAAGTTTAACTTTTTTCGGACCTATTCCTCGCAGCCGCAGCATGTCAAGAAGCCCCGGAGGAAAATGCTCAAGCAGATTCTGATGCATCTCGCATTTGCCGGTTTTTATTATTTCAACTATTTTATTATAAAGATCTTCGCCGATGCCGCTGATTTCCTTGATTGATTTGGGATTTTTTTTATGCATCTCTTCAAGGTCGCTCGCCAGATTGCCTATTGTTAATGCGGCTTTCTGGTATGAGCGTATTCTAAAAACATTCTCATCCTGGATTTCAAGAATGTCCGCGATTTCCTGAAATATATCCGCGATCTTTTTGTTTATCATGTTTTTATCTTATATAAAAATCCGCATGCGGTAAAGCAGTCCCGAAAATTTACGTAACCAGAACCTTTATTGTTTTAATCACGCTTATTTCCCAGTTGAATTTTTTAAGCTGATTTTCTGCGTTCGCGAGAAGTTTTTCTTTAATTTTAGGATCAGTAATAAGCTTTTTCATGCATTCCGCGATTTCGTCCGTATCATGCGGGTTTACAAGAATAGCAGCGTCACCTGCAACTTCGGGGATTGAAGCGCTGTTTGATGTGATGACGGGTTTTTGGTAACTGAAAGCCTCTAAAATCGGGAATCCGAATCCCTCGTACAAAGAAGGAAAAACAAACGCATTGCAGTATTTTAAAAGAACGTGTTTTTCATTTTCCAGAATATATCCGGGCATTAAAACGCAGTCCATCAGTTTAAATTTTTGGGCCGTTTTAAGTATTTTGCTAAAACCCGTGCCGCGCCTGCCCGCAAGAACCAGTTTAAAATTCTTGAATGTATCATGGAATCTGCCAAAGGCTTCAATAAGCCTTGAAAGGTTCTTTTTTGACTCAAGCCTGCCGATAAATAAAAAGAAATTATCAAAGCGGCGCAGCCCCAGCTGCTCCAAAGTTTTTGTGTCAAAATCAGCATGAAACTTTTTAGGTTTAAAATCGGTTCCGTGGTGAATTACATGGATTTTTTCAGCCGGGCAGCCGAAAAAACGCATTAAATCTTTTTTTGTCGCCTCGCTCGGAACGATTATTGACGATGCTTTTTTTACCGCATATTTTGTTGTTTTTTTCAGGTACCAGAATTCGCGCTTGCCGTACTCCTTTTTAAGGTGCATAAAAGCCGTATCATGAATTGTGATTATTGATTTTTTCGGGCAGAAGTGCGGCAAAACATGTGACGGAACAAACAAAACATCGGGTTTGTGAAAAAGCATTTCAATTGACAGCCTTACTTTTGTCCACAGCCTTTTAAAAGGCATAACCCTGTGCTGGATTTTATGCGTTTTATAAAGCATAAGTTTGCGCGGGGAATACAGCACAATATTATGATCGGGATGGTGTTTGAAATATTCAATCAGGCCGTTGATTATTTTAACCGAATACAGCTCCACTCCGGTGCCCGATTCCTGGTTATATCTTGATGCGTCAATGCCAATTGTCATTTATTCCTGTTATTTTGATGAAGTTCCGCATAAGCCGCGGCACATGCAATAATCTTACGAAATCCGTTTTTTTGCAAGGCTAATGCGGCTGATCTGATTGTTGAAAAAGTGGTGCACACATCATCGAGCAAAATAATAGTAGTGTTTTTCGAAACAGTGTCGGGTGGAATTTTAGGATTTATGCAGAAAGCGTCTTTAATGTTTTGCATCCGTTGCGTTTTTGTAAGAGTTGCCTGTGATTTTGTCTGTTTTATACGGATTAACAGATTGAATACAGGCAGACCCGTATGCTTTGCAAGCTCTTCAGCCTGGTTAAACCCCCTGAATTTTATACGTTTTTTGTGCAGCGGCATGGGAACAATAATTAACCTTTCAGCAGCCTTAAGTTCGCAAATCCCGTTTATCGCTTCTTTAATCAACATCGCTAAAATTCCGCAGATTTCTTTGTAAAATTTATATTTCATCGCGTGCAGGCCTTTTCGCAATACGGGGTTTTTATGAAAAGGGCAGGGGATAATAATCATTTTAAACAATCCGGAATCAATATTTTTAAACTCGGGATTTTTAAATTTTCGTATTTTGTTAAAGCATTCTTCACACAAAAACTCACCCTCTTTTTTGCATTCAATACAGAACTTTGGGAAAATACAATCAACCAGCCGATAAAAAAAATCGCGTATTTTTTTAAACATAATAAAATCATACACGCCAAAAATTAAATTTCTCTTAACTTTTTATTAAACGTTAATAAACATTTTTTTTACTTTCCCCAGAACTTCCACATTTTCACCGAAATAAACGGGATATTTGTTGTTAGCGGGTATAAGTTTGTATTTTTCATCCCTTTTTTCAAGGTACCGCACATTTGATTTTGTTTCAGCTCTGCATAAAATTACCGACCTGTACGGAAGATTGTTCGTGTCGCGGTCAATTACCAGAATCGCGCCTTCCGGGATATGCGGCTCCATTGAGTCATCTTTCATCTGCCAAATAAAAAGATTTTTCGCAATATCCGCGTCCTCAACAAAAAACGGCCAGTATTCATCGGCCTTTGCGCTTGAAAAATTCTGCGGAATTTCTTTAAAATACGGAATAACCGGCACTTCGCCCTCCTTTTTAAAACTAACATCCGGCATGGCTCCTTCGGCAATATTCTGGTATTGCTCAATTCGCCATTTTCTTAACATAATTTCAGCATCCGAATCGTTCATCAAAAACGCGGTTTTTAAAATCTGTTCAAGAACATCATCAGATGGGTTTCTGACCCCCTTTTCAAGCTGCGAAACATAGCTGGCGCTTGTATTAATCGCGTCACCGACATCTTTTAATGTCTTATGTTTTTCTTTTCGCAGTGCTTTTAAATATCCGCCAATATGAGGAATTTTCATTTTATTTATTTCGGTTGATGATCTTACCCTTCTATATTAAAATATCGTAGCATTTAAGTAAATATACTTTTAATGCAATTTGCTTTAACAGCAGTTTCAGGGCGGTTAGCTCAGTTGGTAGAGCGCATCGTTGACTCCGATGAGGTCAGAAGTTCGAACCTTCTACCGCCCACCATTTCCACACTATGCAAAACATCATCGAAGTTAAAAATCTAACCAAAAAATTTAAAGACCTTACAGCGGTAGATAATATTTCGTTTGATATAAAAAAAGGCGAGATTTTTGGCTTTCTCGGGCCGAACGGAGCGGGCAAATCTACAACAATTAAAATGCTTACAACCCTTCTTAATCCAACAAGCGGGGAGATTAGTTTAAACGGACATAACCCTGTTTATGAAGCAAACGAGGTGCGCCATTCTTTTGGAATTGTTTTCCAGGATCCGAGTCTGGATGATGAACTGACCGCTTATGAGAATATGGAATTTCACGGTGTACTTTACGGCATTCCAAAAAAACTCCGCAGACAAAAGATTGAAGAACTTTTAAATTTTGTTGAGCTCTGGGATAGGCGGGATTCTTTCGTTAAACAATATTCCGGCGGAATGAAGCGCAGGCTTGAGATTGCACGCGGCTTAATGCACTCCCCTAAAATTTTATTTCTGGACGAACCTACTCTCGGTCTTGATCCTCAGACACGAAACCACATGTGGAAATATCTTAGAGATCATAATAAATCTGAAGGCATTACGGTATTTTTTACAACGCATTACATGGAGGAAGCGGAGAGAAACGCCCAGAGAATAGCGATAATTGATCACGGAAAAATTGTTGCTACGGGAACATCGGAAGAACTAAAAAAACAGACAAATAAAAATTCTTTGGAAGATGCATTTCTGGAGTTAACCGGAAACACAATTCGCGAAGAAGAGGGAAGTTCTCTCGATAAAATTCGTACAATGCGAAGACGCTGGACGGGCGGCCGCAAATAAACGTCGAAAATAATTTAAAACACATGAAAACAATTTACATATTATGGATCAGGCAGTTAAAAAGATATGTCCGCTCTAAATCAAGAATGATAGGGTCGCTCGCTCAGCCGCTTCTGTTTTTGGTTTCTCTGGGATACGGTTTCGGGCATGTGTTTGAGCAGGCGGGTCAGGGGAGTTATATAAACTTTCTGGCTCCGGGAATTATTGCCATGAGCATTATTTTCAGTGCGATTTTTATGGGAATGGAAATTATATGGGATCGCCAGTTCGGCTTTTTAAAAGAGACTCTTGTTGCCCCTGTTTCACGCATGAATATCATGATAGGAAGAACTTTAGGCGGAGCAACGGTAGCCACAATGCAGGGAATTATCGTATTTTTGATTTCCATGATCGCGGGATTTACGCCTTATAACTGTGCGCTGGTGCCGTTTGCAATTTTGGTGATGGTTCTTGTTTCCGTAATGTTTACCGCATTTGGAACAATGGTTGCTTCTTTTCTTGATGATATGCACGGTTTTCAGATGATAATGAACTTTTTGGTAATGCCCATGTTCTTTATGTCCGGTGCACTGTTTCCTTTTGAAGGTCTTCCTCCTGCAATAGCAACAATTGCGAAATTTGATCCGCTTTCGTACGGGGTTGATGCATTCAGGACACTGCTTATTAATCAGTCGCATTTCGGACTTGGCATAGATGTTTTGGTTTTATCCGTAATTACTTTTATTTTTCTTTCGTTGGGCAGTTATTTCTTTTCCAAAATTCAGATATAATTTTTTATATGCCAGACTTTTCCTGCACAATATGCCCTTTTAACTGCAAGTGCGACCGTGAAAAAACCTTTGGCGTATGCGGTCTTCCGAATAAATTTTTAGTTTCGCACGTTCAGCCGCATTTTTACGAAGAGCCAATGATTTCAGGATGCGGCGAAGATCAGACCAAAGGCGGCTCGGGTGGAATATTTTTTACCGGGTGCAACGGGAGGTGCGTTTTCTGTCAGAATTATTTAATTTCACAGAGAGAATTTTGGGAGAAAAAAACGCAAAAGGAATCATCGGAAAAAGAACTTTTTGAAATCTGTTTAGATCTCATTGAAAACAAAAAGTGCCATAACATTAATTTTGTAACGCCCACTCCATACAGTCATTTATTAAGAGAATTTTTAATTAAATATAAGGATAAAATTAAGGTACCGATAATCTGGAATTCCAACGGATACGAGAGAGTTGAAACAATAAAATCCCTTAAAGGTCTGGTTGATGTTTACCTTCCCGATATCAAATATTTTAGTAATGATCTTGCGATAAAATTTTCCAAAATCCCCGATTATTTTAATTTTGCCTCAGAAGCGATAAAAGAAATGCACAGCCAGGTGGGCTTTCCGCGCTCTGGCAGTGGCGGCATGATTGAAAAGGGCTTAATAATAAGACATTTGGTTCTTCCCGAAAACATTGAAGACAGTAAAAAGGTTTTAAACTGGATTAAAAACACATTCAACAAAAAGGCTCATGTGTCATTGATGGCGCAGTACTATCCTGTTTATAAAAGCAAAGATTTTCCGGAAATTAACAGGCCTCTCACCAAGAAAGAGTATGCGAATATATCAGACTATTTTATTTCCCTCGGTTTTGAGGATGGCCTTATACAGGATCTTGAATCAAGTGATCAAAAATATACTCCCGGTTTTAAATAACCCTTTGAAATCAATCAACTAATTGTTATAATTTTGTTTAGTTTAAACTTAAACAAACTATATGAAAAAAAATGTTTTTCTTTCGGTTCTGGTTTTTTGTTTTAGCAGCACAGTAGTTTTTGCTATAGCAAGTACAATTTACAGCGATTCCGCGGATGTTGATACAATGACTTTAAACGCGGCGTTCACGGCAGAAGGACATTTAAAACTCACATGGGAAAACCCTTCGGAACCCGCTATGGATTTTTACGAACTAATCAAATCAAACTCAGACAGCACTCCGGATAATTTAAATAACGGCGATGCGGCGGTATTATTAAATTCCGATAATCAGACCCCTGCAATAATTGAAGGCAAGCCGGGATATAAAGATACAAATCCGTATCAGGGCATTTCATTTTATACTCTGTGTGTTTATACATCCTCGGAAACAAGGGGCTGCGGCAATATTGCAGCTTTATATGGCAGAAAATCGCTTGTTTTGCAGCCGGAAGTTGATGCGTTTGACGATGTGAATGGCCACTGGGCTGAAAATTATATTGAAAAATTAAGATATAAAAATGTTGTGAAGGGATCAAACGGCCAGTATGAACCCGAGCGTAACGTCACAAGAGCCGAAGCCATAAAAATAATAATGTTGAGTTTTGATATGGGCGGAACAAGCTGCCATCCCGAATATTTTGAGGATATGGGCGCGGGCGACTGGTTTTGTGACATAGCAAGCAAGGCAAAAGAATTGAATTTTATTACCGGCGAAAACGGCAGTCTGTTCCCCAACAGGGATATAACAAGAGCCGAAGCCGTAAAAGTTATTTTAATGGTTAAGGGCGTTGATATTCCCGAAATCACCGTAAGCCCTTTTAACGATGTTCCGTTTGAAACCTGGTATGCAAAATATGTTGCAAAAGCCAAAGAACTTAACATAGTAAGCGGTGTTGCGGATAATAATTTTGAACCCGCAAGATCCATTACAAGAGCGGAGCTTGCAAAAATAGTAATACTTGCGGCCGATTTATAATCAAATATATAAAGATTATGACAAACACACCCGATTTTATAGAAAAACAGCCTGAAAAACATTTAAAAGTTGATTTTAAAAAAAATCCTTTTGAAAAATATCAGAACAAATTTTCAACAAGCCTGAGCACTTTATTTATGGGGCTGATACTTTTTGTTATCGGATTTGTGCTTCTCGGTTACTCTGAGGGGTCTTTAAAGGAATCCAATACCGTGCAGGGACTTCCTCTGCTTGAAGCGGAAACTTTAACAAGGCATAAAGGGCTTGTTAAAATCATAGGTTTTCCCGAAGCTTCATGTCAGCTAAATATTCCCGCATGTGAGGAAAATCTTATATATTTTAAAAAAATCAGGGAGGAATTTATTGACGGTAAATATGTTCAGGTGCGTCAGGATGAGAGCTGGACCAATTTTAAGCTCGGTAATGTAATTATACAGCCGGCAAATGCCATTCCGGTCCTTAACCTTCAGGAAAAATCCAGAGTTGAATCCGAAGAAACAATAAACAACGAAACGGTTAAATATCGCGAAATTATAACGGGCATTGCTGACAGTGAAAAACTTATTGTTGTTGGCGAGCTTATTAACAACGAAATTAAATCGGGCTCTTTGTTTATTGTTTCAAACAAAACCAATAAACAGATAATAAGCGATCTTAAAGAAGGCAAAATGACAAACTGGTGGATTTTTAAATTAAGCGCTCTGCTCCTTTTAACACTTGGCATAGGTGCGTTTGTTCTGCCGATTATTGTTTTTCTTGATATATTTCCGGAATTCGGCTGGATATTAACAACTCTTGTGTTTCTAATTTCCGCAATCGTGTCATTTATTTTTGTGTTTTTATCCACGGTTGTGCTCACATACTGGTGGCTGATTTTTGTGCTTGTGGGTTTTGTTCTTATTATGCTGGTGCGCATAAAATCCAAATCAACCAAAAAACCGTTAAATTTTATTCCTTAATCATTAGTATTATGAAACAAACAATCGGTTTATTTATCTTTATTATGTTGGCGGCGCAGGTAGCCTTAGCGGCAGCGTTGACTCCGCAGGATATAATCGGTCATAAATATGAAAATTCAATAAAATTTGTTTACAACCGCGGAATTGTCGAGGGTTATCCTGACGGCACTTATAAGCCCGATGTAATATTAAACAGGGCTGAACTTTTAAAAATTGTTGTGGGATCGCGATATGATGAATTTGACTACGAGGATTTTGGTGGGCAGGCATGTTTTAATGATATAGCGGGTAACGAATGGTACGCAAAATATGTATGTTTTGCCAAAAGCCGGGGTATAATCGTGGGCAATCCCGACAATACGTTTTTACCGTCAAATTCGGTAAACCATGTTGAGGCTTTAAAAATTATGATGCTTGGTATGGGCATAAATGTTCAGGAAGCATCTTCAGGCGCATGGTATATGCCTTATTATGAAAAAGCCGAAGACTATTATTTAATTCTTGATGAGCTGAAAAACACATATGGCAGTGATTTTTCACGGTCGCAGGCAGCCGAAGTAATAACAAGAATTCTTTCTATGGATGCGCAGGTGGTCCAGCCGCCGATTTATTCGTCCGGCGGCGGATATGAACCCGGAAATGTTTATATCGGCTATCTGCAGTGGGCAAATTCCGTTGATTTATATTTGATGGCTGACAGCGGAATTTCAACTTACACACATCAAGGGCAGGCAATATTTTTTATTCAAGGTTCGCAGGTGATTTCGTTTGATCCCAACGGGTCATTTACAAATTCTTACACTGCCGGGTCCGTAACCGTTCAGAACGGTTTTACTCTTGGAACAAGCCAGATTTTATATGTCGGCACCGCTTATCTTGCAAATACAAATCCAATAACCGTATTAAGCGCACCCTAATTAATGTTTGATAAAACCTTAACATTTCCGCGCGAGAGAATTGTAAGAATCGGAGTTGGTTTTGTTTTGTTTTTTGTGATAATAAATCTTGCAGTTTATTTTTTTCTGCCTTCCTATAAACATAATTTAAGGGCATCCGAGTTCTTTTTGGATATAAATATCTGTAATTTTTCAGATAAGGATATTGATGAGATTAGTGATCTTGTTAAAAACACGCACCAGCCAAAAATTTTTTTGCTGGGAGATTCCATAACTTACGGTATAGGTACTGACGAAAAAGAGTCAATAAGCGGATATTTAAGAGCAAACAAACCGGATTATGCGGTTTTTAATCTTTCGGTATGCGGAGCAAAACCGCTGGATTTTTATTTATGGATTAATTATCTTGATAAAATTGACCCGGGCTCGCAGAATATTTATCTGGTTCAGTATAATTACAAATGGTTTCCGTTTAAGGATGACACACTTGAAAATTATATCAGCCAGAAAAAAACTCTTTACCGTTTTTCGGAATTTTTAAACCCCGATATTGCGAACAATCTAAAGTTTAATCCCGGAGGGTTTGATTATTTTAAATATCATATTCAAACTTTTATTCCGGTTGTTTCAAATAAGGATCGTCTTTTTGCGCTTTTATTCAGAGAAAGATCCAAAGAGGATCTGATGCGTCATTTGTTTTTTGGAGCTAAAGTTAAACCCTCTTTTGAAGATAAAAAGAAGAATTTTAACTGCAGAATTGATTATTCATCCGCAACATGGAACGCCGGTACGGATTTTAATTATGAAATTTATTTAAAAACCCTCGCTTACATAAATCAAAACAATATTAATGCCGTTGTTTATCTGCCGGCTTATAATAGCGACCTGGTTTCACGGTGCCGAGATGAGAATTTTAATTTAAATATTGATCATTTTATTGCGGATGCCGCTTTATTTAATGTTAAAGCCTTTGATTTTACGGAAAAACTTTCGAGCGAATATTTTCTTGATGACATGCATTTAACTCAGAAAGGCGGCTCGGAATTTGCCCAAATTTTATCCGAAAAATTATGAAAAAAATAATAATCGATATATTTTACGGACTTATACTTGCGGCAATATTGTGCCTGATTTTAATCTTTGCGGGTGAATCCGAAATTTTTATCTATAACAATTTTTGACGGATGTTTTTTAATACTTTTGAATTTTTTGTGTTTTTTCTCGCGACATTTGCCGCTTACTGGCTGCTTGTTCCTAAAGTATACAAAAAACAATTTTTAATAGGCACAGGATTTGTTTTTTATTTTATCGCGGGACAGTTTGTAAGAATTTTTATATTCGGACTTGATGTACTGGTTTTTTATGTTGGCAGGCTTCTTTATAAAATAAAGGACGGATCGAAAAGAAAATTTGTTTTTATAATAGGCTTGTTTGCCGTTGTTTCATCACTTGTGTTCTTTAAATATGTGGATTTTCTGGCTGAGCTGATTGAAGCAATATTTAATGTTGATCTTCCGGCGGCAAATATAGTTATGCCTCTTGGTATTTCATTTTTTACATTTGAGTTTATTCATTACCTTACCGATATTTATTTCGGAAAAATAAAACCGCATTCTTTTAAGGATTTCCTTTTGTTTTCATTTTTCTATCCGACCCTTGTTTCAGGGCCTATAAAGCGGTTCCAGCTTTTTATTGCAAGCTTTCAAAAACTCACCATTCAGTCTTTTTTCCACGGATTTTTGATAATACTTATGGGATATTTTTATAAATTTGTGATTGCCGATTCAATAATGCCCATAACGCAGGCTCTTGCATCGCCCGAAACAGCCACTCAGTACACTTCGGTTATTTCTTTGTACGCATACAATTTCAGGCTTTTTTTTGATTTCGCGGGATATTCTTTAATAGCTATAGGATGCGCTTTTCTGCTTGGATATACTGTGCCTGTTAACTTTAACAAGCCTTTTATAGCGTCAAATCCCTCGGAATTCTGGAAAAGGTGGCACATGTCGCTTTCAAGCTGGATAAGGGATTATATTTATATATTTTTGGGAGGTTCAAGAAGGGGACAGATAAGAACAATATTTAATTTGATTATTATAATGGCCGTTTTTGGTTTATGGCACGGAGCCGGTCTTAATTTTCTGGTCTGGGGGATCTATCACGGTATGGGTCTTGCTCTTTATCATATGACTTTTAAAAAACTTCGTACGCAAAATATGTTTTTAAAACTAGCAGGAATTTTTGTAACATTTAATTTCGTAACACTGGGCTGGGCTTTTTTTGCAACAAATTCCCTGCAGTCATCGTTTATAATTTTAGAAAAGATATTTTTCGGATGATATGAAAAAATTACTCGCACTTTCGGTTTTATTGTTCGGTTTCGCCGGTTCCGCTTATGCGGCCGGTTCTTTAAGCGATATTGACGGACATTTATATGAAGAAGCCATTCAGTATCTTTATGATAACGGCATTGTTTCAGGCTATCCGGATATGAATTTTTTGCCCGATAACCGTATAAACCGCGCGGAATTTACAAAAATCGTAATTGAAGCCAATTATGATGAATCCCTGTTTGAACCGTACGCGGATGAAAGCTGTTTCAGCGATGTTCCGGCAAACCAGTGGTTTACCAAGTATATTTGTTTTGCGCAGGATCGCGGTATTGTAAGCGGATACGGCGACGGATATTTTGTGCCGCAAAACACAATCAACCTTCTTGAAGCGCTTAAAATTGTTTATGAAGGATACAGAATTGTTATTCCCGACAATGAAGCTCCTATTGAATTAAAGTATTACACCCCTGCTCAGCAGGCAGGCTATATACCTGATGAACTTTTAAGTAAATATGCAAAACTCTTAACAAGAGGGCATATTTCGGAGATTGTATACAGAATATTAATTGATGAAGATAAAGTTATAATTCCGGATGTAAGACTCGGACTTTCACCCGTTAAACAAAAATGGCAGGCATCGTGCGGGCTTGCCGCTCTTTCGTCCGCGCTTTCTTTAAAGATGAATATTCCCGAAGACGTGATTTTTGAACAGATGCAAAACATGGATTTATATCCTAATAATCCCGTGCAGACAGTTGATGACCGGCTTGTATGGGACAATCCCGAAGAAGTTTTTGTGGGGGATGTAAACGGCGTTGTTTCAATTTATTCAAACAGGCTCACCGGTTTTGGGTTTATGGAACAACCGCTTTCAAACCTTGTAAAAGTATGGGCGCCCAGTTCGGCAATATTTAAAAATTCCAATCTACAGTATTTTGCAAATCAGTTGAAAATGGGAAATCCTGTTATTGTTTTTGCATCGGTAAACGCAAGAAACGGGGCTATAATTATAGAAGAACCGGGACCTTTTACAACCTCATGGTATCTTGAAAACGGCACTCAGGTTTCCTTTTCAATGTATAAACATAATTTAGTTTTAAACGGATACAGGGGAATGCCTGAAAATCCCGAGGTTTTTTATGTACTTGATCCGTTTTATGGAAATGAAATAGAATTAACACCTTCACAGCTTAAGGGCATATTAAATCCTTATAATTTTTCCGGCATAGTGGTTAAATTTTGAATTTTGACTTAACTGTTTTTTACTGTATAATCATTAAGGTTTTTTAAAGAATTATGGATAATACAAATCCTCAAAATCAGCAGGGGCAAACAGGGCAGCAGCAGGGGCAGCCGCCTGTCGATCAAACCCCGCCGGCTCAGATGCCGGCAAATTTTCCGCCAGCGGGGCAGATGCCCGCATCAGGAGCAAATCCGTTTGCAGGTATGAGTGGTATGCCGCCTCCTCCTCCGCCACCACCCGAAGATAATACCCCTGCGAATTTTCAGCTGGGTGCTTTGTTTAAGGATCCGATTAAAATCAAGCTTCAGCCGCATCCCGATACAAAATTCGAAGATGAAAAGTTTTTAATGCTTCTTGCATCATCAATTTCACTTTCACGCCTTGAGAAAAAAAGAATAATCGAGGCTGTACCAAAACTTCAGCAGTGGCAGGTGGATGAGCTTATAAATATATTCGAGGAAGAAAAGCAAAAATTTGCGCAGCTTTCAAAGCGTCATGTTCCTCAGCTTGAAAAACTTGCAAAACAGCATTATGAAGAATGGCGCGATATTGAGCTTGAAGATGTTAAAACGGAAAAAGCGCAGGAAGACAAAGGCAAAGCCGATGAAATCCGAAAGAAATTAGGCCTTTAAAATTCCTTCAACTTCACCTGAGGGCAGAAGCTTATTAAGTGTGACTTTTTGTATGGTTCCGTTAATTTTATCCGCTCCGGGATTTTTTATTCTTGTTTTTATATAATTTGAGGTAAAGCCTTTAATAACGCCTTTTTCATCAGGATTTTCAATAATGATTTCTTCGGTTCTCCCGATGTTTTTTTTGTAAAAATTTATGCGCAGTTTCTTTTCCAGATCAGCAAGAATTCTACATCTTTTTAATTTTACAGATTGAGGTATCTGGTCCGGCATTAAAGCGGCAAGCGTGCCTTTTCGTTTGGAATAAGGGAAAATATGAATTTTGCCGAATTTTATTTTTTTAATATACTCCAAAGTCTCTTTAAAAAGTTTTTCTGTTTCTCCGGGAAAACCGACAATAATGTCCGTTGTAATTCCAAAATGGGGGACTGCTTTTCGCAAATTTTTCACCATTTTCGTAAATAAGGCGGTATCATAATGCCTGCGCATTTTCTGTAGAATTTCATCCGATCCCGACTGCAGGGAAATATGCAGATGAGGGCAAAAATGCGGATTCTTGAAAAGTTCTAAAAATTTATTCGAAAAGTTCTGCGGCTCAATGGAACTCAGTCTTAAACGTTCAGCTTTTGTCTCTTTTAAAATCATTTCAATTAAATCAGCCAGATCATTTCCGTTTTCTTTCCACTGCCCGATATTAATTCCGGTAATAACAATTTCCTTATAACCATTTTTAAGTTTATTATTTACTTCATTGATTATTTCTTTTAATGACCTGCTTTTCTCTCTGCCCCGGGCAAAAGGGATAATGCAATATGAACAAAAATTATTGCATCCGTCCTGAATTTTAACCAGAGCCCGTGTGCGAGAAATTTCTTTTAGTCCTTTATCATTACAAAAAACACTTTTTTTTGAATTGCCCAGTTTTATAAGTAATTTATCTAATTCTTCAGGCTTTTGAACAACAAAATCAACATTTTTAAGCTGTTTATAACCTTTTTCATCTGTATTTGCGCCACACCCGAAAACAATAACCTTGGCAGATGGATATAGTTTTTTTAACGGCTGAATTGCCTGTCGCGATTTTCTATCCGCATTTTCAGTAACCGTGCATGTATTAACAATAATTACATCCGCCTTCTCCAAGCGCTCAAACTGCGCATCGGCAATAACAAACCTATTCCCGAACTTTTCAAAAATACGATCCGATTCATACCGGTTTGCTTTGCACCCGAGGGTTTTAATAATGATTTTCATGAAATGGTTTATACTAAATTTCCCCAAAAGCTTGCCTACAGAGTATATTATAACTATACTTTTATAGTAATTTAATTAAATAATTATGAAAAAAATAACATTAATAA